>NZ_JBFBFU010000005.1:0-357190 GCF_040684355.1 Kitasatospora sp. NPDC091276 | reverse complement strand
GGCTCCCAGTAGACGACTGGGTTGATAGGCCGGATATGGAAGCCCTGTGAGGGGTGGAGTTGACCGGTACTAATAGGCCGAGGGCTTGTCCTCAGTTGCTCGCGTCCACTGTGTTGTTCTGAAACAACGACCCCAACCCGTTTGGTCACGGGGTTGGTGCGGTTGACAGTTTCATAGTGTTTCGGTGGTCATAGCGTGAGGGAAACGCCCGGTTACATTCCGAACCCGGAAGCTAAGCCTTACAGCGCCGATGGTACTGCAGGGGGGACCCTGTGGGAGAGTAGGACGCCGCCGAACAATTATTCCGAAAAGACCCCCTCCCGTCCGGGAGGGGGTCTTTTTGCGTTTCCGCGGCTTTGGAACTTCAAGGCCTCAGAGCTGGAGCTTGAATCCGACGTGCGACGGGACGAAGCCGAGCTTCTCGTAGAAGCGGTGGGCGTCGGTGCGGGTCGCGTCGGAGGTGAGCTGGACGAGGTCGGCGCCGAGTTCGCGGGAACGCTCGATCGCCCACTGGATCAGTTCGGTGCCGAGGCCGCTGCCCCGCTCGTCGGCGTGGATGCGGACGGCCTCGATGACGGTCCGGGTGGAGCCCTTCCGGGAGATGCCGGGGATCACGGTCAGCTGCAGGGTGCCGACGGTCCGGCCGGCGCGCTCGGCGGCGACCAGGTGCTGGTGCGGGTCGCCGTCGACGCGGGCGAAGGCGGCTCGGTACGGGGTGAGGTCGTCGGGGCTCTCGCGGGCGGCACCCAGGGCGTCGTCGGCGAGCATGGCCACTAGCGCCGGCAGGTCCTCTGCGGTGGCCCGGCGGATCGTCAGGTCAGTCATGATCAGAGGATAGGCGCGCCCTGTTTCCCCGCACCTCCGCCGCCACCGCCCGTAGAACCCCCTCAGGCCCCTTCTCGGGGGTGATTTGCCGTCACTCCCCGGGCTTGGCACTGGTGATGACGGCGAAGACGGCGCCGTGCGGGTCGTGGAACTGGGCGAGGCGGCCCACGCCGTGGACGTCCATGGCGGGGATCCGCACGGTGGCCCCGAGCTTGTCGGCGATGGCGAGGCTGGCGTCCACGTTGGGAACCTCGAAGTAGGGGAGCCAGTGCGAGGTGGTGCCGCGGGCGGTCTGTTCGGGGCCGAGCTGCATGATGCCGCCGTGGGCGTCGTCGCTGCCGGCGCCGGCGGGAGTGAGGACGGTGTAGGAGGTGCCTTCGAGTGGCACGTCCTGTTCCTGCCAGCTGAAGACGGTCCGGTAGAAGGTCTTGGCGCGTTCGGCGTCGACGCTGTAGCACTCGGCCCAGCAGAGGCTGCCCTCCTCGTTGACGACCTCCAGGCCGTGGGTGTCGTGCGGCTGCCAGACGGCGAACTCGGCGCCGGTCGGGTCGGTGTAGCCGGCCATCCGGCCCGCGGTGAAGACGTCGAAGGGGGTGAACCGGACGTGCCCGCCGGCCTGTTCGACGAGTTCGGTGGTGCGGTCGGCGTCGAGGGTGGCGAAGTACAGCGTCCAGGCGGGCAGGGAACCCTCCTCGGCGAGCGGGCCGAGGGCGGCGACCGTCCGGCCGTCGAGCTGGAAGAAGCCGTACCCGCCGGCTTCGGGGCCGGCCGGGTCGAAGGTCCAGCCGAACAGGGCGGTGTAGAAGTCGACGGAGGCCCGGGTGTCGGGACTGCCCAGGTCGAGCCAGTCGGGGGAGCCGGGGCGGAAGGAGGTGTTGAGCATGGGCACTGCTCCTCGGACGGGGCCCGTACGGGCGCGATCGTGCCCCCCTGCCCGTCCCAGCCTGGCACCTCGGCGGGGGCGCTGCACGGCGGGGGCGCTGCTCGGCGGGGGCGCTGCTCGGCAGGGGCCCGGAGGCGGTCCCGCCGCGGGGGTGGTCCGGCGCGGGTGCGGGCTTGTCGTGGCCGGGCGGTACGGTGCGTAACGAAAGGTCCACCCGTACCGGTCGAAGGGGGTCCCGGTGGCCAGGCAGGCGCAGTCGGGGCAGGAGGCGCCGCGCCAGCTCGCGCAGGTCGAGGGCGTGCTGGAGCGGATCACGTACGCCAACGAGGACACCGGTTACACGGTGGCCCGGGTGGACACCGGCCGGGGCGGGAACGACCTGCTGACGGTGGTGGGCGCGCTGCTGGGGGCCCAGGTGGGGGAGTCGCTGCGGCTGCACGGGCGGTGGGGCTCGCATCCGCAGTACGGGCGGCAGTTCACGGTGGAGAACTACACGACGGTGCTGCCGGCGACGGTGCAGGGCATCCAGCGGTACCTGGGTTCGGGGCTGATCAAGGGGATCGGGCCGCGGTTCGCCGAGCGGATCGTGGAGCGCTTCGGGGTGGACACCCTGGAGGTGATCGAGAACGAGCCGGGCCGGCTGATCGAGGTGCCGGGGCTGGGGCCGAAGCGGACGAAGAAGATCGCGGCGGCCTGGGAGGAGCAGAAGGCCATCAAGGAGGTGATGGTCTTCCTCCAGGGGGTCGGGGTGTCGACCTCGCTCGCGGTGCGGATCTACAAGCAGTACGGCGACGCCTCGATCGGAGTGGTGAGGAACGAGCCGTACCGGCTGGCGTCGGACGTGTGGGGGATCGGCTTCCTGACGGCGGACCGGATCGCCCAGGCGGTGGGGATCCCGCACGACAGCCCGGAGCGGGTGAAGGCGGGCTTGCAGTACGCGCTGTCGCAGAGCAGCGACCAGGGGCACTGCTACCTGCCGGAGGAGCGGCTGATCGCGGACGGCGTGAAGCTGCTGCAGGTGGACGTGGGCCTGGTGATCGACTGCCTGGCGGAGCTGGTCGCGGCGGAGGGGGTGGTGCGGGAGTCGGTGCCGGGGGAGGCGGGCGAGGCGATCACCGCGGTGTACCTGGTGCCGTTCCACCGGGCGGAGGTCTCGCTGGCCAACCAGCTGCTGCGGTTGCTGCGTTCGGATTCCGACCGGATGCCGTGGTTCGGCGGGGTGGACTGGCCGGTGGCGCTGGAGTGGCTGGCGAAGCGCACCGGGGCCGATCTCGCGCCGGAGCAGGAGCAAGCGGTGCGGCTGGCGCTGACCGAGCGGGTCGCGGTGCTGACGGGTGGTCCGGGCTGCGGCAAGTCGTTCACGGTGAAGTCGATCGTGACGCTGGCGCTGGCCAAGCGGGCGAAGGTGGTGCTGGCGGCGCCGACCGGGCGGGCGGCGAAGCGGCTGGCGGAGCTGACCGGGGCGGAGGCCTCGACGGTGCACCGGCTGCTGGAGCTGAAACCGGGCGGGGACGCCGCGTACGACCGGGACCGGCCGCTGGACGCCGATCTGGTGGTGGTGGACGAGGCCTCGATGCTGGATCTGATCCTGGCGAACAAGCTGGTCAAGGCGGTGCCGCCGGGGGCGCACCTGTTGTTCGTGGGGGACGTGGACCAGCTGCCGTCGGTGGGCGCCGGCGAGGTGTTGCGGGATCTGCTGGCGGAGGGCGGCCCGATCCCGTCGGTGCGGCTGACCAGGATCTTCCGGCAGGCCCAGCAGTCGGGGGTGGTGACGAACGCGCACCGGATCAACGAGGGGAGGCCGCCGCTGACGGACGGTCTGCCGGACTTCTTCCTGTTCGCGGAGGACGACGCGGAGCTGGCGGCCGGCCTGACGGTGGACGTGGTGGCGCGGCGGATCCCGCAGCGGTTCGGCTTCGACCCGCGGCGGGACGTCCAGGTGCTGGCGCCGATGCACCGGGGTCCGGCCGGGGCGGGGAACCTGAACACGCTGCTCCAGGGGGCGGTGACGCCGGCCCGGGAGGGGCTGGCGGAGCGGCGGTTCGGCGGGCGCACGTTCCGGGTGGGGGACAAGGTCACGCAGGTGCGCAACAACTACGACAAGGGGCGCAACGGGGTCTTCAACGGCACAGTGGGAGTGGTGACCGCCCTCAGCGTGGACGACCAGCGGTTGACGGTGCTCACCGACGAGGACGAGGAGGTGCCGTACGACTTCGACGAACTGGACGAGCTGGCCCACGCGTACGCGGTCACGATCCACCGCTCGCAGGGCAGCGAGTACCCGGTCGTGGTGATTCCGGTCACCATGTCCGCTTGGATGATGCTCCAGCGAAACCTGCTCTACACCGCTGTGACCAGGGCCAGGAAACTGGTGGTACTGGTGGGGTCACGGAAGGCGATCGCCCAGGCCGTGCGAACCGTCAGTGCAGGTCGACGGCATGCGGCGCTCGATCATCGACTGGCAACTGGATGATTATCCAACAGGATGGTTGCCTCTAATGTTCTCTTGACGTGAAGAGATTTACGGCAGAGCCTAGGGTGGTGCCGATCTTGTCCGGTTCGTACCGGCTGCGGCAGCAGGTTTTGTAGGGGCGGGCCCTTTCGGGCCACCCCGGGTGCGCGGCTGTCCTCCAGATGGGGGATGGTAGAGACAGTCAGGGCACCTTGGAAGAGGATTCATTTCGTCGGTGAGGAAGACGTGAGCGACAACTCGGTAGTACTGCGGTACCAGGACGGCGAGTACGAGTACCCCGTCGTCGAGAGCACTGCGGGCAACGCCGGCTTCGACATCTCGAAGCTGCTCCCGCAGACCGGCCTGGTCACCCTGGACAACGGCTTCGGTAACACCGCCGCGTACAAGTCCGCGATCACCTTCGTGGACGGTGACAACGGCATCCTGCGGTACCGCGGCTACCCGATCGAGCAGCTCGCAGGGCAGGGCGGCTTCATCGAGACCGCGTACCTCCTGATCAACGGTGAGCTGCCCAACGCGGACCAGCTGGCCGAGTTCAACCGCGAGATCACCCAGCACACCCTGCTGCACGAGGACGTCAAGCGCTTCTTCCAGGGCTTCCCGCGGGACGCCCACCCGATGGCCATGCTGTCCTCGGTGGTCGGCGCGCTCTCCACGTTCTACCCGGAGAGCCACAACCCGTTCGACGCCGGCCAGCGCCACCTGTCGACCGTCCGCCTGCTCGCCAAGCTGCCGACGATCGCCGCCTACGCGTACAAGAAGGCGATGGGCCAGCCCTTCGTCTACCCGCGCAACGACCTGAGCTACGTCGAGAACCTCCTGCGGATGACCTTCGCCGTCCCCGCCGAGGACTACGAGCTCAACCCGGTGATCGTCAACGCCCTGGACAAGCTGCTCATCCTGCACGCGGACCACGAGCAGAACTGCTCGACCTCCACCGTGCGCCTGGTCGGCTCCAGCCACGCCAACCTGTTCGCCTCGATCTCGGCGGGCATCTCGGCGCTCTGGGGCCCGCTGCACGGCGGCGCCAACCAGGCCGTGCTGGAGATGCTGGAGAGCATCCAGAAGGACGGCGGCGACGTCGACGCGTTCATCACGAAGGTGAAGAACAAGGAAGCCGGCGTCAAGCTGATGGGCTTCGGCCACCGCGTCTACAAGGCCTTCGACCCGCGCGCCGCGCAGGTCAAGCTGCTCGCGCACGAGGTCCTCGGCCAGCTCGGCAAGAACGACGAGCTGCTGAACATCGCGCTCAAGCTGGAGGAGCACGCCCTCAAGGACGACTTCTTCGTCTCGCGCAAGCTCTACCCGAACGTGGACTTCTACACCGGCCTGATCTACCGCGCCATGGGCTTCCCGACCAGCATGTTCACCGTGCTGTTCGCCCTCGGCCGGCTGCCGGGCTGGATCGCCCACTGGCACGAGATGATCAACGACCCGACCAGCCGGATCGGCCGTCCGCGCCAGATCTACACCGGCGTCGAGATCCGCGACTACGTCGCCCTCGGCGACCGCTGACGCTGCACCCGGAAGGGCCCGGTCGCCAGATGGCGGCCGGGCCCTTCCGCGTCCCCGTGCGGTGGGCCCGGGTGGGCGCCCGCGCGGGGACGGAACCGTACGGCGCACGACTCCGGGGCCGGGCCGAAGCCGGGGACGGCCGCTCAAAGCGTCCCTGACCCGCCGCAACCCCGGCGTCGTGCGCGAAGGCCGTCAAGGTCGACGACCGTCCCGGGGCCCGCCGGAGCCCCGTCGGCGGCAGTCGGTGGAAGCGCGGGGACGCATTGCCGTTCGTCGCGTCTCCGCCCATCGGAAAACTGCCGCACTACCAACCTAAGACGTATCAGGGTGCGAGAAGTTACGCCCGGGGGGTGTGAGCTGCCTCTCGCCACGCTCCGTGTGCACGTCGTGCCGAGCCCATATCACACGTTCCCGCGCGCGCGACGTCACCCTCCCCGCAGTCACGGCAACCGAGCGTGATAGGAATCGTGGCATTCCGGTACGGACCGTCCCGCACCCTCGCAGCGTGGCGGCGGAGCTGGGGAGGGAGTGCGCAGATGGCCAGGAACGTCGTTGTCACCGGCGGTGGCACGGGAATCGGGTACGAAGTCGCGCGGCGGTTCGCCGAGGCGGGCGAACGGGTCGTGATCGTGGGCCGCCGCCGCGCGGTCCTGGAGAAGGCCGCGGCGGACCTCGGGCCGAACGTCACCCCGCTGGTGTGCGATCTCGCCGACCCCGATGCCGTCGAGGCCGCGCTCGCCGAACTGCCCGATCGGATCGACGTCCTGGTCAACAACGCCGGCAGCCGGGAGACCGTGATCGGTGCGGGGCCGCACGCCCTGCTGGCCCGCTGGCGCGGCGACTTCGAGCGCAACGTGCTGACCGTGGTGCTGCTCACCGAGTCGATCCGGGACCGGCTCACCCCCGGCGCCGGCCGGGTGGTCACCATCAGCTCGATCGCCGCCCTGCGCGGGGCCGGCTCGTTCGGCGCGGCGAAGGCCTCGCTGCACGCCTGGAACCACTTCCTGGCCGCCCAGTTGGGCACCTCCGGGATCACCGCCAACATCGTCGCGCCCGGGACGGTGGCCGGCACCGAGTTCTTCGGCCCCCGGCTGGACGAGGCCGAGGTCTCCCGCCGGGCGGCCCGCACCCTGCTGGGCCGGATCGGGGAGACCGGTGAGGTCGCGGCCGCGGTCTACTTCCTGGCCTCGCCCGAGGCCGGGTTCATCACCGGCGAGATCCTGCACTGCAACGGCGGCGAGCTGCTCGGGCGCTGACGCGTCGGCGCGTTGGCGCTGGGAAGGGCCCGGACCGGGCGGTCCGGGCCCTTCCGCGTCGCGTGGGCGGGTCAGGCGGGCTGGAAGCGGCGCAGGCGCAGGCTGTTGGTGACCACGAAGACCGAGGAGAAGGCCATCGCGGCACCGGCGATCATCGGGTTGAGCATCCCGGCCGCGGCCAGCGGCAGGGCGGCGACGTTGTAGCCGAAGGCCCAGCACAGGTTGCCCTTGATGGTGCCGAGCGTGCGGCGGGAGAGCCGGATGGCGTCGGCCGCCGAGCGCAGGTCGCCGCGGACCAGGGTGAGGTCGCCGGCCTCGATCGCGGCGTCGGTGCCGGTGCCCATCGCCAGGCCCAGGTCGGCCTGGGCGAGGGCGGCCGCGTCGTTGACGCCGTCGCCGACCATCGCCACGACCCTGCCCTCGGCCTGGAGCCGCTTGACGGTGGCGACCTTGTCCTGCGGCATGACCTCGGCGATGACGTGCTCCGGGGCGATGCCGACCTCGGCGGCGACGGCCTCGGCGACCGCCCGGTTGTCGCCGGTCAGCAGCACCGGACGCAGGCCCAGCGCGCGCAGCCGGGCGATCGCCTCGGCGCTGGTCGGCCTGACCGCGTCCGCGACCTCCAGGACGGCCCGGGCCTCGCCGTCCCAGCCCACCGCGATCGCGGTCCGCCCGGCCGCCTCGGCCGCGGCCTTGGCGCGGGCCAGGACGGGCGGCAGGTGCTGGGCCCGGTCGGCGAGCAGGGCCTCGCGCCCGGCCACCACCGCCCGGCCCTCGACGACGCCCTGCACGCCCCTCCCGGGGAGGTTGCGGAAGTCCTCGACCGGCGGCAGCGCGCCGGTCCGCTCCGCGGCGGCGGTGGCGATGGCTGCGGCGATCGGGTGTTCGGAGGCGTGCTCCAGGGCGCCGGCCAGGCGCAGTGCCTCGGTCTCGCCGACGCCCTCGGCGGTGTGCACCGCGAGCAGGGTCATCCGGCCGGTGGTGACGGTGCCGGTCTTGTCCAGGACGACGGTGTCGACCTTGCGGGTGGTCTCCAGCACTTCGGGGCCCTTGATCAGGATGCCCAGCTGGGCGCCGCGGCCGGTGCCGACCATGAGCGCGGTCGGGGTGGCCAGGCCCAGGGCGCACGGGCAGGCGATGATCAGCACGGCCACGGCGGCGGTGAACGCCTCGGTGGGGCTGTCGGAGGCCAGGAGCCAGCCGACCAGGGTGGCGAGCGCGAGCAGGATGACGACCGGGACGAAGACGGCGGAGATCCGGTCGGCGAGGCGCTGGGCGGCGGCCTTGCCGTTCTGGGCCTCTTCGACCAGTCGGGCCATCCGGGACAGCTGGGTGTCCGCGCCGATCCGGGTGGCCTCGACGACCAGCCGGCCGCCGGCGTTGACGGTGGCGCCGGTGACCTGGTCGCCGACGGAGACCTCGACCGGTACGGATTCGCCGGTGAGCATCGAGGCGTCCACCGCCGATCCGCCCTCGACCACCGTGCCGTCGGTGGCGATCTTCTCGCCCGGCCGGACCACGAACCGGTCGCCCACGGCCAGGCCGCCGACCGGGATCCGGACCTCGGCCCCGCCGCGCAGCACGGTGACGTCCTTGGCGCCGAGGTCGAGCAGGGCGTGCAGGGCGGCCCCGGCCCGGCGCTTGGAGCGGGCCTCCAGGTGGCGGCCGAGCAGGATCAGCACGGTGACGGCGGCGGCCGTCTCCAGGTAGAGGGTGGACGAGGCGTCGGTGTCGCCGATCGCCAGTGAGAAGTCGTGGTGCATGCCGGGCAGGCCCGCGTGGCCCCAGAACAGTGCCCAGAAGGACCAGCCGAAGGCGGCCAGGGTGCCGAGCGAGACCAGGGTGTCCATGGTCGCGGCGCCGTGCTTGAGGTTGGTCCAGGCGGCGCGGTGGAACGGCAGGCCGCCGTAGACCACGACCGGGCCGGTGAGGGCGAAGGCGAGCCACTGCCAGTTGGCGAACTGGAGGGCCGGGATCATCGACAGCATGACCACCGGGACGCTGAGGACGGCGCTGATCAGCAGCCGGTCGTACAGCGGGTCGGCGGTGTCGGTACCGGCACCGCTACTGGCGTCGGCGTCGGCGCCGGTCGGGAGGGCGGGGGCCGGGGGCGGCGGGAGCTCGGCGGTGTAGCCGGTGCGCTCGACGGTGGCGATCAGGTCCTCGACCGTCACCCCGGGGCCGTAGTCGACCCGGGCCTTCTCGGTGGCGAGGTTGACGGTGGCTTCGACGCCGTCCATCCGGTTGAGCTTCTTCTCGATCCGGGTCGCGCAGGAGGCGCAGGTCATGCCGCCGATCGACAGCTCGACCCGGTCCCGGACCCCGGGGGTGCCCTGGACGCCGGGGGCGGTGGTGACCAGTTCGCTTCGCTCGCTCATGCGGATCGGCTCCTCGGCAGCTCCTCGGTGGGGGTGTACGGCGGGGTCCGCTGCCCGGGCCCCGCCGTACCGGGTGTGCAGGGAGGCCTAGGCGCTGCGGCCGACCAGTTCGTAGCCGGCCTCGTCGACGGCGCTGCGGACCTGGTCGTCGTCCAGCGGGGCGAGGGAGGAGACCGTCACGGTGCCGGCCTTGGAGTCGGCGGCGACCTCGGTGACGCCGGTGAGGGCGGAGAGTTCCTCGCTGATCGCCTTCTCGCAGTGGCCGCAGCTCATGCCGGTCACGGTGTAGGTGGTGGTGCTGGACATCCGGGCCTCCGGGAGGTGTGGCGCCCCGGGCGTCGGCCCGGGCTCTACTCTGACAACACCATACCCCTCAGGGGTATTTCCGGGAGGGGCGGGTGAAGTGGCGCGCGTCACGGACGCGTGCGCCGGTCGAGCGTATGCGCCGGACCGCCTCAGGCCGGGGAGGCCGGGAGCTGGGCCGGGATCGGCGCGCGCTCGCGCCGGATCAGCAGCCGCAGCCAGAGCAGCCCGCCCAAGGAGACCACGAGCAGCCCGGCCGTGTCGTAGAGGGTGTACAGGTGCACCTGCTCGCTGGTGGGATCGGGCATGTGGCCGAGCTCGAACAGCGCGTGCTGCCAGGAGCTCGCGGTGGTCTTGGCGACCAGCCAGACGGCGATGCCGCTCGTGCTGTCCCAGAGCGCGTGCAGCAGCGATACGCCCAGGTAGGTGACGACGACCGGGGTGGTGAAGCGGAAGCGCCCGCCGCGGCGCTCGCTGAACAGCACCCCGCCGATGATCGCCGTCCACAGGATGTGGCCGACCGGCGCGAGCACCCCGCGCAGGATCTCCGTCTCGACCAGGTCCTCGAGCGAGAGTCCCTGGATGCTCAGCACGGCGTTGAACGCGTACCCGGCGCTCTCGAACGCGGCGAACCCCGCGCCGACGGTGGCGCCGAGCACCAGCCCGTGCCGCAGCCCGCTGACCCGCAGCCGGCGGCTCACCATGACCAGGGCGGCCAGCTTGGCCGCCTCCTCGATCAGGCCGACGGTGACGTACATCCAGGCCGAGGGCGAGACCAGGTAGCTCTCCAGCACCGAGGCGCCCAGGACGCCGATGATGCCGCCGATGCCGAAGCAGGCGAAGAGCCGGTCCGGGCCGAGGTCGCCGGCGTAGTGCTCGTAGGCCCAGATCACCAGGGTGGCCGGGACCAGGAAGCTGCCGAGCAGCACGATCGTCGGGACGAGGTTGCTGTTCCCGGTGAGGAACGTGACGACGACGGTGGCGCCCCAGAGCAGCAGGCCGACGGCGAAGACCTTCAGCCAGTGGTCGGACGTGGCCGTCGTGCGGGCCGGGGCGTCGGAGATGCGGGGGGTGTTGCGGTAGCCGGACACCGGACGGGGCCTCCTCGGGGTAGCCGCTTTGGTCGAACTGTATGACAAATAGGGCATTTGGGGGCGATCGGGGCGCTCGTGCGGCGGGTCGGCGGACGCGGTGGACGGACACGCGGTAGGCGGGCGGGTGGGCGCCGCGAACGTCCCTTATGTTCGGTATGTGTTCCCGACCCGCCGTGCCCAGTCCCCCTCGGCCCCCAGCGCCGCCGGGCTGCCGCCGGACCGGCGGCGCGGCGCCCTGCTGGCCGCCGACCTCCAGGACGTGCCGTTCTGGCGGCGCGCCAGCCCGGCGCTGCTCGCCGTGCTCCTGGTCGCACTCGCTGACCTCCTCTCCGGCAAGGACCGCTACCTGGCACCGCTGATGACCGTCGTCCCGGCCGCCGCCGCGCTCACCCTCAGACCGGGCGAACTGCTCGCCGTCTGCGCGCTCGGTCTGCTCGCGGTCTTCGGGCTCAGCCACTACGACCAGGTCGACAACATCAACGACGCACGCTTCCTTTACGGTGCGATGGTCAGCTACGCCGTGCTGACGGTCTTCTCCGCCTGGGTCGCCAAGATCCGGATGCGGCGCGCGGCGGCCTTCGCGGCCGTCAGCTCCGTCGCCGAGGCCGCCCAGCGGGCCCTGCTGCAGCTGCCCGGGCCGGCCGTCGGGCCGCTGCGGCTGGCCGTCCGGTACGTGTCGGCGGCCGACGCCTCACGGATCGGCGGGGACCTGTACTCGGTGCTGGAGACGCCGCACGGCACCCGGGTCGCGGTCGGGGACGTCCGGGGCAAGGGGCTCTCCGCCGTGCAGACCGCGGCCGTGGTGCTGGGCGCGTTCCGGGAGGCCGCGTACGACGAGGCCGGGCTGCGGGGCGTCGCGGCGCGGATCGAGGCCAGCGTCGAGCGGCACGTCCCGGACGGGGAGTTCACCACCGCGCTGTTCGCGGAGTTCCGCACGCCCGGGGTGATGGAACTGCTGCAGTACGGGCACGTTCCGCCGATCCGCGTCGACGGCGACGGGCGGGCGCACGTGCTGGACGCCCCCGACCCCTGGGTGCCGCTCGGCCTCGGACGGCTGGCGGCCGGCGAACCGGCCAGCTGGGACCAGCCGTTCGGGGCGGAGGACGTCCTGGTGCTCTGCACGGACGGGGTGGTCGAGGCGCGGCACCGCAAGAGCGGGGAGTTCTACCCGCTGGCGGAGCGGGTCGGGCCGCTGGTGCGGGGCGCCACGCGGTCGGAAGGGGATCTGGAGGCGGCGGTGGGGCGGGTGTACGCGGACCTGCTCGCGCACACGGGCGGGGAACTGCGGGACGACGCCCTGCTGCTGCTGATCGCCAGGACGGACGGCTGACGGCCGGATGGCTGAGGGCCGGAGGACTCTCTCCTCGCGCGGGCGCCCGCGCGAGGAGTAGAGGGTCTCTCAGGACGCGGTGACGTCGGCGAGGGCGCGGAAGAGCAGGGCGGTGGAGGTGGCGCCCGGGTCCTGGTGGCCGATGCTGCGCTCGCCGAGGTAGGAGGCGCGGCCCTTGCGGGCCTGGAGGGGGACGGTGTCGCGGGCGCCCTGGTCGGCGGCGTCGGCGGCCGCCGACGCCGCCTCGGGGAGGGCGGCCCCGGCGCCGGCCGCGGCGCGGAAGGCGGCGACGGCCGGGGTGTAGGCGTCGACGATGGTCTTGTCCCCGGGCACGGCCTTGCCGAGGGCGCGGACGGCGTCCAGGCCGGCCGCCAGTGCCTCGGCGACGGCGGCCGGGCCGACGGGGTCGGCGGAGCCGGGCGGGGCGGGATCGGGCAGGGCGGCGCCGATGGCGCGGAAGGCCTTGCCGTAGAGCGGGCCGGAGGCGCCGCCGACCTTGGAGATCAGCGTGCTGCCCACCTTGGTGAGCACGGCGCCCGGGCCGGCCGGCTGGAGGCCGTCGAGGGCTGCCAGGGCGGCGGAGAAGCCGCGCCGGAGGTTGCTGCCGTGGTCGCCGTCGCCGATCGCCGAGTCCAGCTCGGTGAGCCGGTCCTGCTCCTTCTCGACGGCCGCGGCGATCGCGCGGACCCAGGCCTCGGCGAGGGGGGTGTCGAATTCCATGACGTCTCCCGGCTCAGGCCCGCTTGAGGGCGGGGGTGTCGACGGGCGCGTCCCACAGCTCCAGCAGCTGCGGGTCGACCTTGGTGAGGGTGAGCGAGAAGCCCGCCATGTCCAGGCTGGTGACGTAGTTGCCGACCAGGCTGCGGGCCACCGTGATGCCGCGCTCGGCGAGCCGGGCGGCGACCTCGCCGTAGGCGATGTACAGCTCCAGCAGGGGGGTCGCGCCGAGGCCGTTGAGCAGGGCGATCACCTCGTCACCCGGGGCCAGGTGGTGGTCGGCGAGGACGGTGTCGACCACCTCGGCGGCCAGCGCGCGGGCCGGGCGCAGCTTCTCGCGGCGGCGGCCGGGCTCGCCGTGGATGCCGACGCCAACCTCGATCTCGTCCTCGGGCAGGTCGAAGCCGGGCTTGCCGGCGGCCGGGGTGGTGGCCGCGGTGAGTGCGATGGCGAAGGAGCGGGAGGCGGCGTTGACCCGCTCGCCCAGGGCGGCCACCTCGTCGAGCGGGGCGCCGCGTTCGGCCAGCGCCCCGGTGGCCTTCTCGACCAGGACGGTCGCCCCGGTGCCGCGGCGGCCGGCCGTCCAGGTGGAGTCCTCGACCGCGACGTCGTCATCGATCAGGACGGTGCGGACCGCCAGGCCCTCCTCGGCGGCGAGTTCGGCGGCGAGCTCGAAGTTCATCACGTCGCCGGTGTAGTTCTTCACGATGAAGACGACGCCGGCGCCGCTCTCCACGGCCTTGGCGGCGGCCAGCATCTGGTCCGGTACCGGGGAGGTGAAGACCTCGCCGGGACAGGCGGCGTCCAGCATGCCGGGGCCGACGAAGCCGCCGTGCAGCGGTTCGTGGCCGGAGCCGCCGCCGGAGATCACCGCGACCTTGGGCCCGGCCGGGCGGGTGGCCCGGGTGATCACCCGGTTGGGGATGTCCACCGTCAGCTCGGGGTGGGCGGCGGCCACTCCGGCCAACGCGTCCTCCAGGACGCTCTCCGGGGTGTTGATCAGCTTCTTCAACGCTCTTCGCTCCCTTGTGCGGGTCGTCGGCCGTGGACGCTGCTGCCCCGACGCTACGCCAGACGGGGGCGGCGGGCACGGGGTGCGACACGCGGGATTCGAGTCACTCTCCCGGAGTAGCGGCGTCGGCCGCGGGGTCGGTCGTAGGGTCGGTCGCATGAGCGAACACGTGGGTATCGTCCTGGTCTCGCACAGCGCCCGACTGGCCGCCGGGCTGCGCGAGCTGCTCTCCGAACTCGCCTCGGGCGGCGTGCGGGTGGTGTGCGCGGCGGGGACGGAGGACGGCGGGCTCGGCACCAGCTACGACCTGATCGCGCGGGCCGTCGCCGAGGCGGACGGCGGGGCGGGCGTGGTCGTGCTGCCGGACCTCGGCAGCTCGGTGCTCACCGCCGTCACGGTGCTGGAGGACGAGCCGCGCCCGGGCGTGCGGCTGGTGGACGCGCCGTTCGTGGAGGGCGCGGTGGCGGCCGCCGTCACCGCCTCGACCGGGGCGGCGCTGGCGGAGGTGGTCGCGGCGGCCGAGGAGGCCCGCTCGTTCCGGAAGCTGTGAGGCCGCAGCTGTGAGGCCGTCGTGGTGAAGCCGTCGTGGTGTGGCCGCGGTCGTGAAGGCCGCAGCGGTGATGCCGCGGCCGTGACGCCAGGGCGGCTACTTGGCGTCGGCGTAGCAGTCCACCACCGCCGTGGTGAGCGGGAAGCGGACCGGGGTGTCGCCGAACACCAGGCGGCGGGCCTCGTCGGCCGCCTCGGCGACCGCGGCGGCCACCTCGTCGGCGAGGTTGGCCGGGGTGTGCACGATCACCTCGTCGTGCTGGAAGAACACCAGGTGCGGGCGCTCCGCCGGGCCGGCCACCGGAAGCTCGCCCAGCCGGCGGCGCAGGGCGGCGAGCAGGGCGAGCGCCCAGTCGGCGGCGCTGGCCTGGATGACGAAGTTGCGGGTGAAGCGGCCGCGGGCGCGGGCCTGCCGGCCGCCGGCCTCGCCGGCCGTGTCGGGGGACTCGGTGAGGTCGAGGAACTCGGCGGAGGCGGGCGGGCAGACCCGGCCCAGCCGGGAGGCGACCACCCCGCCGTCCTCGCCGGTGCGGGCGGCGGCCTCGACGTAGCCCATCGCGGCGGGGTAGCGGTGGCGCAGGGTGTTCAGCAGCGGGCCGATGTCGCCGCTGGTCTGCCCGTACATGGCGCCGAGCAGGCCGAGCTTGGCCTTGTCGCGGTCGCCCTGGAAGGCGTTGGCGGCCAGCGCCTCGTACAGGTCGCCGCCGGCGGCGGTGCGGGCCAGCCCGGCGTCCTGGGAGAGGGCGGCGAGCACCCGGGGCTCCAGTTGGGCGGCGTCGGCGACGACCAGCAGCCAGCCCGGGTCGGCGACGACGGCGCGGCGCAGGATGCGCGGGATCTGCAGCGCGCCGCCGCCGCGGCTGGCCCAGCGCCCGGAGACCACGCCGCCGACCACGTACTCGGGCCGGAACCGGCCGCCGCGGGCCCAGGCGTCCTGCCAGGCCCAGCCGTGCGCGGCATGGATGCGGGACAGCTCCTTGTAACGGATCAGCAGCGCGGCGGCCGGGTGGGTGACGCCCTTGAGCTCCCAGGAGCGGGTGGAGCCGAGCTGGATGCCGTTCTCGGCGAAGGCGCGCAGCACCTGGGTGTGCGAGTCGGGGTTGAACGGGCGCCCGCCGAGGGCCTGTTGGAGTTCGGCGGCGAGGTCGGCGAGCAGTCTCGGCTGGGCGCCGGGGACGGTCGGGCGGGGGCCGAGGAGTTCGGTGAGCAGCTGGTCGTGGACGTCGGCGCGCCAGGGCAGCCCGTCGTGCGCCATCTCGGCGGCGACCAGCGCGCCGGCGGACTCGGCGGCGACCAGCAGCCGGAACCGGTGCCGGGCGGCAGGGTCGGCGATCGCGGCGATCCGGCGCTGCTGCTCGGCGTGGACGGCGACGACGGCGGTCAGCGGGTCCGCGCCGGGCGGCAGTTGCAGCCGGTCGGGCGCGAACAGGGTGTCCTGCCCGTCGTCGGCCTCGGCGGAGCCGGGCTCGGGCAGGTCGTCCGGGACGGGCAGGCCGCGCAGCCGGGACCAGGCGGCGCCGAGCGAGCGCGGCGCGCCGAACCGGCCCTCGTGCGCCAGCAGCAGGGCCTCGACCAGGCGCAGGTCGTGGCAGCGGGCGAGCCGGTCGGGCAGCCGGGGCAGCAGCGGCGCGTAGGCGCTGTCGGTGGCGGCCCACACCCAGCGGGGCCCCGGCGCACCGCTTCCGGCGGCCTCCCGGGCGGCGACGGCGGCGGCGAGGTCGGGGACCTTCTCGGGCGGGCCGAGCGGGGTGCCGGCGTCGTCGAGCGGCTGGAGCCGGCCGCCGGGGCCGTGCGGGTCGGGGGCGAGGGCCGTCCTGGGTGCCACGGGGGCGTCTCCTCTCCGGCGCGCTGTTCTGGCGTGCGGGTACGGGCACGGGTGTGCGGTCGTTCGGGTGTCCGGGCTCGACGTTAACGGGTGGGTACGACAACGGGGGCGGGGGCGCATAGGCAGGGTGGGTGACACGGCGTAGGGTCGGCGAAATGACCGAGAACCCGTTCTTCAAGCCCAGCCCCCTGGTCTACGAACTGCCGCCCTTCGCCGAGATCCGGCCGGAGCACTTCCTGCCCGCGTACGAGCGCGGGATGGCGGAGCAGCTGGCCGAGATCGCGGCGATCACCGCGGATCCGCGGCCGCCGACGCCGGACAACACCCTGGTCGCCCTGGAGCGTTCCGGGGAGCTGCTGCGCCGGGTGGACGCGGTGTTCCGCAACCAGTCGGCCTCGGACACCAGCGAGCTGGTCGACGAGGTGGAGACCGCGGTGAGCCCGCTGCTGGCCGCGCACCACGACGCGATCCACCTGGACCGCGCCCTGTTCGCGCGGATCGAGGAGCTGTACGGGCGCCGCGCCGAGCTGGGTCTGGACCCGGAGTCGCTGCGGCTGCTGGAGACCCGGCACACCCGTTTCGTCCGCTCCGGCGCCCGGCTGGGTGAGGCCGAGCAGGCCCGGCTGCGCGAGCTGAACGCCGAACTCGCCGCGCTCGGCACGACGTTCCAGCAGAACGTGAACGCCGCCACCAAGGCCGCCGCGCTGGTCGTGGACGCGGCCGAGGAACTGGACGGGCTGTCCGCGGACGAGGTCGCCGCCGCTGCGGAGAACGCCCGGGTGCTCGGGTACGAGGGCCGGTTCGCGCTGTCCCTGAAGAGCACCTCCGGCCAGCCCGAACTGGCCCGGCTGACCGACCGGTCGGTGCGCGAGCGGCTGCTGGCGGCCTCGCTCGACCGGGGCCTGGCGGCCAACGGCCCGCTGGCGATCAGGATGGCCGGGCTGCGCGCCGAGCGGGCCGCGCTGCTGGGGCACCCGAGCCACGCCGCGTACGTGGTGGAGGACGAGACCGCGGGCACGGTGGAGGCGGTGTCCGGGCTGCTGGCCCGGCTGGTGGGTCCGGCGGTGGCCAATGCCCGCCGGGAGGCCGCCGAGCTGGCCAAGCTGGCGGCGGCGGACGGGATCGAGGAGATCGCCGCGCACGACTGGGCGTACTACTCGGAGAAGGTCCGGCAGAGCTCCTACCAGGTGGACGCGGCGGTGCTGCGCCCGTACTTCGAGCTGGAGCGGGTGCTCCGGGACGGCGTGTTCTTCGCGGCGGGGCTGGCGTACGGGCTGACCTTCACCGAGCGGCCCGACCTGACGGCCCACCACCCGGACGCGCGGGTCTTCGAGGTGTTCGAGGAGGACGGCGGTTCGCTGGGCCTGTTCATCGGCGACTTCCACGCCCGGGCGTCCAAGCGCGGCGGTGCCTGGATGGACGAGCTGGTGAGCCAGTCGGGGCTGACCGGTCGGCGGCCGGTGGTGCTCAACAACCTGAACATCGCCCGCCCGGCGCCGGGCGAGCCGGTGCTGCTGGCCTGGGACGAGGTGCGCACGCTCTTCCACGAGTTCGGGCACGCGCTGCACGGGCTGTTCTCGGACGTGCGGTACCCGCTGTTCGCGGGCACCTCGGTGCCCCGGGACTTCGTCGAGTTCCCCTCGCAGGTCAACGAGATGTGGATGGTCCGGCCGGAGGTGCTGGCCAACTACGCGCGCCACCACGTGACCGGGGAGCCGCTGCCGGCCGATCTGGTCGAGCGGATGGTGGCGGCCGAGGGCTTCGGGGAGGGCTTCCGGACGGTGGAGTACCTCGCGGCGACGCTGCTGGACTGGGCCTGGCACACCGTGCCGCAGGGCCGGGAGATCGCGGACGCCGAGGAGTTCGAGGCACGGGCGCTGGCGGAGGCCGGGATCGCGGTGCCGGCGATCCCGCCGCGCTACCGGACGGCGTACTTCCAGCACGTCTTCGCCAGCGGCTACAGCGCCGGGTACTACGCGTACATCTGGTCGGAGGTGCTGGACGCCGACACCGTGCAGTGGTTCGAGGGCAACGGGCGCGCGGTGCGGGAGAGCGGCGAACTGTTCCGGCGCGAGCTGCTGGCGCGCGGCTACGGCCGGGACCCGCTGGAGTCCTTCCGCGCGGTGGTCGGCCGGGCGCCGGAGACCGGTCCGCTGCTGGCGCGGCGGGGCCTGCTCTAGCCGCCTCCCGGGCGGCCCCGGCGGCGGTCAGCGCGGTGTGACCGTGACCGTCACCGGGGTGCCCGGGCGGGCGTGCGGGAGGCGGATCCGGACGGTGCCGGCCCGCCCGCCGGCCGGCTGCTCGACGTCGACGCGGGCGGCGGCGGGGGTGGCGGTGACCTCGGCGCCGTGCGGGAACGCCGCCGGGGGCAGGACGAGTTCGCTGCCGTGCCGGGTGCCGTCGGCGCTCCAGCGGACGGTGGCGGCGTCGGTGCGCACGTCCGTCCCGGCGACGGCCGCCGGGTACGGGCCGAAGGCGGGCTCGTCGCCGGGGGCGGGGCGCCCGGCCGGGTCGAGCGCGCAGTAGCCGCCGGTGCCGCGGCACCAGTACCACATGGTCCAGCCCTCGGCGAAGCCGTCCATCGCGGCGATCTGCCGGCGGACCAGCAGGGTGTTGCCCGGCCTGCGGGAGTCGGGCGGGCCCCATTCGCCGACCAGGACGGGCAGGCGGTGGGCGGCGGGGTAGGCGGTGACGGCGGCGGTGTAGCGCTCGACGAAGCCGTCGGCCGGGTCCCAGTCGGCGCCGTTCTCGACCGCGGTGTCGTAGAAGTGCGGTGCGTAGCCGAGCCGGGGCGGGCCGGGGCGCGGGTCGTCGAAGCCGGGCAGCCGGGTGGGCACGCCCTGGCCGACCAGGACGGTGGGTTCGACGAGCAGCCAGGCGCGATGGTCGACCCGGCGCACGGCGGCGATCAGGCGGCGGTACATGTCGGCGAGCCGGCCCTGTTCGAGGGCGGCGGAGGCGGCGGCGAGCACGGCCGGGTCGCTCGGGTCGCCGTCCACCGGGCCGAACGGCTCGTTGAACAGGTCGTAGCCCAGCAGCGAGCGGTGGCCGCGCAGTTCGAGGGCGAGCCGGGTGTAGAAGTCGGCCTGCCAGGCGCGCAGGTCGGGGTCGTCGTAGAGGTGGCGGAAGGCGGCCTGGACGGCGGGCTGGAAGTAGCCGGCGAACCAGTCGTTCGGGTCGGGGGTGAACGGCAGGCCGTCGTCCCGGGTGGCCCAGGGCGGGATGCCGCGGTCGCCGCCGCCGAACGCCGGCCCGTAGACGTCCTGGTGCAGGTCGACCAGGGCGAGCAGGCCGTACCGGTCGGCCCAGCCGAGGAGTTGGCGCAGCCGGTGCAGTTCGGCCGGGTCGAGGCGGCCGCGGACGGGCTCCAGCCTGTTCCAGGAGACCGCCACCCGGATCAGGGTGAAGCCCTGTGCGGCCAGGGACTTGAGGTCGGCCTCGGTGGTCTCGGCGTACTTGTCGAGGTTGAAGCCGCGCAGTTGGAGGCGGCGGCCCTGGGCGTCGGTGAAGGCGGTGCGGCCGTCGGGGCCGGTGGCCGTCGCGGTGGGGAACCGCGCGGGCGGGCCGGTGTGCGCGGCGGCGGGGGTGGCGGGGGCCGCGGTGAGGGCCGTGGTGGCGGCGAGCAGCAGGGCGGCGGCGGTGCGGCGCAGGCGCATCGGGACCTCGTACGGCGCGGGGGTGGGGGCCCGATGATGCCCGCGGTGCCGCGTGTCGCACAAGGGCCTCGCGCGGAAGGGGAGTTCAGTCGGCGTCCGGGGTCGGGGCCGGGGTCGGGGCCGGGGTGGCGGGGGTGGGCAGGTCCGCGGCGGCGGCCAGGCGGCCCCAGAGCAGGTCGGCGAGCGCCTGCACCATGCGGGTGCGCGAGCAGGGTCTGGTCTCCAGCCACCAGTCGCCGGCCGCCAGCACCATGCCGGTGATGCCCCGGCCCCAGGCCTCGGCGAGCAGCTCGCGGTCCGCGCCGAGGTCGACCTGGCTCTGCACGGCCCGGGTGATCTCCGCGGCGATCTGGCGCAGCGCGGGGGCGAGCGCGGTGCCGGCGCCGCTCGGGTCGCCCGGTTCGGGGTGGGTGAGCAGCCGGTAGACCTGCGGGCGGGCCTCGATCCCGGCCAGGTAGGTGTCCAGGACGTGTTCGACCCGGTCGCGGCGCTCCAGCGGTGCGGCGAGGGCGGCCCGGACGGCGGCCAGCAGGCCGCCGGTGTGGCGCTCGGTGAGGGCTGTGATCAGGCCGTTCCGGTCGCCGAAGTGGCGGTAGAGGATCGGTTTGGTGATGCCGGCCTCGGCGGCGATGGCGTTCATGCTGGCGGTCGGGCCGTCCCGCTGGATGACCCGGTCGGCGGCGTTGAGCAGCTGCTCGCGGCGGGGCTCTCGGGACATGTGCTGCTCCTCGGGGTCGGGGTCTGACCGGGCGTTGACACCAGTTACCAATCAGTAGCAGACTCCGACGATGTTACCCGAGGTAACCCCCCTGGTCGGCCGTACCCCTTCTTCGGAGGCAAGCACCATGAGCAGCACGTTCTCGCTGGACCCGGGCGCGGACCAGCTCGCCGTACGCGACTGGCTGCACGGCTTCGCCGCCGACGTCGTCCGCCCCGCCGCGGCCGAGTGGGACGAGCGCGAGGAGACCCCCTGGCCGATCATCCAGGAGGCCGCCAAGCTGGGCATCTACTCGCTGGACTTCTACGCCCAGCAGTACTTCGACCCCTCCGGCGTCGGCATCCCGATCGCCATGGAGGAGCTGTTCTGGGGCGACGCGGGCATCGGGCTGTCCATCGTCGGCACCACGCTGGCCGCCGTCGCGGTGCTCGCCAACGGCACCGACGAGCAGATCGGCACCTGGACCCCGCAGATGTTCGGCACCCCGGACGACCTCAAGGTGGCCGCGTTCTGCTCCTCCGAGCCCGACGCCGGCTCCGACGTCTCCGCGCTGCGCACCCGGGCGGTGTACGACGGGGCCAAGGACGAGTGGGTGCTCAACGGCACCAAGACCTGGGCCACCAACGGCGGGATCGCCGCCGTCCACGTCGTCGTCGCCACCGTCGACCCGGAGCTGGGGGCGAAGGGCCAGGCCTCCTTCGTCGTCCCGCCGGGCACCCCCGGACTGAGCCAGGGCCAGAAGTTCAAGAAGCACGGCATCCGCGCCTCGCACACCGCCGAGGTGGTGCTGGACGACGTCCGGGTGCCCGGCAGCTGCCTGCTCGGCGGCAAGGAGAAGCTGGACGAGCGGCTGGCCCGGGCCCGCGAGGGGGTCAAGCGCCCGGGGGGCAGGGGCAACGCGGCGATGGCCACCTTCGAGGCCTCCCGGCCGGCCGTCGGCGCGCAGGCGATCGGCATCGCCCGGGCCGCGTACGAGGTGGCGCTGGACTACGCGAGGACCCGCGAGCAGTTCGGCCGCCCGATCATCGACAACCAGGGCGTGGCCTTCCAGCTCGCCGACATGAAGACCCGGATCGACGCCTCCCGCCTGCTGGTGTGGCGGGCCTCCTGGATGGCGGCCAACAACCAGCCGTTCACCGCGGCCGAGGGCTCGATGTCCAAGCTGTACGCGGGCGAGACGGCCAAGTGGGTCACCGCGCAGGCGATGCAGATCCTCGGCGGCAACGGCTTCACCCGGGAGTACCCGGTGGAGCGGATGCACCGGGACAGCGCGATCTACTCGATCTTCGAGGGGACCAGCGAGATCCAGCGGCTGGTGATCGCGCGGGCGATCTCGGGGATGCCGATCCGCTGAGCCCGCTGGGTCCGTCGAGCCTGCTGGGCCCGCTGGGCTACCGGGCTGTCGGGCCGGCGGCCCGTCGGGCTACCGGGCCGCCCAGAAGGCGAGTCCGGCGGTGAGCGCGCCCACCGCCGCGCCGACGATGGTCTGCGCGGTGGTGTGGTCCCGCAGCACCACCCGGGACCAGCCGATCGCCGCGACCAGCGGGGCGAGCAGCAGCCACAGCGGGCCGAGCGCGATCCCGAGGCAGACCACCGCGCCGGCGGCGACGGCGGTGTGCACGGAGACCTTCCACCAGACGGTGATCACCAGGATCGGGACCAGCGAGGCGAACATCGCCAGCACCATCGCGGTCAGGTCGGCCGGGGCGTCCAGCCAGAGCATCACGGCGAAGCTGGTCGCGACCGAGCCCATGATGAACGGGATGACGGTCAGCCGGCGCTGCCGATGGCCGACGTGGCGGTCCTCCAGGGTGCCCTTGCGGATGCCGCGCTGGATGAACATGGTCGGGATGACGGCCGCGAACAGGGCCGCGAAGGCCGCCCAGCCGAGGCCCGTCCAGCCGTAGCGGATGACGCCCATCAGCGGGAGCATCGCGATGATGACGTTCTTCGGCTCGACGCCGTCGGTGACCCGGCGGGCCCAGATCGTCCGGCTGGTGGGGGCGGTCGTGGCCTCGGTGGTCATCGGGGTGTGTGCTCCGGGTGCGCAAAGGGGTCGGCGTGAAGGGGCGGTGCGAGGGATCGGCGTGACGGGTCGGCGTGACGGGGGCGTCAGGGCGGGGGTGTCGGGACGGCCCGGCACCGATCGGATGATCGTACGCGAGCCCGTCCTCGCGGCCGGTGCCCGGACCCGGGGCCCGGTCCCGGTCGGAGCCGACGTCCGGTCCCGGTCGGAGCCGACGTCCGGACCCGGCGCCCGGCCCCGGTCAGAACCGCCCCGGGCGGCCCTCCAGGAAAGCGGCCAGCCCCTCGGACACGTCCGAGGTCTCCCGGGAACGGCGCTCCCAGGGCGCCAGCGCCTGTGCCGCCCGCTCCGCCGGGACGGCCAGCGCGGCCTTCACCGCGCCGATGGTCTGGGCCGAGCGCCGGGTCAGCAGCCGGGCGAACTCCAGTGCCGCGGCGTCCAGTTCGGCGCCCGGCAGGACGCGCTCCGCCAGGCCCAGCGGCAGCGCGTCGCGGCCCGTCACCAACTCGCCGGAGAACAGCAGGTACTTGGCGCGGGCCGGGCCGACCAGCCGGGCCAGCCGTACGGTCGGCACCGCCGGGTAGACCACGCCGAGCTTGGCCGGGGTGATCCCCAGCCGGGCGTCCTCGGCGACGAACCGCAGGTCGCACGCGACGGCCAGCTGGCAGCCGCCGCCCACGCAGGCGCCCTGCACCACGGCGACGGTCGGGTGCGGGAAGGCCGCCAGCGCCTCCTCGGCGGCGACGTTGACCGCGTGGTAGGCGTCCGCGCGCTCCGGATCGCCGTACACCTCGGCGAGTTCGGCGATGTCCGCGCCCGCGCTGAAGGTGCCGCCGGCGCCGGTGACCAGCAGGGCGCGCACCCCCGGCCGCTCGGCGAGGCGCAGCAGCACCTTCGGTAGCGCCTGCCAGATCTCCAGGGTCACCGCGTTGCGCCGGTGCGGTCGGGCGAACTCCAGGACGGCGACGCCGTCCTCGCCGACGTACGCGTGCAGGCCCTCGGCGTGGGCTGGCAGGGTGGAGCGGTCCCGCGTGAGCAGCGGCTGGTCCATGCGCACCTCCGGGCGGTCGTGGTGCGCCCACTCTCTCAGGAGGCGACGGCGCAGTAGTCTCCGAGGCCGCCCTCGACCAGGGCGAAGGCGCGCGCGGCCCGGTCGAGGGCGCCGGGCAGGGCGGCCGCGGCGCGTTCGCCGGTCAGCATCCGGCGCTGGTTCTCGGTGGTCAGGGCCAGCCGGGCGGCGAGCAGTTGGGCGGCGGCGATCTGTGCGGTGAGCTCGTCGTGGGCCGGGTCCTGGGCGAGGAGTTCGGTGGTCAGCAGGCCCTGCGCGTGCCGGCCGAAGCCGGCGGTGGCGCGCATCGCCAGGGCCGGTGTGCGGTGGATCAGCCGGACCACGTCGAGCACGAGCGGTTCGTCGCTCAACCCGGTGGCCGGGTCGTGCTGCTCCAGCGCGGCGAGGTACTGCTCGCGCAGCGCCGCCACCGCCGAGGCGCCGGGGGCGCGTTCGCGGACCACCCGGGCCGGCTCGTCGAGGTGCTGCTCCATGGGGGCCATGACCAGGTCTTCCTTGGTGGGGAAGTAGTTGAAGACGGTCATCTTGGACACCTCGGCGGCGGCCGCGATCTCGGCCACCGAGACCTGGTCGAAGTCCCGCTCGGCGAACAGCCCGATGGCGGTGCGCCAGATCCGGATGCCGGTCTGGATCTTCTTGCGCTCGCGCAGCGGAAGGGCGTCGAGGTCGCGGTCGTCGTCGGGGCTGAAGCCGGTGTGCGTCGCCATGGTTCGACTGTACCAGGATCAAAGATCGACCAGGATGAAGATTGAGCCAAGCTTAAGAATTGACCAGGTATAAAAAAACTGCCATGGTGGGGACGTGCCGCCGGCCGCACCGGCCCGGCCCGAACTCCACCGACCCTGGGGGGACTTACCGATGGCACCCGCTGCCCTGATGACACCGGCCCAGCGCAACCTGGGCATGCTGCTCTGCCTGGTCACGATCGTGCTGGCCGTGCTCGACATGAACATCGTGTCCGCGGCCACCGTGCCGATCGTCCGGGAGCTCGACCCCGTCCACGGCGTGGACCGACTGCCCTGGCTGATCAGCTCGTTCGCTCTCGCCGCGACCGCGCTGCTGCCGCTCTACGGCAAGCTCTGCGACCTGTACGGCGCCAAGCGCGTGCTGCTCGGCGCGGTCGGCACCTTCCTGGTCGGCTCGGCGCTCTGCGGGTTCGCGCAGTCGATGGGCCAGCTGATCGCCTTCCGGGCCGTCCAGGGCATCGGCGGCGGCGGGCTGATGAGCGTCACCATGGTGGTCATCGCCCACCTCAAGGACCCGGCCGAGCGCGGCAGCGGCAAGGGCGGCGCGATGGGCGGGGTCGTCGCGGGCATCGGCATGGCGGTCGGCCCGCTGATCGGGGCGCTGTTCACCGACCACCTCAGCTGGCGCTGGATCTTCTACATCAACCTGCCGCTCGGCGTGCTCGTCCTGGTCGGCACCGCCCTGGTGATCAAGCTGCCGCCGGCGGCCGGCCGCCGCAGCCTGGACTTCCTCGGCGCGGCCCTCGCCGCCGCCTTCGCGACCGGGCTGCTGCTGGTCACCGAGTGGGGCGGCAAGGACTACGCCTGGACCTCCCCGGTGATCCTCGGGCTCGTCGCCGCCACCCTGGCCGCGCTCGGCCTCTTCGTGTGGCGCCAGGCCACCGCCGCCGAGCCGGTGCTGCCGCTGTCGCTGTTCCGGATCAGCGTGGTGCGCCTCGGCTTCGCGATCCAGGGCCTGGTCGGGATGGGCATGACCGGCTCGATCGTCTACGTGATGCTCTACCTGCAGATCGCCCGCGGCATCGACCCCACCTCGGCCAGCCTCTACCTGATCCCGATGGCGGGCGGGATGACGGCGGCCGGCCTGCTGGCCGGCCGGCTCACCGCCCGCGGCCACGCGGAGCGCACCTTCCTGGTGGCCGGCGCGGGCTGCGCGGCGATCGCCCTGCTCCTGCTCGGGCTCAGCGGTCCGACCACCGGGTTGTGGGCGGTCTGCGGCGAACTCGTCCTGCTGGGCTTCGGGATGGGCCAGCTGATCGGCCAGCTGATCACGGTGGTGCAGGAGTCCGTCCCCCGGCACCAGCTCGGCGTCGCGACCACCGGGATCCGCTTCTTCCAGACCCTCGGCAGCGCGCTCGGCGCGGCGCTCTTCGGCACCGTGCTGGCCCGGGCCTTCGCGGACGGCGAGCCCGGCCTGCCGCTCGGCGCCGTCCGGACGCTCGGCGGCGCGGCCCGCGAGCACGCGCTGCGCAGCTTCACGGACGCGGTCGACGTGGTGTTCCTGTCGGCCGGCGGTCTGCTGGTGCTGGTCCTGCTGCTCGCGCTGCGGGTGCCCAGGACGGTGGTGGCGGCGGAGCCGCCGGTGCTGGCGGCCTGAGGGTCTGAGGGGCCTGAGGGGCCTGAGGGGCCTGAGCGGCCTGAGGGGCAGGGGCCCGGGGGCGACGGAGCGGGGAGCGGCGGGGTCCGGTGGGACACGGGGGTGTCCACCGGACCCCGCCGCGTCCGGTCAGGCCCCGGGCGTCCACTCCGGGGCCAGGATCGACCAGATCTGCTTGTCGTGGCGGACCCCGTTGTGCGGGTACCACTCGCGCAGGGTGCCGTCCAGGGTCATGCCGACCCGCTCGGCGACGGCCCGGCTGCGGGCGTTGCCGGCGGAGCACCACCACTCGGCGCGGTGCAGGCCGCGGGTGGTGAAGGCGTAGTCGAGCAGCCGCCGGACGCCGGCGGTGATCAGTCCGCCGCCCTCGCCGGCGGGCTCGGTCCAGGCGCCGATCTCGCAGACGCCGCTCTGGGCGTTGAAGCTCACGAACATCACGCCGCCGACCAGCGTGCCGTCCCGCCAGACACCGTAGATCCGGCCGCTGTCGGCGGCCTGCTGGTCGGCGTAGCGCTGGAGGGTGGCGCGGGCGGAGTCGAGGTCGGTGGAGCGGGTGGCCCAGGGGATCCACGGGTCGGTGTGGGCGCGGGCGCGGTCGATGTGGGCCAGGAACTCGGCCGCCTGCCACGGCTCCAGCGGGCGCAGTTCGGCGTTCTCGGCGAGCGGTACGGCAAACATGGGCTGGCCTTTCACGGGATGCACGGTTCACGGGATGCGCGGTGTGCTGGGAACCATACATAACAAACGTTTGGTATGTACGATGACCCCCATGACACCGGCCCGTGGAGACCATGACGCCCGCCGCCTGGAAGTGTCCGAGGGCGTGTGGCGGGTGCTCTCCAGCCGCGGCTTCGAGGGGCTGACCCTGCGTGCCGTGGCCACCGAACTGGGCGCCTCCACCGGTCTGTTGACGCACTACTTCCCCAACAAGCGGGCCCTGCTGAGCCACGCGCTGGACGAGCTCGACCGGCGCTCCGGCTCCCGGCCCCGGCGCACCGCCCCCGCCGACGGCACCCCGCCGCCACCTCCCGGACTGGCCCGGCTGCGGGCCGCGCTGCTCGACGTCCTGCCGCTGGACGGGGCGGCGGTGGCCGGCAACCGGATCTGGGTCGGCTCCTGGGACGTCGCCCTGTCGGACCCCG
This sequence comes from Kitasatospora sp. NPDC091276, assembly GCF_040684355.1. Taxonomy (NCBI): domain Bacteria; kingdom Bacillati; phylum Actinomycetota; class Actinomycetes; order Kitasatosporales; family Streptomycetaceae; genus Kitasatospora; species Kitasatospora sp. NPDC091276. Next base: position 330,076 of record NZ_JBFBFU010000005.1, on the reverse strand, counting down.
CGCTCGCGGCCGCGCACGCGGGTCGCTACGCCCGCTCGCGCGAGGCCCTCGCGGTGCACGTCGCGGACGCCCAGCGGCTCGGGGAGCTCCCGGCCGGGGCCGACGCCGCCGCGCTCGCGACCGGCGCGCAGGCCTTCGTGCTCGGCCTGGTGGTGCAGGTGCTGTTCGCCCCGGCGGAGTTCCCGCCCGAGCGGCAGACCGCTCTGCTGGACGCCTACCTGGCCGGGCTCGCCACCGCCGGCTGACTCGCCACCGCCGGCTGAGCGGTCGGCCGGGTTCGCGATCACGGGCCGGGCGGACTGCCGGGTTCGCGACCGAGCTGTTCCCGGCCGGGTCGGTGGGGCGGATCGTCCCCGGGGCGTGATTCGCCCGGAATTTCGGTTGTCCGGGTCTTCTCCCGCATCCGGTCCGCAGTGGCGGTCATCCGGATCGGCCGGTTATCGCAGTGGCCATGACACGGATAGTCACGGGTTAGGTGCGGTGGGTACGGGGAATCGGGCGGCGGGCGGACGGGATTTCCGGGAGCCCGTGGCAGCCGGGCAATGCGGCCGCCGGCCTGGCGGCCTGCGGGAATGGCGAGGTGGTGCCCCCAGCAGGATTCGAACCTGCGACCTACCGCTTAGAAGGCGGGTGCTCTATCCGCTGAGCTATGGGGGCGGGACGGGCTGCGCCCGGGCGGGCGTGACCGTGGCCGGGTCGGGCGACGAGCGCTGGGGGCGCGCGTGTCCGGCCCCGTACCGTGAGGGTGGGGGTGGGGGTCGGTGGGCCCTCGCCCTGTCGGGGACAGGATAAGGGTGCCCAGTTCCTCGGCCGAGTGTGACGACACCGCCGTTGGTGTGTCGGTTCGGTGGAGCGGTCCGATAATCGCAGGTGAACGCCGTGAGTGCAGCGGTCTGGGAGTGTTCCGAGCCGGACGTTGTGCAGTCGTTACGGGGCTGCCGCCCCACCCGTTATGGATTCGGCACGGAGAATGTGTCGTCACCGGTGCGGGTGGGGGGCCGTATTCGGCTTCCTCCGGTCGGATGACGTGCGCGGACGGTCGGCCGGCGCTGTTCCGGGGCGTGTCGGTTGGGGGCGACGAGCAGTCGGTTTGTTGTCATGGCCGCGATGAGATGGGCGCGAAGGGGTGCCGAAAGGCCGAAATTCACCCCTGCGAGTGACGTCGGTTTTCCGGGGCATCGAGTTGTCCACAGGATTTCAGAACTTCCTGGCGGGGATTTCCCGCGAAGCACACTCTCAACGCGCGCCGGTCGATTCCGTACGGTGCATCGGCGAGAGCGGAGAGTGCGCTGTGAACGAGATGCAGGTGACGATCGTCGGCATTGTCGCGACGGAGGTGACCTACGGCGAAACGGGCAGCGGGGTGCCGATGGCCAAGTTCCGGCTCGGCTGCACCGAGCGCCGGTACGACCGGCAGCGCGAGTGCTGGGCGGACGGCGAGACGCAGTGGCTGACGGTGACGGCCTGGCGGGGGCTCGCGGTCAACCTGATCGGTTCGCTCGCCAAGGGGGATCCGGTGCTGGTGAGCGGTCGGCTGCGGCTGCGGGAGTGGGTCGACGGCGAGGTGAAGCGCACCGGGGCCGAGATCGACGCCCGATCGGTCGGACACGACCTCACCCGTGGTACCTCGGCGTTCCGTTGGGCGGCGGGGGTGCGCGGGCAGCCGCCGGGCGCTGCCGGGCCGACCGGGGCGCAGGCCGGCGGAGGGGTGGTGCCGGGGTGGATCGCCGACGCGCTGGAGGCGCGGAAGGCCTCGGCGGTGGCCTCGGCGCCGCGCCCGCCGGAGCTCCCGCCGCCGGTGCGGCCGGTGTCGGGTGGGGCGTCGGAGGCGGAGGTGGGGGAGCGGGGTCGGGTGGCCGAGGGGGATCGGGGAGGTGGCGAGCAGGCTGCGCTGATCTGACGGGTCGATGACCTTAACTGTCGACAAATATGTTGATCGAGACTGTTGTTGCTCCCGCACGCGCAATCTCGCCCGGATAACGAAAAGTCGCGGGGAGATTCTGGCTGCTCGTCAGCTTGTGTCGAAACTGAGGGGGTTGATAACGATCCAGATACGGAATCGTCCTGATTTCGCATGGGGGTTTCGGGGCCTGCGGGGCTCAATAGGATTCGTCTGGTTCATACCCGCAGCAGCGCCACAGGGGGCGCGCGCGGCACGGCAAGTCGGCGGGCTGTCCATCGGTGCGGCCCGGCCCGGAGGGATCCCAGATGTTCCAGAGGCAGGCGCGGAGTCTCCCCCGCATAACCACTGTCATGCTCACGACCAGCCTGGTGTTGGGCGGGGGCCTGTTCGCGGCCGGTGCGGCGGCCGCGGCGGACACCCCGGGTGCGGGCGTCAAGGCCGTCCTCCAGAACACGATGTTGGGCGAGAAGATCGACGTCGAGGGCAAGGGGACCGTCGACGGCGGTCTGTTCACCCTCAAGACGTCCAACGGCGAGATCCAGACCTACTGCATCGACTTCGACAACCCGGTCTACCTGGACAGTGCCGCGAAGTACCAGGAGTCGGACTGGAAGTCGAGCTCCCTCGGCGGCAAGAACAAGGTCGAGGCGGCCTCCAAGATCCGCTGGATCCTGGAGAACTCCTACCCGCAGGTCAAGGACCTGACGGCGCTCGGCAAGACCGTCGGCGTCGACGGCCTGACCGCCGAGGACGCCGCCGCGGGCACCCAGGCCGCGATCTGGAAGTTCTCGGACAACAAGAACGCCACCCCGCGCAACGCCAAGGCCAAGAAGCTGCGCGACTACCTGCTCAGCGACGCCAACAAGGGCATCGCCGCCGAGCCCAACCCCTCGTTGACCCTCAACCCGGACTCCGTCTCCGGCAAGTCCGGCAACAAGCTCGGCCCCTTCACCCTCAAGTCCAGCGCGGCCGAGGTGAAGCTCACCGTCACCGGTGACGCCGCCGACAAGGTCAAGGTGGTGGACAAGGACGGCAAGCCGGTCGGCGCCACCCTGACCGGTCCGATCAAGGACACCCAGCTGTTCCTGGACGTGCCGGCCGGCACCCCGGACGGCTCGGTCGCCCTCGCCGCCGCCGCCGACACCGTCGTGCCCAGCGGCCGGGTCTTCCTCAGCGAGGGCTACGACCCGAAGCGGCACAGCCAGAGCATGATCCTGGCCGGTTCCAGCAAGCTCAGCGTCTCCGCCGGCGCCAAGGCCACCTGGAAGCAGGGCGCGGGCGCGCTGGTCGACAGCACCGCCCAGGTCGAGTGCGAGAACAACGGCGTGCGCGTCACCGTCACCAACGGCGGTGACGAGGCCGCCACCGTCACGGTCAAGCCGGGCAAGCAGCTGACCGTCCAGCCGGGCAAGACCGAGAACGTGCTCGTCCCGGTCGCCGAGAAGGCCGCCTACGACATCAACGTCACCGGCCCGAACGGCTTCGCCAAGGAGTTCAAGGGCGTCCTGGACTGCAAGACCGGTGTGACCCCGCCGACCTCCGGCCCGTCGACCCCGGCCGCGACCGGCACCCCGAGCACCGCCCCGAGCACCGCCCCGACCGGCACCCCGAGTGGCACCCCGAGCCAGGCCGGCACCCCGTCGGCCGGTGCCAGCACCGCCGCCGGCGCGCACCCGAGCCCGGCCGCGACCAGCTCCGCCCCGGGCACCGGTGGCCTGGCCCAGACCGGTGCCAGTGACTCGACCCCGATCCTCGCCGCCGTCGCCGGTGGCCTGGTCCTGGCCGGTGGCGCCGCGGTCTTCGTCCTGCGCCGCCGTGGCCGCCACGGTCGCACCGCCGCCTGAACCGCCCCGCAGGCCCGGAGGCGCTGACCTCCTGAGGCCCGGACGGCACCCGGCCCGGCCCCCGCACCCGCTGCGGGGGCCGGGCCTTCGCCGTTCAACCCCGCGCTGCGGATACCCCCGTGGGGCACACCGGGCGTTCGGGGCTCCCGGCCGGGTGCGGCACAATGGAAGGCTGCAAGCCGAATACTCCCGACGACGCCGGAGCGATCTCACGTGGCGGAATACATCTACACGATGCGCAAGGTGCGCAAGGCGCACGGAGACAAGGTCATCCTTGACGACGTGACGCTCAGCTTCCTCCCCGGGGCGAAGATCGGCGTCGTGGGCCCCAACGGCGCGGGCAAGTCCACCGTGCTGAAGATGATGGCCGGCCTGGAGCACCCCTCCAACGGCGACGCCTTCCTCTCGCCCGGTTTCACCGTCGGCATGCTGCTCCAGGAGCCGCCGCTCGACGAGACCAAGACCGTCCTGGAGAACGTCGAGGACGGCGTCAAGGAGATCAAGGGGAAGCTCAACCGCTTCAACGAGATCGCCGAGCTGATGGCGACCGACTACTCGGACGCCCTGCTGGACGAGATGGGCAAGCTCCAGGAGGACCTGGACCACGCCAACGCGTGGGACCTGGAGGCCCAGCTGGAGCAGGCCATGGACGCCCTGGGCTGCCCGCCCGGCGACTGGCCGGTCACCAAGCTCTCCGGTGGCGAGAAGCGCCGCGTGGCGCTCTGCAAGCTGCTGCTGGAGTCCCCCGACCTGCTGCTGCTCGACGAGCCCACCAACCACCTGGACGCCGAGTCGGTGAACTGGCTGGAGCAGCACCTGGCCAAGTACCCCGGCACCGTCGTCGCCGTCACCCACGACCGGTACTTCCTGGACAACGTGGCCGGCTGGATCCTGGAGCTCGACCGCGGCCGCGCCATCGGCTACGAGGGCAACTACTCCACCTACCTGGAGTCCAAGCAGTCCCGCCTCAAGGTCGAGGGCCAGAAGGACGCCAAGCGCGCCAAGCGGCTCCGCGAGGAGCTGGAGTGGGTCCGCTCCAACGCCAAGGGCCGCCAGGCGAAGTCCAAGGCCCGTCTGGCCCGCTACGAGGAGATGGCGGCCGAGGCGGACAAGATGCGGAAGCTGGACTTCGAGGAGATCCAGATCCCGCCGGGCCCGCGTCTGGGCAGCATCGTCATCGAGGTGGAGAACCTCTCCAAGGCCTTCGGCGAGAAGATCCTGATCGACGACCTCAGCTTCACCCTGCCGCGCAACGGCATCGTCGGCATCATCGGCCCCAACGGCGCCGGCAAGACCACGCTGTTCAAGATGCTCCAGGACATGGAGACCCCGGACTCCGGCGTGGTCAAGGTCGGCGAGACCGTCAAGATCAGCTACGTCGACCAGAGCCGCGCCAACATCGACCCGAAGAAGACCCTCTGGGAGGTCGTCTCCGACGGTCTGGACTGGATCAACGTCGGCCAGGTCGAGATGCCGTCCCGCGCCTACGTGTCGGCCTTCGGCTTCAAGGGCCCGGACCAGCAGAAGCCGGCCGGCGTGCTCTCCGGCGGTGAGCGCAACCGCCTGAACCTGGCGCTCACCCTCAAGCAGGGCGGCAACCTGCTGCTCCTCGACGAGCCCACCAACGACCTCGACGTCGAGACGCTCTCCTCGCTGGAGAACGCCCTGCTGGAGTTCCCCGGCTGCGCCGTGGTCATCTCCCACGACCGCTGGTTCCTGGACCGGGTGGCCACCCACATCCTCGCCTACGAGGGCGAGAGCAAGTGGTTCTGGTTCGAGGGCAACTTCGAGTCGTACGAGAAGAACAAGATCGAGCGGCTCGGCGCCGACGCGGCCCGCCCGCACCGGGCCACGTACAAGAAGCTGACCCGCGGCTGACACCCAGCCGTCACGGCGGCCCGGCAGACTGCCCCTCGGGGCGGCCTGCCGGCCGCCGGCCCGCCGCCACCGCACGGCGGCGGGCGACCGGACGTCGAGGAGAACACCTGTGGCCCGCCACATCTACGCCTGCCCGCTGCGCTGGTCCGACATGGACGCGTTCGGCCACGTCAACAACGTGGTCTTCCTGCGCTACCTGGAGGAGGCCCGGATCGACTTCATGTTCACCCAGGCCGCCGAGGCCGGGGCGGGGGAGTTCGCGGGCGGCTCGGTGGTGGCCCGCCACGAGATCGACTACAAGCGCCCGCTGGTGCACCGGCCGGAGCCGGTCACCGTCGAGACCAGGGTGACCCGCATCGGCGGCGCCTCGCTGACCGTGTCCTACGAGATCAAGGACGTCGCCGAGGACGGCACCGAGACGGTGTACGTCCAGGCGTCCACCGTGGTCGTGCCCTACGACCTGGCGGAGGGCCGGCCGCGCCGGATCTCGCCCGTGGAGCGGGAGTTCCTGTCCCGCTTCATGGACGAGGAGCCCGCCGTAGTCGCCGCCTGAGCACCCACCTCCGACGATTCGAGCTGACCCGCGTTGACCATCACCGCCCGCCTCGCCCTCACCGACGCCGGGGAGGCCGCCGACCTCTCCGCGTTCCTGCTGCGCCTGCTGCGCTTCGACAAGGCGGCGGCCGTCCGGTTGCAGGCGGTGGCCCCGGCCGGGGAGGACGGCGTGCTGGCGGTCTTCGGCCGGCTGCCGCTGGGCGGTTCGGGCGCGCTGGCGATCCGCACCGCCCGGCTGACCGGGCCGGCCGAGCCGACCGATCTGACGGTCTCGGCGGGCCAGCTGCTGGACGGCGTGGACGCCGGGACGGGTGCCGTCGAGCTGCCCGCCCCGGTGACCGGACCGGCCTGGGCCGGGCTGCTGCCGCCGCGCACCGGCTGGCGGCCGGTCGGGGCGCCGCCGGCGGCCGAGGTGTACCCGGAACTGATGGCCGGGGTGCGGGAGTTCCGTGAGCGCAGCGAGGCGGTCCCGGCGCACCACCGCGGCCGTGCGGTGCTGGACGCGCTGGCCGACGAGATCTGGTCCCGCCCGGTCTCCGTGCTGCCGGAGCTGCCGCTGCGGGCGGTGCACGCGGCGTACGTGATCGGCTTCCTGAAGCCCGGGGCCCCGCTCACCGTGCACCGGGCGGGCGGCTGGCTGCGGCTGAGCGCCCCGGCCGGTTCGGTGGCGGTCCGGACGGCGGCCGCGCCCGGCGCGGGGCTGGGGCTCAGCGCGCTCCGGTGACCCGGCCCGGGGCTCAGCCCGATCCGGTGACCGGGCCCGGCCCGGGGCTCAGCCCGGGGTGTTGATCATCGAGGCGGCGGCGTAGGTGAGGTAGTCCCAGAGCTGCTGCTCGGCCTCGGCCGGCAGGGCCAGGTCGTCCACGGCGGCCCGCATGTTCCTGAGCCAGGCGTCGTGCGCGGCGCGGTCGACCTTGAACGGCACGTGCCGCATCCGCAGCCGGGGGTGGCCGCGCTGCTCGCTGTAGGTGCGCGGGCCGCCCCAGTACTGCATCAGGAACAGGGCCATCCGCTCCTCGGCCGGGCCGAGGTCCTCCTCGGGGTACATCGGCCGGAGCAACTCGTCCTCGGCGACGCCCTGGTAGAACCGGTGGACCAGTCGCCGGAAGGTCGGTTCGCCGCCGACCTGGTCGAAGAAGGTCTCCTCGCTGAACGTTCCTCGCCGGATCTCTTTCACCCGACCATGGTCGCAGACGCCGACGGGGTCGTACACCGGGACCAAAGGCGTACGACCCCGCAGGGCGTGTGTCGGGGCTCAGGCGACCGGGGCGGCGGTCACACGTCCTCCCACTTGAACAGCTTCCAGGCGACGCCGGTCAGCACGGCCGCGAAGAGCAGCAGCCCGCCCATGGTGGGCAGGGCGTCCATGACGCCGCCGCCGCGGGTCAGCACCGACTGGGCGGCCGTCACCAGGTAGCGCAGCGGCATGACCTTGGAGATGGTCTCCAGCCAGCCGGGCGCGCTGTCCAGCGGGATGAACGCGCCGGACAGGAAGGACATCGGCAGCACGATGATCTGCGAGATGCCGTTGGCCGCCTCCTCGGTCTTGGCGACCGAACCGGCCAGCAGGCCGATCGACATGAAGGCGAGCGTCGCGCAGGCCACCAGCGGGATGACCAGCCACCAGTTGCCGGTGAGCTTGAGCCCGAAGAAGTTGGTGGCGACCGTCAGGAAGACGGTGGTCTGGAGGAGCGAGGTCAGCAGCGAGACCAGGATCCTGGAGCTGATGACCGTGCCCGCACTCACCGGGGCCAGCCGCAGCCGGCGCAGCACCTTGCTCTTGCGCCACCCGACCAGGGTCAGCGCGGCACCGAACACCGCGCCGGTGGCGACGGCCCAGCCGAGCAGGCCGGGGGTGAGGAACTGGATCGGCTTGAGCGACTGGTCCTCGACCTGCTGGGCGTCCAGCACGTAGGCCGGCTTCTGGCCGGTGGCGGCCTGGTTGGCGCTCTGGACCACCGAGTTGACGATGCCCTGGAGCGCGCCGGCGCGGACCGTGTCGGCGGCGCTGAAGCGCAGCTCGACCTTGCCGTCCGGGCCCTGCTCGATCATCGCGTCGAAGTCGCCCTTGCGGACCTTCTCCAGTGTGGCGGCCGCGTCGTCGGTCCTGGTGATGGTGAGGACCTTGTCCAGGTCGACCCGGCCCTCGCCCTGGATCGAGTCGAACAGCTTCACCGCGCCGACCTGCGCCACCTTGGCGTGCGGGCTGCCGGAGCCCTTGCCCACGGTGCCGAAGAACACCAGGAACACCAGCGGGAAGAGCAGGATGAAGAAGGTCGCGGTGCGGTCGCGCTTCATGCCGAGCAGCATCGCGCGGGACAGGCTCCAGAACGCGCTGACCCGCTCCCGCTCGGCGTTCGCGCCGCCGCTCGACCCGTCGCGCCGGGCGGGGGTCTTCGGCTCGGTGGACGTGCTGGCGGTCATGCGCGGTACTCCCGTCCGGTCAGCTGGAGGAAGACGTCCTCCAGGGTGGCGCCGCGCACTTCGAGGCCGCGCAGCGCGTTCTGCTCGGCCAGGACGCTCAGGACCGGGCCCGGGAGACGGGTGGAGACGGAGAGCGAGACGCTGTCGTCCTCCAGGGCGGCGACGTCGGCGCCGGCCGCGGTGAGCAGGTCACGGGCGCGCTCGACGGACAGCTGGCCGGACGCGACGCTGATCCGGACGGTGTCGTCGATCTCGCGGATCAGCGTCGCCGGGGCGCCGGTGTGCAGGATCTTCCCGTGGTCCATGATCGAGACCCGGTCGCAGAGGACCTCGGCCTCGTCCAGGTAGTGGGTGGTCAGGACGACCGTGCGGCCCTCGCCGTTGATGTCCCGCAGGAGGTCCCAGAGGTTGCGCCGGGCCTGCGGGTCGAGGCCGGTGGTGGGCTCGTCCAGGAAGACGATCTCCGGGTCGTGGGCCAGCGCGCAGGCGATCGACAGGCGCTGCGCCTGACCGCCCGACATCTGGTCGGTCATGACGTCGGCCTTGTCGGTCAGGCCGACCCGCTCCAGCATCGCGTCGGCCCGCTTGGGGCCGACCCCGTAGAACGACGCGAAGGTGCGGATGGTCTCCCGGGCCGTCAGTTTCCGGAAGAAGGCGGATGCCTGGAACTGCACGCCGATGCGCGGCAGCAGTTTCGGATTGCGCGGCCAGGGCGCCAGCCCCAGCAGCTCGACCCGGCCCTCGTCCGGCTTGCGGACGCCTTCCAGGATCTCCATCGTGGTGGTCTTCCCGGCGCCGTTGGGGCCCAGGATTCCATAGAATTCGCCGGCCTCGACGGTGAGGGACACCCCGTCGACGGCCTGCACGTCCCCGTACCGCTGACGGATTCCGTCGGCGGATATAGCTGCAGTCATGTGGCCTGAGCCTAGGGCTTGCGAAGGTCCCTGTGCACGTCGGTGGCGACGAATTTGTGGATCGTTTGAGGAATCGGGAACAAGCCGGGCCGGGCGGAAGTTGAATTCCGCCCGGCCCGGCCGGAGTTATTGCCGACGGCCTTTCAGGCGCGGTGCACCGTGATCGTCGTCCAGGCTCCGATGTGGATCCGGTCGCCGTCGTTCAGCGGCACGGCGGTGTGCGGGGCGATCGGCTCCGCGCCGCCGTTCACGGTGGTGCCGTTGGTCGAGTCCTGGTCCACCAGGACCCAGCTGCCGTCCGCCTGTTCGGCGAGCATCGCGTGCTGGTGCGAGGCGCCCGGGTCCTCCGGCGGCACCGACAGGTCGATCTCCGGCACGGTGCCGCGGTGCTGGCTGCGCCGCCCGATCCGCAGCTGGCCGCGGCCGGTCAGCGGGATGCGCCGCTCGGGGCAGTACGGCGGGAAGAACAGGCCGGCCGCCTCGGGGCCGCTGCGGGCCATCATCTCGGTGAAGTACTCGCGGTCGGCCGAGACCACCGCGATCCAGTTGGCCCGGAGCGGCTCCGCGGGGGCGGCCGCCGGCTGCGGCTGCTGGGGTTGCTGCGGCGGCTGCTGCTGATGCGGCGGGGCGAGGTGGAACGAGGTGCCGAAGTCGCCGCCGCGGTTGTTCGGGCCGGGGGGCTCGGCGTACACCGGGCCGGAGTCCTCGCGGACGGGGGCCTCGGGGAACGCGCCCTCCGGCGTGGGCCCCTCCTGCCCGTTGGCGGGCGGGGAGGGAGGGTAGCCGTAGGTGTGCGCGGGCGCGGGGGCCTGCTGCGGGTGCTGGGTGTGCTGCGGCTGCGGCTGCTGCGGGAGGGGCGGTTGGCCGTACGGCGGTTGGCCGTACGGCGGCTGGGCGGCCGGCGCGCCGCCGTACGCCGCCGGGATGTTCAGCGGCGGCTGGCGGCGCGAGGGGGTGGAGAGCTCGTAGTCGTACCCGCACTCCTCGCAGAACCGTCCGGTCTGCGGGCTGCGGCAGATCGGGCAGACCGTCAGGCCCTCGGTCAGGTTGGGGTGGCCCTGGGCCGGTGGCGGCGGCATCGCGCCGGGCTGCGGCGGAACGCTCCCCGGCGGCATCGGCGGAGGCGACAGCGGCGCGCCGTAGGGCGTGCCGCGGTGGTCCGGGTGCTTGGACTGCTCGAACGAGTCGGGTGCCTCGGGCGAGGCGGGTGCCCCGGGCACCGGGTGGGAGCCGTACGCCCCCGGGTGGGCCCCGTGGGCCCCGTGGGCTCCCGGGTGGGCTCCGGGCGGCGTAGGGGCCGGCGGAGTCATCGGGAAGCCGCAGAAGTCGCACCAGTCCTCGGCCTGCGACTCGTGGCCCCTCGGGCAGATCGGCATCAGTTCCCCCTCACATCGAGCCGGCTTGGGGCGGCGTCGCACCGGGTCGTCGGCCCGGTCACGTCTTCAGCGGTCACTTCTTCACACGCACCGTCTTGGTCGACCGGGTCTCAAGGGTCATCGAGTCGGCCTCGCTCACGTTCTTACGGAACCGAACCGTACCCTCCTTCGGGTCCACCACGTCCACCACCTTCTGCAGCAGTTTGTAGGTGCCCTCGTTGCCGGTCGCGTGCGCGATCCGGACGGCGGCGCCCAGCTTGGACGTGGCGGTGTCGACGTCCCCGGCCCGGTGGGCCTCCAGGCCCTCCTGGATGGAGGAGGCCAGCTCGGCCTGCCCGGTGTAGTGGGCGACCTGCGGGCTGATCCGGGTGGAGGAGGCCAGGTCGTCGGTCCACACCGCCTTGACCAGGCCCTGGGAGAGCACCTCGGGGGTGCCGCTGCCGACCTGCGGGGGCAGCACCAGGCTGATCCGGGCGGCGAGCATCTCGTTGCCGATGGAGGCGGCCGGGACCTCGACGCAGACGTGGTAGTCGCGGCTCTCGTCGCCCCAGGAGCCGGTGGGGTAGTCGCCGGCCCGGGGGCCGGCCTCGGCGCGCCGGGCGGTGAGGTCCTCGACCGCGGGGGCGACCTGCTTGACGAACTTGACCGCGGCGTTGGCCGGGGTCCAGATCCGCAGCGCGACGTCGGCGACCTGCTTGCCCATGGCGCCGGCCATCATCGAGCGGAAGTCCTCGGCCAGGCCGGAGGGTTCGGCGACGATGTCGACGGTGCCGAGCAGCGCCGAGGAGATCTTGCGCAGCTCGTCGATCCGCCAGTCGGTGCCGACGCCGCGGCAGTCGGCGGTGAAGTGTCCGGTGACCCGCTCGATGGCGCGTTCCAGGTCGACCGCCGACTCGTGCTCGTTGTTGCCGTCGGTGAGCAGGACGGCGTGCCGGATGGCGATGTCGCGGCGGGTCAGGAAGAGCTTGTCGGCCTTGGCCAGCCAGGTGCCCATCGCGGTGCCGCCGGCGGCGGTGAGGCGGCGCAGGGACTCCTTGGCGTGGCCGCGGGTGGTGGCGGAGGCGGTGGCGAGGGTGCCGTCGCCGGGGTAGATGTCGCGGGCCTCGTGGGTGCCGGCGACCACGGCGAAGGCGGTGCCGTCGCGCAGCGCGTCGATGGCGGCGGCGGTGGCCTCGCGGGCGCCGTTGATCTTGGTCTTGGGGTAGTCCATCGAGCCCGAGCAGTCCACCAGGATCACCACGGCCGCGGCGGTGTCGGCGCTCTGCGGGCCGCCCGCGTCGGCGATGCCGAGCGGGCGGCCGCCGGAGGTGCCGCCGCCGGTCGCGGTGACCGTGACGATGGCGTTGACCTCGCGGGCGCCGTCGGCAAGGTACTCGTTCTGGAAGATCTCCACGTCGAACCTGGGCAGGTTCGGCTTCGCCAGTGTTGCCATGGGCCGGTGGCTCCCGTCGGAAGGGTCGTCGGTACGGATCGGTCGGTGGGGGCCGGCCGCGTCGGGGGCGGGCCGGCGGACCGGGTGACCGCCGGGGTCGGCCCCGGGCGGGCGGCGTCCGGTCAGGCCGTCGGCGGGTGCGGCGGCTGCGGGGGGACGGTGGGTGCGGCGGGAGCGGTGGGCGGTGCGGGGGACGCCGGCGGGGCGGCGGGGGGCAGCGGGGCGGCGGGGGAGCCGATCACCGGGAGGTCCGGCAGGGTCGGCTCGTAGTCCTCGTCCTCCTCGGCGGCGCGCCTGGCACCCGCCGCGGTGATCAGCGGCAGGTCGAGCGCGGTGGCGGTCCGGGGGTCGTCCTCGTCCTCGCCCTGGTCCTCGGCATCGACATCGGCACCGACGCCCGCGGCCGGCGGGTCGATCGGCAGGACGGCGACGGTGATGTTGTCGTGGCCGCCGGCGGCGATCGCGAACTTCACCAGGGTCTGTGCCGCCGCGAGCGGTTCGGTGCGGGCGTCCGGCCGGACGAAGTACGCCAGGTCGGTGGCGGCCTCGGCGTAGTTCCACAGCCCGTCGGTGCAGATCAGCAGCACCCCGGGGACGTGCGGCGTGAAGTCGAGGGTGTGCGGGACGACCTCCTCGGCGTCGGCGCCGAGCCACCCGGTGATCGCGTGGGCGCGCGGGTCGGCGTACGCCTCGGCCTCGCTCATCAGCCCGGCCTCGACCATCCGGGCCGCCCAGGAGTCGTCCTGGGTGAGCCGGAAGGGCTCGGCGCCGGCGCGGTCGTCCGGGATCCAGTAGGCGCGGGTGTCGCCGACCCAGCCGATGGTGATCCGGCCGCCGGAGGCTATGGCGCTGACGTAGGTGCAGGCGGGCGCGTTGAGGTCGGGCCGGGCGGGCCCGGGGCCGGCCTGGGCGAGGTCGGCGACGGCCCCGGCGGCGTCGGCGATGGCCTGGCGCATGGCGGCGGTGGGTTCGCGGCCCGCCTCCAGGGCGCTCAGCAGCGACTCGGAGGCGGCGTCGACGGCGGTCTCGGAGGCCTCGTCCGGCCGGTCGGAGGAGGAGACGCCGTCGCAGACCACGGCGACCACGACCGGCTCGCCGCCGGGCAGCGAGGTGGCGGCGATGGTGAAGGAGTCCTCGTTGCGGTGGTGGCGCACGCCGCGGTCGCTGACCCCGGCGACGCCCGCGAGGGACTTCTCCATGTGGTCGCGCGGGCGCGGCTGGGCGCCGCCGCACGCCTCGCAGTAGCCGTCCGCGGTGACCTGCGGCAGCCCGCAGTGCGCGCAGACCGGCCCGTGCTGGGGCGGGACGCCCTCGGCCCGGCCGGTGGCCCAGTTCGCGGGCATCGCGCCCGGGGCGGTCCGGCCGTCCCGGCTGGCGCCGCAGGCGCCGCAGTAGGCGTCCTCCGGCTCCAGCGGTTCGGAACAGCTCGGGCACACGGTCTGCTGCGGCATCGGCTACACCCACGTCCTGGGGCGGGCGCGGTTGGCCCGCTCCACCATCTCGATCCTGGTCTCGGCCCGGTCGGCCAACCGGGCGAGTACCCGGTAGGACTGTTCCAGGGCGAAGCGCAGTTCCCGCTCCACCGCAGGTCGTCCCAGCACCGTGGTGCCGCCGCCCTGCTGGGCGCCGGTCGAGCCCGCGGTGACCCAGCCGAGGGCGGCGCCGAGCAGTTCGACGGCCAGTTCCTCGCGGCGGCGGTCGTCCAGGCGCAGCGCGGTCAGCTGGTCGGAGCTGGCGCCGAGGTCGGCGGCGAGCGGGTCGGTGGCGGGCCGTTCGCGCAGCCGGGCGCGGACGGCCGCGATCCGGGCGGCGGTGTACTGGTTGGAGGTGGCCGGGACGGACTCCAGGACGCGGACGGCACCGGGCCGGTCGTCCTCGGCCAGCCGGACCCGGGCGAGCCCGAAGGCGGCGCTGAGGTAGGCCGGGTCGGTGGTCCAGACCAGTCGGTAGAACTCGGCGGCGTCGCCGCCGTCGCCGAGGAGCTCGGCGCAGATGGCGAGGGCCAGCTTGGGGGCGGCCTCGCCGGGGAAGGCGTCGTAGACCGCGTCGAAGGCCTCGGCGGCGGCGCGCAGCCCGGCCTCGTCGGGCGAGGCCGGGCCGTCCGGCCCGTGCGCGGCGCCGACGAGGGCGATCGAGCTGCCAGGGCCGTCCGGGCCGTCCGGGCCGTGCGCGGCGCCGACCAGGGCGACCAGGCCGCGGTACCAGACGACCCGCCAGTCGTCCGGGTACTCCCGCTCCAGGGCGTCGAGGGCCTCCTCGGCGGCGGCGCGGCGGCCGAGTTCGAGGTGGGCGCGCAGTTCGCGCAGCCGCCGTTCGATGGAGAGGGCGGGCGCGCCGGCCAGGGCGGCGAGCGCCTCCTCGGGGTCGGTGGCGAGCAGGGTGGCGAGGAAGCCGGCGTTGGGGTCGCCGGGGTCGACGCGCGGGACGGGCAGCGCCAGGGCGGCGGCGGCCGGGTCGAGGGCGGTCACCAGGAGCTGTCCGGGCTGCTCGGTGGGCATGACCAACTCGGTGTCCACGACGCGTAGTTCGGGGCCGAAGAGGGTGGACAGGGCGGGCCGGGCCCGGCCGTCCTGGAGGGCGAGGATCTCGCGCAGCACGCCGGTGAGCTGGTCGGCCATCTCGTCGGCGGAGGAGAACCGGCGGGCCGGGTCCGGGTCGGTGGCGCGGACCAGGAAGCGGTAGTACGACTCGTAGCGGGCGAAGACCTCGACGTCCTCGGGGCCGGGCAGGGTGTCCCGGTAGGTGGTGCTGTAGCCCTGGAAATCGAAGGTGAGCACCGCGAGGGTGCGGGCCACGGTGTAGAGGTCGGAGGCGGGGGAGGGGCCGTGGGTGGCGATCTCCGGGGCCTGGTAGCCGACGGTGCCGTAGATCGGGCCGTCGTGGTCGAGGCGGCAGACGGCGCCCATGTCGATGATCTTGAGCGCGTCGCCGCTCTGGATCACGTTGTCGATCTTGAAGTCGCAGTAGATCAGGCCCCGGCTGTGCAGGTACCCGAGCGCGGGCAGTGCCTCCAGCGCGTACGCGATCGCCTGCTCGACGGGCAGCGGCTCGCGCCGGCCGTCCGGGGTGCGGCGGTCGTTGGCGATGTCCTTGAGCGACTTGCCGCCGACGTACTCCATCACGATGTAGCCGTCGGTGGAGCCGGAGCCGAGGTCCAGGTGCTCGGCGAAGTTGATGATCCGGACGATGTTCGGGTGGTCCACCTCGGCCAGGAAGCGGCGCTCGGCGACGGCCACGGCGAGCGCGTCCTCGTCCCCGGTGTCCAGCAGGCCCTTCAGGACCACCCACTTGTCGTTGACCCGCCGGTCGATCGCCAGGTAGATCCAGCCGAGGCCGCCGTGCGCCAGGCAGCCCACCACCTCGTACTGCCCGCCGACCAGGTCGCCGCGGCGCAGCTTGGGCGTGAACGAGTACGGCGTGCCGCACTTGGTGCAGAAGCCGTCCGGGCGGCCCGGCCGGCCGTTCTTCTCCCGGCCCACCGGGGTCTCGCACTTGGAGCAGAACCGCTTGCGCTCCGGGACCTCCGGGTTCTCCAGCACCGCCAGCGACGGATCGGCCGTCTCGACGGTCGGCACCGTCACCAGGCCGGCGCCCAGCCGGTTGCGGGTGCCCGCGCTGACGCTGCCGCGGGTGCTGCGCACCGAGACCGAGCGGCTGCTGCCGGTGCGGGTCGAGCGGTGCGAGCGGGAGCGGCCGGACATCGAGCGGGCCGAGCCGGTGCGGGTCGAGCGGATCGAGCCGCTGCGCGCCGAGTCGGTGGAGAGCCGGGAGGACGGGACGTAGGGCTGGGTGACGCCGGTGTCGCCGCCGGGCGGGGTGAGGCCGCACTCGTCGCAGTAGCCGTCGGCGTCGATGGTGCCGGAGCAGTCCCTCGGGCAGGGCGCGCCGGGGCCGGCGGCCGGCGCCCCGGTGGCCTTGGAGGCCCCGGAAGCCCCGGAAGCCTTGGAGGACACCGCGGCCGGGGCGAGCCCGCACTCGTCGCAGTAGCCGTCCGCGTCGATCCTGCCGTTGCCGGAGCACTCCGGCCGTACGCACGTCCCGCCCATCAACCTCAGCCCCCCTGGACCTGTCCGTCGACCGGCGTCTGGCCGGTCGTCTCCTGTGCGGCCTCGGCCTGCGCCGGCCGCAGCGACTGCTGGAAGCGGGCCACCGCGGCGGCCGCCGCCCGCAGGTCGCAGGGCGCGCTCCACAGCAGCCAGCGCGCCTTCTCGTACCGCTCGATCACTTCAGGGTCCTCGGAGACCCGCAGCCGGGCGGCCATCGCCTTGTACGCGTCCAGCCGGCCGCGCAGTTCGGCGCGGACGGCCAGCGGCTGGGTCACCTCGGTGAGCGACTGCCGGGCCCGGGCCAGCTCCTTGGCGGCGGCGTCCTCCAGCGTGTCCAGCAGCGGCGCCAGCCGGCCCCACTGCCCGCCCTGGCGCAACTCCAGTGCCGTCACGATCCGTTCGCGCAGCGCCGAGGTCGGCCCGGGCACCGCCGGGACGTCGCTGGAGGCTATCTTCGCCAGCACCTCGCCGCGCGCCCGGCGGGCCTCGGCCAGGGTGGCGTCGGCCCGCTGGAGCAGGTCGCCGACGCCCTGGAGGCGCTCCTCGGCGTCGTCGCGCAGCCGCAGCAGGTTCTCCAGTTCCAGCCGGACGCCGTCCAGCGCCCGCCCGGCCCGGTCGAACCGCTCGGTGTCCACCACCCCGGCGGGGGTGGCGAAGGCGCCGCCCTCCGGCACGGTGCCGCGCTGGGCGGGCACCCGGGCCGGGCGCCACAGCGCCAGCGGGTCCTCGCGCACCTCGGCGCGCAGCCCGGTGAGGTCGGCGTCCAGCCCGGCCAGGTCGTCGGCGAGCGGGTGGCCGCCGGCCCGCACGCCGAGCGAGGCGGCGAGGTTGCCCACCCGGTGGAGTTCGGCCAGCAGCAGGTCGATCCGGGCCGGCAGCGCCGACCAGACCGCGTCGGCGGCGCTGACCACCTCCAGCACGGTGGCGTACCAGGAGTTCATCCGGGTCATCAGCGTGTCCAGGCTGATCCGCTCGACCAGCCGGGCGGGCGCGCCGAGCAGCTGCGGGCCGTCCGGCAGCGCGCCGCCGGGGACGGTCACCGCGTCGCCGGTGAGCAGTTCGCTCAGCTCGGCGAGTTCGGGCGCGCCGGGCTTGGCCTTGCGGGCCCGTACCGCGCGCGCCGAGGCCAGTGCCTCCGCGTAGCGGTCGAACAGCGCCCAGAGCAGCGGCAGGCCCTTCCCGGCGACGGACCAGCGCTCCAACGTGCGCCCGGCCAGTTCGGCGCCGTCGAGCAGTCGCAGGCCCGGATGGTCCTGGAGGGCGAGCAGCGCCGACTCGACCGCGTCCCGCTCCGCGCCGAGGCGCGCCAGCGCGCGGTCCACCTCCTCCCGGCTCAGTACCGGGCCAGCCGAAGCCGCCAACGCCGTGTCCTTCCTTCCTCGCGTGCGATCCCGACGTACCTGACGTGCGATCCCACGACATCCCCCGTGCCCACCACCGGTCTCCCCGTGGTGATCGTCCCGAACCCTAGCCGGTGGCCGTTCGGGCGGAGCGGGCGGTGGGCGTCAAGACCGCGTCAACGGCCTGCTGACGCCCGTGCGCCGCCCGGTGCGTCAGCGGGCCGGCCAGTACAGGCCGGGGTCCTTGGAGTTCTCGGGCAGGTAGGGCTGGACCCACTGCTCGAACGACTTCTGCCAGCCCTTGTCCTTGTCCGCGTAGTAGTCGGAGATCACCTGGTTGACCCGGGCGGTGAGGTCGGTGCTGTTCTGGCGCATCGCGACACCGATCGTCTCCGGCTGTTCGAAGCCGTCCACCACCTTCACCGTCTGGTCCTGCGCGGCCTGGCCGACCGCCAGTTCGTCGTCGGTCATGGTGGCGTCGACCTTGCCGAGCTGCATGCGGACCAGGCAGTCGAGCTGGTTGGTCACCAGGACGAGCTGCTTGGCGCTCTTCTTCGCGTTCAGCACGTCCTTGGCCACCGAGCCGTCCGCGGCGCAGACCGTCCTGCCGCTGATCGCCTCGTCGAGGTTCCTGGCCGTGGACGACCGGGGCACCAGGACCCGCTGCTTGATGTTGAAGTACGACCGGGAGAAGGCGACCTTCTTCAGGTTGGCGCAGCTGATCGTCATGGTGCGGACGATCAGGTCGACCTGGTTGCCCGTGAGGGCGTCGACCCGGCCGGCGGTCGACACCGGCTTGAGCACCACCTTGGCCGGGTCGCCCATGACGGCCGCGCCGATCGCCCTCGCGAGGTCGATGTCGAAGCCTTCGAGCTCACCGGTGTTCGGGTTGCGGGCGCCCCAGCGGTAGCTGTTCTGGTCCACGCCGATGATCAGGGTGCCCTTGGCCTTGATGGCCTTCACCGCCGGGCCGTCCACGGTGCTCGGCGGCACGGTGCTGGTCAGGTCGCAGGACTCGGCCTGGTCCTGCCCGGCCTGTTCCTGCCCGGTCGACCGGACGGCCTGCGGTGCGCCCGTGGCGGACGCGGGCGCGGCGCCGGACGGCCCGCCCCCGCCGAGCACGGCCGCGCCGGCGGCCAGCAGCGCCAGCACGACGGCCGACCTGGTGCCTGCGGTTCTCCTGCGCATGTGTCCGTTCCCCCTCTACCGGTACTCGGCCAGTCGGCGGCCCAGGCCGCGCAGCGCGGCGGCCGCGGCCACCACGCCGAGCAGCGCGGCCGCGAGGGCGGCGAGCCGGAGGTCGCCCTCGGTGCCCCTGGCGGAGCGCTCGAAGTGGTCCTGTTCGGTGGTGGCGGCCTGGTCGAGCGCCTTGTCGGTGGCCTTGAAGGCGCCGTCCGCGGTGTTCGCCTCGGCGGCCGGGTCCGCCGTCACGGTCGCCTGCAGCGCGCCCTGGTAGTCGGCCTGCTGGGTCTCCAGGGCGTGCGCCGCGTCGTGCCGGGTGCGCCACGTCCCGTACTGCCGGTCGGCCTCGCCGATCTGCTGCCGGGCGTCCGCGGGGGCCAGGTCGAGGGCCTGGCGCAGCGAGCCGGAGTGCTGCTCCATCGGGACGTTCGCGGGCTCGCCCCCGGCGAGCTGCCGGGTGATCGTCGTCCACTGGTCCGCGTACGCGGTGGTGGAGCCGCGGGCGACGAGGTTCAGGTTCTCCGCCAGCCGGGCGGAAAGCACCTGCACCCGGGCGGTGTTGAGGGCCCGCAGCGGCTGCGCGCCCTGCTTCCAGCTCTGCTGGAGCGCGGCGTTGGTGGTCAGGCCGGTGACGGCCAGCCAGAGCGCCCCGGCCAGGACGGCGGCGGTGGCCCCGAGCAGGCCGGGGTTGAACACCCGATTGGTGCGGCGGAACAGCGTCAGCTGCACCCAGACCAGCGCGCCGAGGGTGAGCACCCCCAGGCCGTACGCGGCCCACGGGCTGGACTTCGCCTCGGCGTAGTCCTTGTCCAGCTCGTCGTTCTCGATGGCGGTCAGCTCGGCGGCGCGCGGCAGCAGGGTGCCCTGCATCTGCTCGGAGGCGTACCGCAGGTAGGCGCCGCCGAGCGGCAGGCCCAGCCGGTTGTTCGCCCGCGCGGTCTCCACCAGGCCGGCGTAGACGGGGAGTTGCTTGCTCAGCTCGGTGAGCTTCTGGTACGCGGGGGAGCCGATGGTGGTCTGCGCGGCGGCCTTGGTGATCAGGTCGGTGGCCGAGGCCAGATCGTCCTCGTAGTCGCCGCGCACGGTCTTCGTCTCCGCCCCGGCGAGCAGGAAGCCGGTGGCCGCAGTGGTGTCGGCGCGGGCCAGCAGGCGGTGGATGTCGGCCGCGTCCTTGCTCAGCGGCTGGCTGTGTTGGACCACCCGGTCGGCGGCCTCCGCCTTGCTCTCCAACTGCCAGGCGGTCAGCGCGCCGAAGGCCACGGTCAGCACCGCGAGCACCGCCCCGGCCAGTCGCAGCCGGCCCGGCGCCGTCCGGGTGGCGTTCGCCAGCCGGGCCCGCAGGCCGGACAGGCCGCGCGGCGCGGGCCCGGCCGACGGCCGCCGGGCCGGCGCGGCGCCGGGTCCGGACGCCGGGACGCCCCGGACGCCCGGCACGGCCGGCGCCGTGCCCGGCGGGCCGCTCGGCCGTGCCGGGACCACGGCGCCCGGTGCGCCGTTACCTACTGGTGTTGCCACCCGCCTCATCCTCCCCAGGGGTCGGGCCCGCTGTCCGGGGCCCGGCCGATGCCAGCAGTATGGCCGTGACTCCCCGTGGCCACACCCGAATTGCGCCGATCTTGAGCTTGCCCCGCGCGTGCCGCGCACGGGTCCCGCACGCCTCCGGGGCCCCGCCGCCCGGCGGCCGGCGGTGAACCGTCCGACGCGGGATGCACCCTATGCGGTTCCTCGGACAGGCCGGAACGGCGAGGTCCGGTTGCCGCGTCGGCGCGCGGGGAGCCGAGGACGGACCCCAAGGCCGGCGGCGGGGGCGGTCCCGCCGTGACGCCACCGGCCCCGGCTCGGTCGGTGCACCCGGTTTCGGCGGACACCCTCCGTACGATGGGCGGCATGCGCCTGCTTGGAACGATCACGCCCGACCGCCCGCTGCTCGTCGTCGCCGTGCGCGAGGAAGCCGCCCACCTCGACGACCGGCTGCCCGTCCTGCTCACCGGAATAGGGAAGATCAACGCCACCGCCGCGCTGGCCACCGTCCTCGCCCAGGGCGAGAAGCCGTCCGAGGTGATCAACCTCGGCACGGCCGGCGCGCTGCGCCCCGGCTGGGAGGGCACCCACCACGTCGTCCAGGTCATCCAGCACGACCTCGACACCCCGGCCCTGCTGGCGCTCACCGGCCGCAGCTACGGCGCCCCGCTGGTGGTCGGCAAGGGCGACGGGCCGGTGCTGGCCACCGGCGACCTCTTCGTCTCCGACCCGGCGGCCCGCGACCGGCTCGCCGAGCACGCCGACCTGGTCGACATGGAGGGCTACGCCGTCGCCGCCGTCGCCCACCGCTTCGGGGTGCCGGTGCGCCTGGTCAAGCACGTCAGCGACGAGGCCGGCGAGGGCGCGAGCCACACCTGGCGCGAGTCGGTCGACGCCTGCGCCCGCCACCTCGCCGACTGGGCCGTCGCGCAGGGCTGGTGACGGCGCGTCCCGGGGACGCGCGGCGCCGACCGGCGCGGGCGGGTGAGAGGGCGGTCGGCCTCCCTCTCGCCCGCCGCGTTCAGTCGCGGAACCTCGCCCGCCAGGTTCAGCCGCGGAATCTCGCCCGCCAGGTTCAGCCGCGGACCGTCGCCCGCCGCGTTCAGCCGCGGAACGCCGAGAGGTCCAGCGCCGCCAGCCGCTCCGGATCGGTGAGCACCTCGATCGCCGCGATCGCGCCGTCCACCACGGTGAACGCCATGACCGACAGCGGACGCCCGCCCTCCCCGATCGCCACCGCGCCCGCGGCGCCGTTGACCAGCGCCGGGCGGGCGAACGGCGACAGCCCGCCCCACAGCACCGGCTGGTCGGCCACGGCGGCCGCGCCCGCCAGCACCACCGGGTGCCCGGACCGCACCGCGCCGCCGTCCGAGCGCAGCACCACGCCCGGGGCGAGCACGGCCACCAGCGCGCCCAGGTCGCCGGCGCGGGCGGCCGCGAAGAAGCCGTCCACGGCGGCCCGCTGACGGCCCGGGTCCGGGTCGGGCGCCGGTGCCTGGTCCTGAACCCGGCGGCGGGCCCGGTCGGCCAGCTGGCGGGTCGCGGCCGCCGTCCGCTCGATCAGCGGGGCGATCTCGGCGAACGGCACCGCGAACAGGTCGTGCAGCACGAAGGCGACCCGCTCGGCCGGGGCCAGCGACTCCAGTACCACCATCAGCGCCAGGCCCACCGAGTCCCCGAGCAGCACCTCCTGCCCGGGGTCGGCCACCCCCTCGCGCCGCAGCAGCGGGTCCGGGATGCGCGTCGGGCCCGGCTCACCCGCCTCGGCCTCCGGCGGCTCCTCGCGGCGCAGCTCCCGGCCGCGCAGCAGGTTGAGGCAGACCCGCGAGACCACCGTGGTCAGCCAGCCGGGGAGGTTCTGCACGTCGGAGGCGTCGGTGCGGTCGTAGCGCAGCCAGGCCTCGTGGACGGCGTCCTCGGCCTCGCTCACCGAGCCGAGCATCCGGTACGCCACGGCCCGCAGCCGGGGCCGCTGCGCCTCGAACAGTGCGGCCCGCTCGTCCGGAGGTAATTTCTCGTCCACCGTGTCACATTCCTTCGCCGCTGGGGGTCAGAGCAACAGGAGCCACCCAACAACGGCTGCGCCGTGGAGATCAACTCCCCACCCGGGGCGAGTCGGAGGCGAGGGCTGGCGAACACCCCCGATCTGCTGCCGTCGTGGGTGTCACCGCCGAGTTCTAGGCTGGCCGCCATGCCGACGACCCCGCTGCTCGACGCGATCCGCGCCAACCCCGCCGCCCTCGACTACCTGGCCTGGCCGGGCGACCTCAGCCTCGACCACTACCCGCACGTCGAGGAGGTGGTGCTCGCCTCCGGGGAGGCCCTGGAGCCGGTGGCCAAGGACGGCGCGGGCGGCACCTTCTTCCTGTGCGGGGAGGGCGGCGAGGAGCGTCCCGTCCTGTACGCCGACTCGGAGGGCGGCGCGGCGGTGCTGGCCGTCGGGCTGCCGGAGCTGGTCCGGCTGCTGCTGGCCGTGCCGTGGTGGCGGGACTGCCCGCGGCTGACGGTGGAGGAGAGCGCGGAGGCCGCGGAGGAGTACCTGGAGGACGAGCCCGGCCTGTACGCGGAGCGGGACGCGGCCGCCGCCGCGCTCGGCCTCGAAGTCCCGGGCGTGGCGGCGGCGTTGGCCCGGCTGCGGGAGGTCGCGGTCGGACTCGGGCCCGCGTACGTCCTGCTCAACGCCGAGGAGGGCGGCGCGTACGAGCCGTTGTTCCGGGCCTGAGCGGGTGGTCGTGCGGGTGGTCGTGCGGGCGGGTGGCATCAGCTCTCCGGCCCCGGGCATACATGAAGGGTTGTCCGGCATCGGGTCGTGACGGCGGGAGACCGGCCCCGGATCCGACCGGGGGCGGCACGAGGAAAGAGGCGATCGTGGGCGAACTGGACGGCAGGACGGCACTGGTGACGGGCGGCTCGCGCGGGATCGGGCGGGCGGTGGCACAGCGGCTCGCCGCCGACGGGGCGCTGGTCGCGGTCCACTACGGCGGCAACGAGGCGGCCGCCGCGGAGACCGTGGAGCTGATCGCCAAGGCCGGCGGCCGGGCGTTCGCGGTGCGGGCCCGGTTCGGCGAGAGCGGCGCGCTGGACCAGCTGTTCGAGGGCCTCGCCGCCGGGCTGGCGGAGCACGGCGAGCCCGGTGGGGACGGCGGGGCCGGCCTGGACATCCTGGTCAACAACGCGGGCATCCACCTGGCCGGGGCGATCGGGCAGCTCACGGAGGAGGAGTTCGACCGGTTGATGGCGATCAACGTGCGCACGCCGATCTTCGTGATCCAGCGGGCGATTCCGCTGCTGCGGGACGGCGGGCGGATCGTCAACGTGGCCTCGGCGGCCACCCGGATCGGCTCCCCGGTGCAGATCGGCTACACCGTCAGCAAGACGGCGCTGGTGGCCCTCGCCGCACCGCTCGCCAACGAGCTCGGCCGGCGCGGGATCACCGTGAACACCGTCAACCCCGGGGTGATCCTGACCGACATGACGTCCCAGTGGACGGGCGTCCCCGAGGCGATGGCCGGGCTCGAATCGATCACCGCACTCGGCCGGATCGGCCAGCCGGAGGACGTTGCGGACGTGGTGGGCTTCCTGGCGGGCCCGCAGGGCCGCTGGGTGACCGGCCAGACCATCGACGCCTCCGGCGGCACCTTCCTCGGTCCGATCCCGCCCGCGTGATCCCTCGGGGTGTCGAAAGGTCGGCGGGGTGGCAGCCCTCAGCGCCGCCACCCCGTTCGCTTCTCGGCACGGAAGGTGGGGTTCATTGAGCCAAACCCCACCTTGGGGTAATGCGTTGAGTTAGCGTCAGAACGCCGACGGGGGCTGAAGGGCCAGATCGAGGACGGACGCCCAGTGCTCGTTCGGTGCGGTGACGATCACGTAGCCCTCCTGACCGGGGAGGCGGGGGATCAGGGCGCTGCGGCAGCCGTGGCTGTGGTGGATCTCGACGGGGACGGGCTCGCCGTCCAGGCGGATCTCGCCGGCGCTGATGGATTCGGGGTCGAGCGGGCCCAGGTGGTGGCGCGGGTCGATGCGGCCGGAGTTGCCGAGGAAGTTGAAGAGCTGCGATCCGGGGGTGGTCAGGGACTTCACCCGGAAGCCGTCGGGGACGGGCCGGGAGGTCTGGACGATCGCGATGAACTCGCGTTTCAGGTGGTAGTTCAGATCGACGTGGCAGAGGTAGCCGTCGCTGCCCATCCGCCCGAGAAGGACGAACCACTCGGGCGGCGCGTCGCGCAGGACGGCGATCCGCCCGCCCCACTCCTCGGCGGTCTCACGGTCGGTGGGGATGTGGAACTTGCGCGGCTCGCCACTGCGGAACACGGGGATCCCCCAACTAATCGGTGAAAAAAGGCTGTTGAGTCACCAGTAGACCGCGACATGCCCGCGCGCGAGTGAATTCCCGCCCGGCGCCCGCCCGGGCCCTGCGATGGGATGACGGATGTCCCCCTGTTGTCCCGCCGGCTTCGGGCCGGCCGCCGAGTGCGGAGCCGCTCGACCGGGGCGGTCGTCCCGTCCGCCGCGTTCCTCCGATCCCGTTGTCGACCTTCACGTAGGGTGCGATCAAGCGGTCCCCAAGCCGGGCTTCAGAAGCGGATCTTGGAGGCCGTGGCCACATCCGCACACCCGAAGTCCCGGCCCATCGCTCGAAAGAGCTCGGCCGCGTGGTGACCGAACGGAGCCCAAGCGCCATGTCGGATACAACCTCCGCCAGCCCCGGCCCTCGTGAGGTCCTGGCCTGCTACCAGCGGGCGATGCTCGACAAGTCCGCAGACGACCTGGCCGATCTCTACACGGTCGACGCCGTCCACGAGTTCCCGTTCCTCTCTCCCGGCATGCCGGCGCGCTACGAGGGACGCGAAGCGGTCCGCGCGGGCTACCGGGCGGCCTGGGGCGCCAGCCCGGCGCAACCGCAGGAGATCCGCGAAGTCGCCGTACACGAGAGCACCGACCCCGAGGTGATCACCGTCGAGCAGGTCGTCACCGGGACCGTGACCACGACCGGCCAGGCCTTCAGCATTCCCGGCCTCCTGGTGATCCGGGTCCGCAACGGCCGGATCGTGCACGTCCGCGACTACATGGACGGGCTCGGTGTGGCCCACGCGATGGATCGACTGGCCGCCTTGGTCACCAGCCTCAGCGACCGCCACTGAAACCCAGCGGCCAGGTGGCCAGCACCTTCGTCAGCGACGCCACGTCGTACACCGTGTCCGGGCCCGGTCGGGCGTCGCCGCACTCGGGGGCGACGACGCCGGAGGCCAGGTAGCCGGGCTCGGTGTCGTGGGTGCCGTGGGCGATGACGCCGCCGGGGACGGTGGTGTCGGCGGTCATCAGGTCCAGGCAATCGCGCAACTCGGCGAGCGCGGTCGGGTTCCACGGCACGGTGAGGGTCATGGCCGCTCCTGGTGGACAGTCAGCTGGTCTCCGGGAGCGGCCAACTTCGGCAGTGGACTGCTGCATCCGTGCCGCAGGTGGTACGTGCCTCGGATCGTAGAGGCGCCGTCGGCCGCCAGGCGCCGGCTGATCGGCGTGGCGGGCTGGTCAGCGTGCTGCTGGGGCCGGGTTCAGATCGGCAGGTCCCAGCCCGGCCCGGTCTCGCTGCCGATCCAGACGCGCTGCCCGGAGGGGGAGACGGTGATGCCGAACTCCTCCTGGTGGGGTTCGCCGGCTGCCCGCCAGGTCTCGACGGCCTGTTCGACCCGGTCCCAGAGGGGCAGTGGGCCGCGTTGGATCACGGTCCATCCGCCGCCGTCGGGGTCCGGCGTGGTCCGGGCCTGGGAGCCGGTGGCTACGTCGGAGAGGATCTGGTGGCCGTCCGCGCCCATGCGTTCGGCGGAGGGGGCGGCGAGTTGGGCGATCCAGCTGCCGGTCCAGGTGCCGATGACCGCGGGGTCGATGCGGGTCGGCCGCTCGGCGCCGGGCAGCAGGGACAGGCTCGGGCGGGGCGGCCGGTCGTGCGGGCGGGCGATCATGAAGCTGGTGTGGCCGGGCAGGAACCGGCCGGTGGCGCTGCCGGGGCTGGTGACGGTGAGCAGGGCGAGGCCGGAGGCGTAGCTCCAGCCGGAGAGCGTGACGAGGATCTTGCCGCCGGGCTTCACCTGGTGCAGCCAGGGCAGGGGGAGGTAGCGGACCGCGCAGGTGGCGATGAGCCGGTCGTAGTCGCCGCCGTCGGGGTCCCCCCGAAGGCCGTCGCCGACGATCAGCCGGGGGGCGTAGCCGGTGGCCTTGAGCGCGGATGCGGCGGCCTCGGCCACCACCGGGTCGTATTCGATGCTGGTGAGGTGGGTGTCCCCGAGGCGGTGCGCGCCGAGGGCGGTCGAATAGCCGGTGCCGGTGCCGACCTCCAGGACACGGTGCCCGGCCCTGGTGTCGAGCTGGTGCCACATGCGCAGGACGAGGGAGGGGAGGGTGGACGAGGAGGTGGGCGAGCCGGGGACCGGGGCGCCGTCGACGTCGCGGGGGCGGGTCCGGCCGTCCAGCTGGGTGATCAACGTCCGGTCGGTGTAGATCCCGGCGAGCCACCCGGGCGAGGTGTCGAGCACCGCCCGGTAGCCGGTCGGTGAACTGCCCGGTACGGCCTCGAAGTAGGCGCCCGCGAAGGCCTCGCGCGGGACGGCCTCGGCGGCCTCGCGCCACGCCGGGTCGGTGAGCGCACCGTCCGAGGCGAGCCGGTCGACGAGGGCTGCGCGCAACTCGGTGGACTGGTTCACGGGTTGGGTCCCTTCTCTAGCTGGTTGGCGATGGCCTGGGCGATGGCGTCCGTCACCTGCTCGGGTTGCCAGGCCCATTGGCCGTTCGGGTTGCACTCCAGGAACTGCCAGGAGCCGTCGGGTGTCACGGCGAAGTCGAATGCGCCGTACACGAGGCGGAAGTCGGCGAGGTAGCCGGCGATGGACCGCGCGACGGGCGGGGGGACCGTGACCGGCGTGCAGGACATCAGGTTCTGCCGGCGCCGCCAGTCGAGGTCCGGGCTGGCGATCCGGAGCCCGAACAGCCGGTCGCCGACGGCCGTCACCCGGGCGTCGAACGCCTTCACCACCGTGGCCTGGAACAGGTGGGGGCAGACGGCGACCGCGTCGGTGATCTCGCGGGGTTCCACCTCGCGCACCCACACCGTCCGGGGCGTTCCGTTCACGGTGTACGACGTGTTCCACAGCGGTTTGTAGACGACCCCGCCGGTGTGCTGGGCAGCAAAGGCGCGCGCCTCCGCCGGGTCGTTCGTGATCAGGGTGTCCGGGAGCGTGAACCCGAGCCGCTGCGCGCTGGCCAGTTGCGCCGCTTTGTACTCCGCGGCCCGATTGTGCCAGGGGTGGTTGACGTAGTGCGCCCCCGGAAGGGAGGCGAGGATGCCCCCGGCACCCCACAGGGACTGCGTGGCGGCGAAGCGCCGGTCCTGGCCGTGCAGTTCGGGCGGTCCCTCGTAAGGGGAGGGACGTCGGACCCAGACCGAGCGCACGTGGGTCAGGTCGAGTTCCCGGCTCGGGGTGCGCAGGGTGCCCCGTCGGCCGCCCGTGCGGTACGCGGCGGTCAGCGAGGCACCCGTGTGCAGGTCGGTGCCGGGGTCGAGGCGAAGCACGCGAACGCGGCGCTGCGCGAGGATGCGCAGGACCACGTCGGTGGTCACGTCGTGAGGGTTGGTCAGCACCAGCACCGACCCGCGTTGGTGGGTCATCAGCCGGCGCTCTGGTCCTGGTCGTAGGACTCGGTGGTGTCCGAGTCGGTGGACCCGCCCGGTCCGGCCCCGTCACCGGGCCTGGTCGTGGTGGGCGTGAGGCCGCTGGTGCTGGTTCCGTGAGCGCCGAACTCGACCGTGCGGCCGCTGCCGTCCACGATCACGGCGATCTGCGTGTCGGGGTCGATGACGGGGGTGCCCGAGGGGACCGTGGTGGTCTCCGGGAAGGGGCGCATCCTGGTCGTGCCCCACGGCGGGGCGAGGGTGTGTGCCATCTGGCGTCTCCGTTTCGGTGTGTCGGTGTCCGTCCGGTGTGTCCGGTGTGTTGCGGGGCCGCGCCGGGACGGACGGCGGAGATCGGCCTGTTCGACGCCCGATGCTCCTGTAACGCGCTGGCGGGTCGTGGGTGTTGGGGCGGCGCGTCAGCATGGCGTGGCGGCCTTGGCGCGGGTGCGGCAGTGGGTGAGGGCGGGTTTGAGGCGGGGGTCGGGGTTGGGGGTGGCGGTGAGGAGTTCGCCGGCGGTGGTGAGGGTGGTCCAGTAGTGGGTGGGGTCGCCGGTGGTGGGGTGCGGCTGGGTGGCGGCGAGGGAGAGGTAGGCGGTGGTGAGGTTGCCGGTGGTGAACCAGCGGGTGAGGCCGTGTTGGTGGCCGGCGCGGATGCTGCCGTGGGCGTCGATGGCGGTGAGGAAGAGTTCGATGACGGCGAGGTCGCGGTCGTCGGGGGTCTTGGGGATGTCGAAGACGCCGAGGGCTTCGAGGAGTTCGCCGGTGTCGTTCTCGGAGCCGGGGCGGGGGTTGGCGAGGAGGGCGTCGTAGCAGTCGTCGAGGCGGCGTTGGGTTTCGGCCGCCGGGATGCCGAGGGCGATGCAGACGGCGCGGGCTGAGCGCAGGGGCTCGCGGGTGCGGCGGGCGAGGGTGGCGTAGGCGTCGGCGGGGGTGGAGCCGGTGTCGAACAGGTGGCGGGCGGTGAGGGGGAGTCGCATGGTGGGTGCCTGTTCAGACGGTGAGGAAGGTGGCGGGGGAGGGTGCGGGGGCGATCAGGGCCCAGACGAACTTGCCGACGCCGCCGGCGCGGGGGCAGCAACCCCACTTCTCGGCGAGTTCGTTGACGAGGAGGACGCCGCGTCCGTGTTCGTCCTCGGGCGTGGGGGTGTGGAGGGAGGGGCGGCCGGTGCCGGCGTCGTGGACTTCGAGGCGCAGGCGGTCGCGGACGAGGGCGAAGCGGACCTCGATGAGCCGGTCGGCGGGGGCGTCGGTGTGCTGGACGGCGTTGGCGAAGAGTTCGCCGAGGAGGAGTTCGGCGGTGTCGCGGTAGCGGTCGCCGGTGGGGAGGGCGGCGAGGTAGGCGCGGAGCAACTGCCGGGCGACGGGGGTGGATTCGGTGCGGGAGTCCAGGCGCGCGGCGAACGTTCGGGGGCGGGGCGCGGTACGGATTTTGAGCATGGCGGGGCACCTCAGGGGGGCGAATGGGGGAGCGCGAGGGTAGTGCGCAATCACGCTGTGCATGCAAATGATTGCGTTCTGGTGTCAATGGTCGGGGCTGCGGAGGTACGGTGACGCCAAATCGGCGTGTGGGACGTGTGACGCACAACTGGGGGCAGCGATGACACAGCGGAAGGTCAAGCGGGGGACGACGGCGAGCTCCGCGATCATGTTCGGCGCGGAGATCCGCTACGCGCGTGAGTCGGCGGGCTACACGCAGGAGGAGCTGAGCAAGCTCCTGCACTGCGACCGGACGGTGATCTCGCGGACCGAAGGGGGTAAGCGGAAGCCGTCGGTCGAGGAAGTCGAGGAGATCGAGCGGCTGTTGAACTCCGGCGACCTGCTGACGCGGCTGTACGGGCGAGTCGACTGGAACGCGTCGATCGAGCACCCGGATTGGTTCCAGGAGTACGTGGACCTGGAGGCCATCGTCGTCGGGATGCGGGTGTACCAGGACGGCGTGATGTACGGTCTGTTGCAGTGCTGGTCGTACGCGCGTGCGCTCTTCGCCGCTGGCGATGCGGCTGGCAACTCGGAGGAGATCGAGGAGCTGACCAGGGCTCGACTCAGTCGGCAGAGCCGCTTTCTCCTGCCCGACGGGCCGCTGTTGCTGGTTATTCTCGATGAGAGCGCCATCCGCAGGGTTGTGGGCGGACCCGGCGTGATGAGACGCCAGATGGAGCACCTCTTGAAGGTGGCCCAGCTTCGGAACGTCGTCATTCACGTGATGCCGTTCTCGAATCAGCGGACTCTCATCGACACGGCTATGGTGTTGTTGGAGCTGCCGGACGGCCAGCGCCTGGTGTACTCGGAGAGCCTCGATCGAGGGCATCTGAGCGATGATTCCGCCAACGTGGCCAGGCATCAGCGTCGCTATGATCGGCTCCGTGGCGAATGCCTGTCAGAGAGCGACTCGCTTCGGCTGATCGCCGAGGCGCTGGAGGGTTACAGGGATGATGAGCAACGAGCTCGCCGCAGCCGCCTGGCGGAAGAGCAGCTACAGCGGCACCAACGGCGGCAACTGCATCGAGGTGGCCCCCGGATTCCTGCCCGGCGCCGTCCCAGTGCGTGACTCCAAGGACCCGCAGGGCCCGGTCCTCGTTTTCTCTGCCGTCGCCTGGGAAGCCTTCGTGTCGGTCGTTCGTGAGGGCGGCTTTCCGGCGTAAGTCTCCAAGGAGGCGGCTGTGTTGACCTGGCGCAAGAGCAGCTACAGCGGCAACAACGGGGGCAACTGCATCGAGGTTGCCCTCGCCTGGTGTAAGAGCAGCTACAGCGGGGGCAATGGGGGCGAGTGCATCGAGGTGGCCCTCGGATCCCTGCCCGGCGCCGTCCCAGTGCGTGACTCCAAGGACCCGCACGGCCCGGCTCTTGTTTTCCCTGCCTCTGCCTGGGAAGCCTTTGTGTCGGCCGTCCGTGAGGGCGGCTTTCCGGCGTAAGTCTCCAAGGAGGCGGCTGTGTTGACCTGGCGCAAGAGCAGCTACAGCGGCGGCAACGGCGGCGACTGCATCGAGGTCGCTCTCGCCTGGCGGAAGAGCAGCTACAGCGCGGATCACGGGGGCGAGTGCATCGAGGTGGCCCCCGGGTTCCTTCCCGACGTGGTCCCCGTCCGTGACTCCAAGGATCCCGACGGCCCGGCCCTCGTCTTCCCCGCCGCCTCCTGGGACTCCTTCATCGCCTCCGTCCGGGCCGGGGACTTCCCTGCCTGACCGGTCAGTTCCGATCGCCTGGCAACCCCTCTCGAACAACTTCGACCACTCTGCGTGTTCTGTCGATGCGGTGCGTAACTGTGCAGTTACAGTCACCCGCAGTGCACGAGTGGTCCCTGTTCGACCCAACAGAGGCGGTAACAGTCATGGCACCAGAACCCCGTATCGACGTAGCGCCGGCGGCCCTCAGTGAAGGCCAGGCGGAGCCCAGCAAGGCCGAGTTGGCGGAGATCGCCAACTCGCTCACGCCCGGCGTCTGGTTCACCAGCGCGCTGTCGGGCGAGGTCGCCGGTCGCGCCGCCGACGTGACGTGGGAGCTGACCGGCTCGCCCTACGAGGGGCAGACGGCGACCGGGCAGGCGGCGGTCTACTACGCCAACCCGAAGTTCGGCCTCCGCAAGCCGTTCCTCTTCGCGGACGGCTTCAACTACGGCCCGAGCGACCTCCCCGGCCTCTTCGCCTACTTCAACACCGTCGCCGACGGCGGGCCGGGCCTCTTCGACCAACTTCTCAGTGCGGGCTACGACATCGTCCTGGTCGGCTTCACGGAGCGCCACACCCACATCCAGGCCAACGCCGAGGTCGCGATCGCGGCCATCCTCCGGGCCATTGCCGAGCGCAAGGGCGACGAGCGGCTGACCGTCGGTGGGGTGAGCATGGGTGGCATCATCACCCGCTACGCGCTCGCCAAGCTGGAGACGGCGACCGTGGACCACGAGACGGCGACGTACCTCTCCTTCGACTCCCCGCACAACGGCGCCTGGATCCCGCTGATCCTCCAGCAGATGGCCTACTTCTTCGAGGGCTTCACCCCGGCCGGCCCGGACGGTGTCAAGCAGGCCGACCTGATCCGCAGCCCCGCCGCCCAGCAGCTGCTCTGGGCGTGGGTCGAGAACTCGAAGTACGAGGGCCCGGTGGCCACCTCCAGCCAGCTGCGCAAGGAGTTCCTCGCCGACCTCGACCGGGTCGGCAACTTCCCGCAGATCCCGCGCAAGCTCGGCGTCTCCAACGGTCGGCGCGACGGCGTCGGCCTCCCGCTGCCGGCGGGCGAGGTGGCGTTCGACTGGCAGGCCCTGTTCGCCAGTGCCACGGCCCGCTTCCAGCCGAACAAGGGGGAGAAGCAGCCGGTCGGCGGCATGCACCTCGCCCTCACCGTGCGCCGCAGCACCACCACCGAGGTCCCGGCGCTGGACGCCGTCCCCGGCGGCACCCTGGACTCCTTCGGCAAGGTCGCGACCGCCCTCAAGGCGAAGATCTCCGAGGAGTACCGCAGCGGCACCTTCGTCCCGGCCGTCAGCGCGGTGGCGCTGGACTTCGACCCGGTGAAGTGGGACGTCGACCCGGCCGCCGCGATCACCGACGCCGCCCTGGAGAACGCACACCTGGACGCCGTGAAGTTCGACGACGCCAACACCGAGCACAGCCACGTCTCCCGCGTGCTGGTCGACTGGATCGTCGAGCAGCTCGCCCGCTGACGCCTCCCACCTGGTTCGGAGCACCCCCGCGGATGGGCTAAGCTATTCCACATCACCCAGATGCGCGGGTGGCGGAATAGGCAGACGCGCTGGATTCAGGTTCCAGTGCCCGAAAGGGCGTGGGGGTTCAACTCCCCCCTCGCGCACATAGGTCAACCGACCCAATGCGGCCGGTCAACTCGACAGTATGTCGGGTTGACCGGCCGTTTTGCTGTCGGTGCATGCGTTCGGCCCCTCGCTTGGTTGCGAGGGGCCGTTGGTGCTTTGGCTGGTCAGGTGGGGTTTGTGGGGTGGGGTGGGTTAGGTGGTGGTGTGGTGAAGCACGCACGAAATCACCGAACACCCGTGTGACCTCGGGCCGGTTGAGCAACTCGACAGTCACGGACATCACCGGGTCGCGACCGGCGACCCATCGTCCGAGAACCGGCCGGCTGCCTCCTGTCGCGGCATTGAGGGCGGTCGACGTCGAGGCAGGCCAGTCCGGGGCGCGCCGGCTCCCGCGTGAGCCTGCTCCAGGACGGCGGACACCGCCCCGGACAGCGCGCTCCGCGCGGCCTGGGGCGTGGTGAAGCGGCTGTGGTTCATCGCACCGTGGCGCAGGATCAGCAGCGTGTCGGCCGCGCTCTCCGGGTCCGGGTGGCCGACGGCGGTGAGGAGTTCCAGCAGCCGCGCGCGGAACCAGTCCATGTGTTCCTGGATGGCCTGGCTGACGGGATGGTGCGGGTCGGGGTAGTCGGCGGCGGCGTTGATGAGCGGGCAGCCACGGAAACCCGGTGCGCAGAACTGCTCCGCGATCCCCGCGAACAGGGCCTCGACCGTCTCCCGCGGGGAGCGCCCGGTGGCCGCGGCGGCTTCGCGGAACGCCCGGTCGTGCTCGTGGACGTAGGCGAGCTCGACGTCGTCCTTGGACGGGAAGTGCCGGTAGAAGGTCGCGTTGGCGACCGCCGACTCGCGGATCAGCCGGTCGATGCCCACCCCGCGCACGCCCTGCGCGTAGAAGAGCCGCATCGCCGCGGCCAGGATGCGCTCCCGCGGCGGACTGGAGTCCTTCGTCGTCATGGCTTGACGCTAACAGAAGGAACGTTCTACCTTGAGTTGGCAGAGAGAACGCTTCTTCTACTTCACGGGCTGGACCGCCGTGCCCCGGTCGGCCACCACCCCGGACCCCCGCACCCCCCTTCGCCAGGAGAGACCCCGCCATGCCCAGCAACCGCACCCCGGTCATGTTCATCCACGGCCTCTGGCTGCACTCCACGAGCTGGCAGGGCTGGGCCGACCGGTTCCGCGACGCCGGCTACGAACCGATCCTCCCCGAATGGCCCGGCGTCCCCGCCACCGTCGCCCAGGCCCGCAGGAATCCCGACCCCCAGGGCGGAATCGGCCTCGCCGAGATCTCCGCCCACCACGCCCGCATCATCCGCGACCTCGACACCCCGCCCGTCCTCGTCGGCCACTCCGTCGGCGGCTTCATCGCCCAACACCTCCTCGGCCAGAACCTCGCCCAGGCCGCCGTCGCGATCTGCCCCGGCCAGATCAAGGGCGTCAAGGCCGTCGGCCCCGCCCAGGCCAAGTCCGCCTTCGCCTTCCTGCGCAACCCCGGCAACACCAAGCGCGCCGTCTCGCTCAACCCCGCCCAGTTCCGCTACGCGTTCGCCAACGCCGTCTCCCAGCAGGAGTCCGACGAACTCTTCGACGAATGGACCATCCCCAGCCCCGCCCGGCCGCTCTTCCAACTCGCCCTGAGCAACTTCGCCCCGCACTCCCCCGCCAAGGTCGACACCCGCAACGAGAGCCGCGGACCGCTCCTCCTCCTGTCCGGCAAGCTCGACCACACCGTGCCCGACGTGCTGACCCGCTCCACCCACAAGCAGTACCGCAAGTCCCCCGCCGTCACCGACTACCACCGCTTCGACGACCGCGGCCACTCCCTCACCGTCGACCACGGCTGGACCGAACTCGCCGACCACACCCTCACCTGGCTCGACCAGCACCACATCGGCTGAACAGCCGGCCCACCCCCAGGTGCGGCGCCCTGCCCCGCGTGCCACGGGCAACGGCATCAAGGTGACGCCACGCGTCGAACCGCCGGACCGCCTCCCGGGGTCGGTCGAGCAGACCCACGCCTGCCGCCCGCACTCCAAGCCGGCCCACGGCAACATCCCGGCCCCTCCGGCCGTCGAGTAGCCGCTTCCGTTGACCGACGGCGGTGCGCGCCACGCTGCGCACCCGCCGTTTTCCCCCTACGCCCGGCCGCCTTCCCGGCCAGGTCATCTCCTCCCTAAGGAACATCATGCGTAATCGCCGTGTCCGTGTACGTACCGTGGCCCTCGCAGCAGTCGGGGCAGCCCTTCTCGGGGCCACCCTGACCCCCCTCGCGTCGGCCGACTCCGGCCCGGCCAAGGCGAAGCCGACCGTCGTGCTGGAGCACGGCGCGTTCGCGGACGCCTCCGGCTGGAACGGCGTGGCCAAGCGCCTTCAGCACGACGGCTACACCGTCATCGCCCCCGCCAACCCGCTGCGCGGACTGCCCGAGGACTCCGCTTACCTCACCAGCGTCCTCAAGAGCGTCCAGGGACCGGTCGTGCTCGTCGGCCACTCCTACGGGGGCGCCGTCATCACCCAGGCCGCCGCCGGCAACCCCCAGGTCAAGGCACTGGTCTACATCGCCGCGCTGATGCCCGAGAAGGGAGAGGTCCTCGGCGCGCTGACCGCGAGGTCCACTCAGGCGCAGTTGCAGCCCGCGCTCAAGCCCGTCCCGTACGCCAACGCCGACGGCACCGGCGGGACCGACCTGTACATCGATCCCGCCCGGTTCCACGACGTCTTCGCAGCCGACGTCCCCACTTCCGAGACCAACCTCATGGCGGCCGAGCAGCGGCCCGTCACCGCCGCCACCTTCGCCTCCACCGCCAGCGCCGCCGCCTGGCACACCATCCCCTCGTGGGCCATGATCGCCACCCAGGACAAGACCCTGGGCGCGGACGTGGAGCGCTTCGAGGCCAAGCGCGCCGGCTCCCACACCGTGGAGGTCGACAGCTCACACGTCGCGATGATCTCCCACCCCGCGGCCGTCACCCACCTCATCGAGGACGCCGCCCGCTCCACCTCCCACTAGCCTCACACTTCGTGACGGCCCGTCGAATTCACCTCATCCGGCGGGCCGTTCGGCTTGTCGAGGTCATAGCGGGCGGGCGACCCGGGAACGGCACTGCCGCAGCCGGGGCACCGTGCACGCACAACCCGCGTCAAGCCGTAGTGGCCTCGCAGGTCACGCTCCCGACGGACGTGGATGCCACCCCCGTGAGTGTCGTCCCGTACCGCTCGCCACCAGGGTGTCCCAGAGCGGGTCGGGCTGGCCGGGCACCGTCCTGTCCATCGCCCGCCACGCGGCGGCCAGCTCCGCGTAGATCGGTTCGCCGGGCGGGGCCAGGGCCGTTTCGGCCGCAGGCTGTGCGCCGGCGGCGATCGACTTCCCGGTCGCGTCGTACCGGCCGGGTGCCGGCGCGGGGCGGTGACGGCCCGCTGGCGGCAGTGCTGTGCTCACCTGCGTTTCAACGAGCCGGCCGGGGCGCGGGTACGCGCCCCCGGCCATACAGGGGAGGCGGGTCATGGGGTGGGGCCGCTGGTGGCACGAGCGGATGCCTGCCGTCCCCGTACGCCTGCCCCCCCCACGCTCTGCGGCGTGGCCGAGTTCGTGAGTGACCGACAGCGCGGTCTGGCGGACGCGTCCTCGGGAGCGGGTTGTGCGCGAAAGGTTCCGTGTGCGGGCCGAGGGTTGCTGAATCGAAAGACATCTCCCGCCCGGGGGCCTGGTGCGCGGGTGTGGGCGGTCGTGCTGAACACGACCGCCCACACCCCGGTGCCGGAACCGGGTCCGCATCGCGGCGCGATCGTCGCGGTGCGGGACCGGTGGGCCTGTCGCGCGGTCCTAGCTCAGGATCGCGGTGATCCTGACGAAGCCGTTGCCGCCCGGCGCGCCTGCCGCGCCCGCACCGGCGGCCGCGGCGGCGCCACCCTTTGTGGGGTCGATGCCGGAGGTTCCACCGGCACCTGCTGATCCACCGGTGGTGCCGGTCCCGCCGGTGCCGCCGTTACCGCCGATACCGACTCCCGGTACCGGAGCGGCGGGGCCGGTCGGCACCCCGCCGGCCGTGCTGCCCGGCCCGCCCGCGCCGGTTGTCACCCTGTTGTTTCCGCCCGTGCCGTCCGTGCCGCCGCCACCGGCGGTGCCGCCGAAGAACGTCGTCGCGGAACCTTCGGGGCACACTGCTCCCGGCCGGGTGGCGGGTGCTCCGCCCGTCCCGCCCGTCCCACCGTTGCCGTTGGCGCCGCTCGCGCCGGGTGTGCCGTTCGAACTGGTCAGGATGCTGCCTCCACCGCCGCCGCCGCCCGCGCCGCCGGGCCGCCCTCCGGTGCCCTGGTGGCCGCCGCCGCCAGGGCCGGCGAACGCCAGTTCCAGGGTGTGAGGCGGAACACCTCCCCGGAAGAACACGCGTGACTCGCCGCCGTCCCCGCCGAAGACGCCTTGCGTGCCGCCGGCGCCGGTAGTGCCGTTGCCGCCGTTGACGCCGAGGTTGTTGGTTCCCTCTGTCCCCCCGGTGCCTCCCGTCCCACCGGGGCCGCCGGCGCCGTCACGTGCGGCGACCCGCCCGGATCCGACGTGCACCGTCACGGTGAGGGGCTGGGTCTCGTCCAGCGGGAACACGCACTTGGTGTAGGCGCCGCCCCCGCCGGCCCCACCCCCGCCGCCGCCCCCGGCATTGCCGCCGCGGCCCCCGTCGCCGCCGTCGGTGCGGGTGGTGATGGACAGGCCGGTACCACCCCCGCCTCCTCCTCCGCCGCCACCGGCCCCGCCGCCGCCGCCCGCGCCGCCGCCACCCGCGCCCCATGCCTCGATCTGCAGGGAGGTGACGTTCGGCGTGATCACGTACGAGCTGTCACCCGGCGTCGAGAAGTCGGTGACCTGCTGGTTCTGCCGGGGTGTCGCCTGGGCGGGCGTCGGCGCGATCGCCCCGGCGGTCAGCACGCCGCCCAGCGACAGCGCGGCACCGACCCGCACCCACCCCCGCTGTCCGTTCTTCGACAGCCCGCCTGCGGGGCAGACGGCGGGTAGCTGCGGCAGCGCGATCTCGCCACCGGTCCGTTCCTTGCGCTTCCTGATCATCTGTGGCCAGCACTCCGTTCATGGTTCTTCGAACCGCTGCCACCCGGCAGCGCAGACCATCCCTACCTCCAAGGAGCCCGCGCCGCGGCACACCGAGATCCGAACACCGCCCGCCGTCCACCCGGATGACGCAGCGGCATCGACCGAACGCCCGTTCCCCTGCTGCGTCCGGGTCTTCGGGCGGCCGTCCAGCCGTGAGGCCGACGTGCCTGGGCCGGTGAGGGACGGGTGTTGGCAGGTGAGCGGTGACAGGGGCCGGGCGAAGCGGAAGGGGGTCGCGGCCGAATCGCTGGAGGTCGTCGCGAGCCTGCCGGGGTAGGTGATGTCCCCGATCGCTTTCCAGTAGACGCTCATCGGCGACACGTTGAAGACGGTGAACCTCCGGGCCGCCACATCCTTCCCCGTGACATCGACGCTGACGAAGATCAGATAACCCTCTGCCGCGCAGGACAGCGCGGTCGGCGAATTCCCGGGAGGGGACCTTGGCGGAGGGGGCGCTGTCGAGGGGAGCGTTTCCGGAAGAACCACCCTGCGCCGGGAATCGACGGCGTCACCGGGTGATCGGGGCGGGACGACAAGCGTGTGACACTCGCGGACAGCGGGCTGATATGAAGATCGGCGACATCGGCAACATCGGCGGCAACCCGGCCCGGCCTGGCGATGCACCGGCCCGGCGGCCAGGGGCTCGTCTTCGACGTCGACGCGGTGGGGACCATCCACCAGCAGGTTCCCGGAACCCGTGGCCTCGCGTGAACAAGTATGGTTCGCAGCACCAGAGTTGCATCGATCGCCGAGAGCGGGACCGCCTCCCTCGGCCCTTACCCTGCGGAGGGGCAAAAATGATCGAAACACCCGGTACGGACGCGCCACCGCCGACCGCCCAGGCCCAGGTGGGCTGGCTTGTGGACGCCTCGGCCCGGGTGCCGATGACGGACACCGAGATCCACGACCACATAGCGGCGCCACTCCTGGCTGCCAGCGGTGGTCCGAACGCTTTCAACGCAGTGCTGCACCAACTGGGTCCGCTCACCCTGAACAAGATCGTCGAGTCGGGTCGGGATCACGCGCAGGCGGCGGTCAGCGGCCGTGACGGCGACTACCTTCTACGGGTGTGTGTGGCTCCCTCGGGCCTGGTGAATGATGTGAGCCTCACTCCCGACGCGGCGCCGCTCTCGTCGTGGACCCAAGTCGACGACATGCTGGCCGAGTTGGGAGCCCGCGTGTCGTTCGCAGCATCGCGGATCGGCCCGGATGGGCGCTGCGAGCTGGTGCACGGTGTGCGCGCCGACACCCAACGGCCGATCGGCTCGGCGTTCAAACTGTATGTGCTGGGCGCGCTCGCGCAGGCCGTCAGCGAACAACGAGCGTCCTGGGACGAATCGCTGGTCATCCGCGATGACCACAAGAGCCTGCCCTCGGGCCGACTGCAGGACTACCCGGCCGGCACCGCGGTCACGATGGCCGAGTCCGCCGACTGCATGATCTCCCTCAGCGACAACACCGCGACCGACCACCTCATCCACCGGCTCGGCCATGACGCGGTGGCGCACCAAATGGACCTGTTCGGCCACCAGCAGCCCCGAGCGAACATTCCGTGCCTGACCACCAAGGCGTTCTTCCAACTCAAGGCCAACCAGTACCCGGCCCGCG
Source organism: Kitasatospora sp. NPDC091276 (assembly GCF_040684355.1). Taxonomy (NCBI): domain Bacteria; kingdom Bacillati; phylum Actinomycetota; class Actinomycetes; order Kitasatosporales; family Streptomycetaceae; genus Kitasatospora; species Kitasatospora sp. NPDC091276. The sequence continues at coordinate 290,524 of NZ_JBFBFU010000005.1, read as the reverse complement.
CGGACGAGTACCTGGCACTGCCCGAACAGCACCGCTCCGCCGCGCTGCGGGAGCTTGAACGACTCCCCCTGCCCGACGTTCGCGAGACCTGGCCCCAGCCGAGGAAGATCGACCAGATCGAATGGTTCGCCTCACCGATCGACATCTGCAACGCCTACGCGGCGCTGTGGCGGTTCGACCAGCCCGAGATCGAGCACGCACTCACCCTTAACGACGACGGACTGAATCTGGCCCCGTCCCGATTCCCGACCGTCTGGTACAAAGGCGGCAGCGAACCCGGCGTCATCACGCTGAACTACCTGGCACGCACGAGCGACGACCGCACTCTGGTCACCAGCCTGATGGTCTCGGACGCCGGTACAGCCCCTGACAAGGTCGCCATGGCGCTGAAAGGGCAGGCCATCATCCGAGGTGCATTCGACTTGCTGACCTCACAGGATTGAATCCTGTCCTGTCCTGCCCCGGGCCTTGAGGCCTTGCGTGAGCCACGGTCGCTGCGCCACCGCCGAACCGCCACCCGGCTCCTGCTGAGGGCCTCACTTGGGGCACGCCTGCCGACCTGGACATCCGCCGTACCGCCGCGTACGGGACTGCGGGGCGCCACGCTCGAACCGCCGTATCCACTGCCGTTGGAGATTGACGATCGCTCTGTCGACTTCACCGCGGGCCGGACCTCGCCCAGGACCTCACGGCTCAGCGGTGGGTCGATCCGCATGCGGCAGCGGACGAGTCACAGGTCGTCGGACCATGAAGAGGCCGGTCGAGCCGACATGGCGTCGGATCGACCGGCCTCTTCGCTGTCCGGAGGCCCCGGGGGCCTCCTCGTGGTTTCGAGGGGCCCTCGGGGATGGCGCCGCCCCGGCGGGGCCGGCTCCCGGCGGCTGAGGGTCAGCCCTTGGTTCCTCCCCGCAGGCCGTCCAGCACCATGTCCGTCAAGCGCTCCGGCAGATCCGGCTCGATCGGGCGGTGGCCGAGCAGGCAGCGGGTCTGGAGCGGGGCGCAGAGCAGTTCCAGTGCCAGGGCCGTGTCGGTGTCCGTCGGGAGTTCCCCGCGTTCGACGGCCCGGCTGACGATGACGCCGGCCTGGTCGAGGCGGGACTGCCAGAAGGTCTGCCAGGCCTCGGCGAGGTCGGGGTCGTCGGAGCTGAGTGCGGCCGCCCGGGCGACGGACCGGCCGGTCGGGGTGGCGAGATACCCGGCCAGCGCGCGGGCGAAGGCGGCCAGGTCGGTGCGGACGGTTCCGGTGTCGGGGACGGGGATGCCTTCGTTGCTGCCGGTGAGCAGGGCGTCCAGCACGAGCTTCTCCCGACTGCCCCAACGCCGGTACACCGTGGTCTCGTTGACCCCCGCGCGGGCCGCGACCCCGGCGATGCTGAGCCGGTCGATGCCCTCCTCGGCCAGCACCTCCGTGGCGGCGGCCAGGACGGCCTGGCGGACGCGCGCGGCACGGCCGCCCGGGCGGCGGCGGATCGGCTCCGGTGTCGGCTCCGGCTCCGGCTCCGACGTCGGCTCCTGCGCTGGCTCCGGCCCTTCTTCGGTCATGTGTCGATCACCTCGGCCACCACATTAACGCAAGAGTGCTTGCATTAGGCGCCGCTCGGGCGCATAGTCGCTAATGCAAGCGTCCCGGCTTTAAGCGCAGCAGGAGGCACCACTATGTCCTTCACCTGGCCCCTGGACCCGCAGGACCTGTTCGTCGAGCGCTACCCGCAGATGACCCTCGGCCTCCCCGCCGACGAGGTGGACGCGGTCCGCGCCGCCGTCACCGAGATGTGGCCCGACCGGCCCGGCGGCTGGGTGTATGAGTGGTCCGCCCTCGCCGCCCGGCACGCCGAGGCCGGGCGCCACCGCCTGGCCGCGCAGGCGTACGGCTGGGCCAAGTTCCCCTCGCTCGCCGACGAGCCGAAGCGCACCGCGCTTGCCCGCCAGGTCGAGCAGTACGTCCTCGCCGCCCCCGGCTTCCCGGTGGAGTTCGAGCGTCGCACGCTCACCGTCCCGTACCGCGGCGGCGACGCCACCCTGCCGATCCACCTGATGGCTGCCCCCGGCCTGCCCGCCGACGCGCCGGTCGTGCTGGCCAGCGGCGGCGTGGACTCCTGGAAGACCGACCTGCACGGCATGTGGGAGCAGCTCGCGTTCACCCTGCCGGCGCGGCTGCTGCTGTTCGACCTCCCCGGCACCGGCGAGACCGCCCACCTGCCGATGACCCCGGACGGCGGGGCCGAGGTGATCGCCGGACTGGTCTCCTTCGCCCGCGCGGCCGGCAACGGGAAGGTCGGCCACTTCGGCATCTCGATGGGCGGCTACTACTCCGCCCGGACCGGACTGACGGGATCGGTGGACGCCTCCGTGGTGCTCGGCGGCCCGGTGGAGCGCTCCTTCGCTCCCGGTCGCGGCTTCGCCTTCGGCATGGACGGCATCGTCGGCAACGCCCTGGGCTTCGACGCCGCGCCGAGCACGGCCGAGCGCGAGGAGGCCTTCGCGGCCTTCGACCTGCGCCCGCTGCTGGACCAGGACGCCAACGGGCCGATGCTGGTGGTCAACGGCACCGAGGACGTCCACGTCCCCCTGGACGACACCCTGGTGTTCCAGGGCCGCCGGGACACCCGGGTCGAACTGATCCCGGACGCCGGCCACTGCGCCATCTCGCGCTTCGGCGAGGCGATGGCCGTGATCGCCCCCTGGCTGAAGGACGCCCTGGGCGGCTGATCCGGCGCGGGGGTGGATCGCTGCTGGTCAAAGGATTGTGCCGATTCGCCGCACCAGAACGGCCGGTCGACTCGACAGCCGACCGGCCGTTCTGGTTCCACAGTGGCGACTGGGTGTCGATCGCGCCGACACCCGGAGCCGACCGCCGATCAGGCGGGGATGGGGCGGCAGTTCTGGCCGTTCACCCACAGGGAGCCCTCGGCCCAGCCGGTCTGACACTGGTACGCCGCGCGCGTCGTCCGGTCCATGACGACGAAGTCGCTCAGCGGGCCCCAGGTGGTGCTGTCGCAGGAGCGGCCGAACACGTTCGGCGGCTCGCTGCTCACCTCATCGCACCGGATCACTCCACCGACCCGCTTGCCCGGGGCGCCGTGCACGCCCCCGTCGGCCCCGTCGGCCGCGTCGGCCGCGTCGGCCGCGCCGGCGGCGCCGGCGGCGCCGACACCGGTCAGGCTCAGGACGGCGGTGGCCATGCCGGCGGCGAGGAGCAGTCGTTTCATGAGGGGACCTCCTGGGTGGGGGACGGGACTCCGCAGACAGTTCCCCTGCGATCCACCTGCGTATCGGCCCATTCGCATGAACACGTCATGATGTCGCCGCCCCGGTGACGACGGGAGCGAACCGAGGAGGCCGGTCGACCCGACATCACGTCGGGTCGACCGGCCTCGTTGCGTGTCCGGAAGGGTCAGTCGATTTTCACGCTCGCGCCGAATTCGAACGTCCCGCTCTCGCCCGGCGGTACTACAGCGATGACGGACCCCGCGCAGCCCGGCTGGTCGTAGACCTGGGCGGACTTGTCGGTGCGGTTCTCGACGATGAGGGGCCAGATGTCGCTGCCGTAGCAACCCGAGGGGTTGTTGTAGGACTTGAAGCCGACCCGGAGCTGACCGGTGGCCGCCTGGGCCGAGCCGGGCACCGCCACTGCCACCACCGCGGCCAGGGCCACCGCGCCGAGCGCCTTGCTGATCCGTCGCATGTCGTCACTCCAGAGTGTCCGGGGAACCGCCGCGGATGGCGGCTGCGCCGGAGGACTGCCCCGATTCGCCGCAGGTCACGGCCCTGCGGCGGCCGAATCACCTGATCGGGTGCCCCGGCCCGCCGCGCGGTTTGCGGCCCACCCGCCACCCGCCACCCGCCATTTGCCACTCGCTAATCGCCACTTGCTACTTGGCGAAGCGAACCTCCGGGAAGGCCGTCGAGGGCCCGTCCAGCAGTCGGCTCGGGCGGTTGAGCAGGTGCCGGTCGAAGAACGCGCCGAGGTACGCCCGGGTGGCGGCGAGCGCGCGGTCGCCCTTGATGGTGCCGTACTGCTCCGGGGTGGTGTCGGGCGGCAGCTGGTCACGGACGCCGAGGGAGTCCACCAGCCAGTGCATGTCGCAGAACGACAGGTGGCCGGCCTCCGGCAGGTCCAGCCAGCGCTTCCAGCCGGTCAGGCGCTGCCAGGTCTCGTCCCAGTTGGCCGTCGCGGGCCTGCCGGCGTGCCGCTGGGCGCCGAGCAGCAGCACCGGGCGGGCGAGGCCGTCGGCCGGCAGCGGGGCGAAGAAGTCGCCGTCCAGGTTGGCGGCGGCGCGGATCCGCCGGTCCTCGCTCATCGCCTCGATGGCGCTCGCGCCGCCGATCGAATGGCCGGCCGCGCCGATCCGGGAGCGGTCGACCTGCAACCCGCGGACCAGCCCCGGCCCGGGCGCGGTCAGTTTGTCGATCAGGAAACTGATGTCCTTCGCCCGACTGCGGGTGACCTCGGCCGCCCGCCGGTCGTCCACCTGATCGCAGATCAGGCAGGTCTCCACCCGCCCGTCGGGGAACTGCACGACCGTCTCGTACGTGTGGTCCAGCGCGGCCACCACGTAGCCCCGGGCCGCGAGGTCCTCGGCGAGGGCGGTGAGCGAGGTGCGGCTGTAGCCGTAACCGGGGGAGAGCACCACCACGGGGTGCCGCCCGGGCGCGGGCACCGTACGGGCCTTCACGCCCGTCCGCACCTCGCTGACAGCCGGGGTGCCGAACAGGGCGGACGACACCTCTGGCGAGACGTAAGGCAGTTGCTCCCCGTGCTCCCCGCGCGGGGACTGCGCCGGGTACCAGAGGGTGGCCATCAGTTCACGGCTGGCGGCGTCCGCCCGCCAGGGGTCGTGCCGGGCCTTGTCCACCAAGTGGACGGACGTGGCACCGATCGCCCGTCGCGTCGTCGGCGCGGGCACCTGCGGTACCTGTGGCACCTCGGCCGCCGCACTCAACGAGAGCGTTCCGACCGTCGGGGAAGCCGCCAGCGCGGCCTGCGGACCGGCCAGCGAAACCAGGACGGCAATAGGCGCGGCGAGCAGAACAGCATTCCGCCACCGAGAAGTTGTCGACATACCGCCACGCTAGGCCCGCCCCCACCCCCACCGCGTCCTGCCCGCGACGTAACCCCCTCCACCCCAGGTCGCACCCGCCACACCGCCCACGCCCCCCACCCGGACACCCCCACCTCCACCTGCCCGCCCTTGCGTAAATCGCCCGCCTTTGCGCAGAGTTGAGCGCCCCGCCGACTGCGCCATCGAATCCGCGCATCAGCCTACGGTCCTTCCGGAACCGTAGGCACGCGAATCCTGAGCCCCGTCCGACCGACTTACCACTCATTGGCCCGGGGAACACCCCCTACGGCTCCCCCGCCGTCCGCCGACATCGTGCCCAGAGTTGAAAACGATTCCAGCGGGGCCAGGATGACTAATTGATCCACGCTCCCAGAGCCTACGAAAGATATCCGGGCTGCCAGTTCAAGATTTCGAGCTCGCCTAACAGGTTGATCCTCTGCAGCCCCTTAGAATAGCAAAGATGCCCCGCTAAATAGGCTCTGGCGGGGCATCTCCATTGCACAATCAAGGCTCCTCGGCAAGGCGCCCTGATGTCAGGTGTCTGTATATCGCCGCTCGCTGGAATTCATCACATCCCGAAAATGGATGCACAAATTCCAGGCTGGGGGTTTATTCTTCACATTCCCCCTCCGTGTAAATTTGGCAGACGTTCATTCCCTGTACATAAACCACTTCGGAATTTATAGAGTCCTCGTGGCTGAAAATCAATGCCGCGACGCATGGCACGCATTGGCCGCATCTGAGGGGTGATGGACTGGAAGCTCGTCTCACGCTAGCTCGACGGCAACACCGCGACGCTTGAAGCATTCGAGAATCAAACTCATTACAGTTTTATTCTTGCTGTAAGTGGGCAGGGCGTCGAGCGTGTTCGCTGCAATCGAAGAGTCCTGCCAAACGAGCTTGAACGGGGCTGCTGGGCCACACCCGCCGAATAGACAGTCATCGAGCGCAGCCAAATTGCTGCCGTAATACCCGCCGGGGCCGTTCATCGCCTCACCGATGGCGCAGTAGAAGCTTGCAAGATCATGAATGTTGGTTCCGATAAGAACGTACTCGCAGTCGGCACCGTTTGCTCGGTGGGACGTTTTTCCATACATTCGAGCAACTTCGATCCAACCTTCCCTCTCTCCCAGGGGAAGATTTACCCAATCATTCATAGATGGCGCGTGGTGGCTCCAGGTTTTCCATAGGGTGCTGGCACTTCTCTCGGGAAGTATGCCGACCCAGCAGGAAAGGGTAGCTGTTACGGTCAGATCCGGACTCTCTATCCAGTCTTCCAGTGTCACGGATCCCAGAAAATATGAGCCGATTATCTGCCCATGTACATCGTGGATATTGATCCGCACATTTCCTAGCGACCTTTCGCCGACCGATGCGGCGTTCCAGAACCCTTTCAAGGCTTCGGATGGGAGGAGGCCGGAAATCCGGGGCTGCAGCCAGGCTCCGCTGCCGTGTAGCTCGCCTGCGGCTTCATCGTCGAATTCGGATAGTGCACTGGATGACCCAGTGAAGAAATTATCAAGGTTGGAAAAATTCCCTAGGTAGGTTTCTTCGTCATCGTCTACATGGAATGAAAATGTGAAGGATGTGGCCGATGTAACCATCGAAAGGAGTCCATTCAATGAGGGTGACCCCGAGGGGCCCGTGGTATGCGCGAGGCCCCTCGGGTGAGCAGATGTAGATTTTCTAATACGCGCGGCTAGTCGCCGTAACCCTCAGGGAATTCTTGAATCGTAGTGTAGTGGTTTTCGCTCCACCCCATGTGGCCCGTCTCTTCATTCTGTAGGATTCTCAGGCCGTTCCCCGGTCGGTTCGACGGCACGACCCACTCCTTTGATCCCACCCACTGCCTCTGGGACGGCTTGTCGCCGCGACATATCTTCTGCATGCCCTCGTTGTCGAGTTGAGGAATTCCATTTCCTCGCTTAATAGCTGTATAGTGATACTTGACTTCCTTGGGGATCGGAAGTGGTTTGGTTCCGTTCGGAGATGGTTCCGGGCTGTTGTGTGGTGGTCAGGGTGAGGTCGGTAAATTCCTGATCATCAGGGCTGGCGATGCTGGCGGTGACCTTCTCTATCGGTTTGGTAGTGCCGTCGACCAGAAGAACCAATGTTCCCGCCGGGAAACTATTGCACTCGAGCGCGTACTCCAAGCCCTTTTCAAGCCCGCGTTCCAAGGCCTTGGACTTGCTCCATCCGACGAGGTTCGCCATGGTGTTGAGGCATCCCACGGCTTGGGGCATCCCGCTGCCCTCGATGCAGGTTTTCGCATGCGTGACGCCGGTCAAGTCGGCCGCGGTCTTGACGATCGTGGCCCAGGTGGCGTTGGGGACGAACTCAATCCACTGTGGGGTGCTGTTTGCGGGCTGTGGCTTCTTGGCGTTGAAGTTGATCTTCTGCTCGACTTTGAGGGCCCCGCCACGCCCTGGAGCGCCGTAGTAGACGGTGCGGGCCCACTCCCATCCGCCGTGGTCGTCCGGCTTCCATGTCTCGGTCGTGCCATCGGGCAAGAGGCTGCTGGTGCCGCCGACCATGCCGTCAGGGCGAAGGCCGCTGGGGTCGGAGAGGTTGACGGGGTTGTTGTTGCTGTAGGCGTAGCCGTTCCACTGTTGGGGGTCGGCTGTGTCGAGGATGGGGTCGGGGCTGATGAAGCGTCCGCGGATGGGGTCGTACTGGCGGGCGCCGAGGTTGGTGAGTTCGGTGGTGTCGTCCTTTGTGCCGCCGACGAAGCCCTTGGTGCCGGCCCACTGATTAGCGGTGGGCTGGGCGCCGCGGGGGTTCCCGAACGGGTCGGTGGGGCGGCGGGTGACGGTCTGGGTCGCGTTGGTGTTGACCTGGAGGCTGCTGGTGCCGTGCGGGTCGGCGGCCTGGATCAGGACGGCGCCTCCGCCGATGGCGGCGGTGACGCCGAACTGACCGGTCACGCGGTCGCCGCCTACGTGGCCAAGTACGCCACCAAATCAGCCGACTCATCCGGCGCTCTCGACCGCGCCCTGTTCTGCCGACCCTGCCAGGGACGCGGCATGACCCTGACCGCACACGGAACCCCGCTCCAGTGCACCACCTGCGGCGGCACCGGACAGGCCAGGCCCCTGCCCCGCCTGGCCGTGGAACGGCACGTGCGGCAGATGATCCGCACCTGCTGGGACCTCGGCCAGCGGCCGGAGTTCGCCGACCTCAAGCTGTGGAAGTGGGCGCACATGCTCGGCTTCCGGGGCCACTTCTCCACCAAGTTCCGCTGCTACTCCGTCACCCTCGGCGCCCTGCGGGACGCCCGCCGCACCTGGCGCACCGAACAAGCCCGCGCACACACCGACATGCCCGACCTCGACCCGAGCATCACCCTCGTCCTCGGCCACTGGACCTACCACGGCTCTGGCTACAGCCCCGGCGAAGAACTCCTCGCCGCCACCGTCCGGCACAACCGCGCCCACGAACGGCAGTTCAGGCACGAAGGCGAGGACCGCCCATGACCCCGCCTACATCGGCGGAACTGGTGACGGTCCCCCAGGTCATGGCCCGCCTCCAACTCGGCCGCTCCGCCGTCTACGACCTGCTCCGCACCCGGCAACTCGGCTCGATCACCCTCGGCCGCGCCCGCCGCATCCCCGCCCACGCCCTCAACGACTTCATCCGCACCCGACTCGAACAGGAAGCCGCCTGATGACCACACCCCGCGACACCCCCGACTCCCGCCGCAGCCGCGCCAACGGCGACGGCACCGTCTACCAGCGCAAGGACGGCCGCTGGGAAGCCGCCGGATACGTCCTCGCCGTCGGCGACACCCGCAAGCGCGTCCGCGTCTACGGCACCACCCGCAAGGAAGCCCTCGCCAAGCTCACCGAGAAGACCGCCGCCAGCAACCGCGGCGTCCCCGTGGTCTCCGTCCAGGGCAGCCTCGGGGCGTACCTGACGTACTGGCTGGAGAACGTCGCCGTCCACCAGCTCCGCGAGACCACCCACACCCGCTACACCGCCTGCACAAACCGCTACCTCATCCCCGGCCTCGGCAAGAAGAAGCTCGCCAAGCTCACCGCCAAGGATGTGCGCACATGGCTCAACCAGCTCCGCACCACCTGCCAGTGCTGCGCCCGCGGCCTCGACGCCGCCCGCAACCAGCCCCGCTGCTGCGCGACCGGCACGTGCTGCGGCAAGCGACTCTCCCCGCTGACCCTCGCCTACATCCACTCCGTACTCAAGTCCGCCCTGGAACACGCCGTCCGGGAGGAAGAGATCCCGCGCAACGTCGCCCGCAATGTCCGCACCGGCACACCCCGCCCCCGCCGCTTCGAACCCCTCACCGCCGACGAGGCCCGCACCTTCCTCACCGCCGCCCAGGGCCACCGCCTCCACGCACTGTTCGAACTCGCCCTCCGCACCGGACTGCGCAAGGGCGAACTCCTCGGCCTGCGCTGGGAAGACCTCGACCACAGCAGTGGCACGGCCAGCATCCGACGCACCCTCCAGCGCACCCGCACCGGCGGCTTGACCACCCTCCCCACCAAGACAGTCAGCTCCGAACGCCGCATCGCCCTCCCGGCCCCCTGTCTACTCTCGCTCCGCACCCACCGCACGCAGCAGGCCCAGGAGAAGGAGATGGCCAGCGCGGGCTGGGTGGACAGCGGCCACGTCTTCACCCGGCCCGACGGCCACCCCATCGAACCCGCCACTCTCACCCGGCACTTCAACGCACTCCTCCGCCGCGCCCGGCTCCGCCGGATCCGCTTCCACGACCTCCGCCACTCGACCGCGACCCTCCTCCTGGAACAGGGCGTCGAACTCGTCGTCATCAAGGAACTCCTCGGCCACGCCCACATCGGCGTCACCGCCACCGTCTACGCACACGTCCGCCTCCGCCTCCAGCGCGACGCCATCGACCTCCTCGGCCGCACCATCGGACAGTCCCTCGGGGCAGCCCCCGACAACGGCGACGAGCCACCGCTTCGTGCAGCACCCGTTCGCTGACGTTGCCGTCAACTACTGCCGTCAAAGCGTGAAGAGGCCCTGCCAGAAATGGATTCCGGCAGGGCCTCTTCATGCAGTGTTACGCAGTTTCGTTGGCTAGAAACTCACTCATCAGAACGAACATCCGACTGCACAGAGCCTCATCTTCTGACTCGCCTGTCCCGTCTCCGTTATCCGATACAAAAATCTGGCGGACCAGCTCCCACCAAACGAGATTGGCGCCACGCCCAAGCCTTTCCGCCAGCCATTGGCGAAATCCCTTGAGCAGCTCCCAGTCTTGCATTGCATCGCACCCATTGATGAAGGCGACGAATTCCCGATACGAGCCGTCCAGCCCATAGGCTCCGGGCCTGCGCTGCACGTTCCGAAGGAGGGTGTGGAAGTCCACGGCCAGCCTCTTTCTAATGAAGGGGAGTAAAGTCCAAATCGTCGCCGTACTCAAATTGTCCGCGATACGCGTCCATTGGTTCGCCGCCTGGCCCTGTCCAGGCATCGTACACGCGATCATCCTTCACAACCACGTCATGGTGCGCCCAGCGAGAGTCCTGGCCGCGATATTTTCCGAGCGACGGCGCCCCATAGCGGTCCGTAATCCTCATTCGAGTACCCCCGATACTCTGCTGGATAGAGCGCGCAACATCCTCGCAGCCATTACTCCCAGAAATAGTGCAGACATTGGACGCCTTGCCCTTGGGCCAATACGTCTTTGCGCACGGCAGGTCGGAATTATGCACCAGGACCGGAACATTTCCAGCGAGTACATAGTACGTGTGGAGGTCTGCGACCGTGAGGTTGTAGGTAAGGGCCTGCTGGTGATAGTTGCGTACGCCTGTGACGGTGGTTGGGGCTCCACGGGGAGTGCGCAGCTGGTCGCCTGAGTGGAGCTCGCTGGCCTCGACCCATCGACCGTTCGTGACGCTCCAGAAGGGGTGGTGCCAAGTGGTGACAAGTGGCGTAGCTGAGGCCGCCTCATCCGGGAATGACAGGTCCGTGAAGTCCTCGTCATCTGGTGTCACTACTACAGCTGTTACGATTTTAGCGCTGCTCTCCCCTGTTTGTGGGTCCGTTGCCATCACCAGGTCGCCAACCTCGACTTGGTCAATCGGCTTCTGTTGACCATCGGACATAATGACTAGGGTATCGGCGATGAAGCTCTGGCATCTGAGGGCGGCGCGGGCCTTGGCGGAAAGGCCCATGAGTTCGCCAGGCTTGCCTGTGCCACCACGCGCACCCAAGGCCATCATTGAGCCGGCGACCGCGTTGGCGCTCCGCTCCATTGGGGATGGGCCGAATGGTGTGGCGAGAGGATCGCCAATTGCGCCATGCCCGGCCATCTGGCCTTCGAGGCCGCAATCTATAAAGAGGCAGTAATTTGCGCGGAAGAAGTCGGCTTCATCTTCCGATGCGCCATACTCCCACATTTGCAGAGCTGCCCATTCGATGGTCCCGCTGCCATAGTTGTACTTCTTTATTACGCGGGATATTTCAGTGTCGGATGCCTTTCTAGTAGGGTCCTGGTGCTGAGCCAGATCGGCAGTTCTCAGAAAGGAATTCATTGTGCGCTCTTCCAGCGACAATGGTGAGGGGGGCGCGCTCTTCTGAATGACGACATCCCAGCCGCCATGGTGCTGAGGGATCCAGACTTCCTGAACAACCTGGCCGTCCGGAGTCTCGCAAGACCCCATCCCACCGCAGGTGCCGTCAGGGCGAAGCCCGCTGGGGTCGGAGAGGTTGACGGGGTTGTTGTTGCTGTAGGCGTAGCCGTTCCATTGCTGGGGGTCGGCTGTGTCGAGGATGGGGTCGGGGCTGATGAAGCGTCCGCGGACGGGGTCGTACTGGCGGGCGCCGAGGTTGGTGAGTCCGGTGGTGTCGTCCTTGCTGCCGCCGACGAAGCCCTTGGTGCCGGCCCACTGGTTGGTGCCGGGTTGGGTGCCGCGCGGGTTGCCGAATGGGTCGGTGGGGCGGCGGGTGACGGTCTGGGGCGCGTTGGTGTTGACCTGGAGGCCGTTGGTGCCGTGCGGATCCGCGGCTTGAATGAGGACGGTGCCTCCACCGATGGGGGCGGTGACGCGGGTGTAGGTCAGGCCGCCCGGGGCGGTGATGGAGCGGACGTTGCTCAGGGACCCGCCGGGGCTGGAGGTGTCGAGGGTGAGCTCGTCGGTGGGCAGGTTGAGCGTGGTTTTGCCGGGGTTGCGGCGGATGAGCTGGTTGCCGTCGGCGTCGTAGAGGTAGGTGGTGGCGCCGGCCTGGCCGGTCTTGGTGACGGAGTCGAGCTTGTCCTCGCCGTTCCAGGCCAGGGTGGTGGTACCGCCGGTGTCCGTGATGGCGGTGGTGTTGCCCTTGGCGTCGTACTGGTAGCTGACGGCCTTGGTACCCGCCGGCCCGCTGGTGGTGGAGGTGAGCAGGGCGTGGGGCCCCCCGGTTCCGCCGCCGGTGTTGGGGGCGCTGGTGGGGGAGTTGGTGCTCTTGGCGGCTCCGAAGGTCTGGGTCGTGGTGATGTCGTTGAGGCTGTTGCCGGTGATGTCGTGCTGGACGAGGCCGGTGCGGTTGCCGGTCGCGTCGTAGGTGTAGGTGTTCCAGTAGGGTGCCGGGCCACCGATGGTCCGTCCACCGGGGTTGACGGTGGCCGGGCCGTTCGCGTTGTTGCAGCCGCCGACACCGGGCACGGCGGTGGAGCTGCCGGTGCCGTGGACCTCGCCCGAGGAGTCGGTCCAGTCTGCGGTGGTGGAGGTGCCCGCGGTGTCGGTCCAGGCGCCGGTCAGCCGGCGGAGGTGGTCATAGGTGAAGCACTGGGTGTCGGTCGCCGAGGCATCCTGGACGGTGGTGGCCGAGGTGATCTGGCCGGACTGGGTGTAGGTGTAGCTGGTCTGGTCGACCGAGACGGTTCCGACCTGGCGGTCGGTGAAGTTGTTGATGACCCGTCCGGTGGCCCAGTCGTACTGCTGGGTGGAGACGACCTGCTTGCCGTACTGGCCGACCGTCGTACGCACGGGGCGCGCGAGCGCGTCGTACTCGACCTTGGCGATGACGGCCTTGCTGAGGCTGGCGGCCGCGGTGAGCAGGCCGGTGATGGTCCGGCCGTAGCTGACGGTTTCGGCCGGCAGCCCGCCCGCGGCGGGAATGCCGACCTTCGTCAGGGAGCCGATGACCGGGCTGTAGGTGTTGGTCGTGGTGTAGGTACCGGCGAGTGCGCCCTCGGCGGACGGGATGGTGACCGATGAGCCGAGAGGACGGTAGGCGGTGTCGTAGTCGGTGACGGCCTTGGTGTACGCCGTGCCACCGGCTCCGCCGACGTAGCGGGTCGAGGAGGTGGGCTGGCCCTTGACGAGGGTGTCGTACGTCCATGAGGCCAGCTGGTTCGCGGGCGCCGCGGCGCCGTTGAAGGTGCCGGTCTTACGGCCGAGCAGGTCGTAGGTGTAGGAGAGGGTGTTGTTCTTGGCGTCGATGGTGTGGTCGATGCGCGAGTTGACGTCGTAGAACGTCCTTGTCGCGCCGGTGTCCGGATCGGATGCCGAGGTCTGGCGTCCGCGCAGGTCATAGGCGTAGTTCCAGGTGTTGCCGCTGCTGTCGGTCCGGGACGTGGTGAGACCGGTCGGCGTGTATCCGTAGCTGGTGACGTCCGCGTCGGCCAGGTTGCCGGTCGCGGTTGCCGTCCGGTACTGCCCCAGGGCGGTGGTGCGGCCTCGGGCGTCGACCATGGTCGAGGTCGGTGTGGAGCCCGAGGGCGGGGTGACATCGGTGCGGTCGGCGCCGGGGTAGGCGGTGCTGGTGGCCCACTGGAGGTTTCCGTAGGAGCGGAACTCTGAGCGCACGACGCGCCCGTTACCGTCGTAGGTGTTCCACGTCTGGCCCGGGACCTGGCCGTCGGCTGCCGGGATGAAGACGGAGCCGGTGGGGAAGGACCCCTGTTCGTAGTACGGGGCCGAAGTCTTGATCGCCCAGCCGTGGGTGTCGTAGACGGTGTCGGTGATCAGACGTCCGGTCGGCTTGGCGGCGCTGGTGCTCTGGGTCTGCCGTGGCCGTGCCAGGCCGTCGTAGATGTCGATGCTCGCGGAGTAAGTGACCGCGTCGTCGTTGATCGATTCGGTCTTAACGGTGGACGGAGCCTTGGAGCCGTTCAGAAGGTAGGTGAACTTCTGACTGGGCGGTTCCTCTGTCGGCCTGTCGGGCGCCCAGACTGCGGTGATGCGGCCGAGGGCGTCGTACTGGGCGGTGGTGACGCGATTGTTGATGTCTTTACTGGCCAGCGGTGAGCCGCGGGCCGGATCCTGGGTGACTGTGGTAGTCCAAGCGGTTCCCATCGGGCCGGTAGTGCGGATCTCGGTCGGCAGCCGGCCGGAGGCTGGGGTGAGGGCGACCGACGTGGCGGCCGGGGTGACGGACGGGCCGCTCAGTTGCGCGCCGTTGAGGTCGTAGGTCGACCCGTTAGTCGTCGCGGTCGTGGCAGGCCGTCCGTAGACGTCGAAGGTTGTGCTGCCACCGTGCACGTAGATGGGGTTGCCGCTCTGGTCGAAGCGGTCGAGGACTTGGGTACTGGTCGGGTCGCCGACCGCACCGGCCTGTTTGAAGGCCATGCCGTCGTAGACGATGCGGCTGCTGGACAGGGTGTTGGAGGCGTTGGCCTTCGTGCTGCAGGCCCCCTGGAAGGTCGTTTTCTCCTTCACCAGGACCAGGAGCAGGGGGTTGTCGCTGGTCGCGTAGCCGATGGTGGTGCAGGTCTCGGGGGTGGCGGCGGTGCCGTCGCCCTTGTCGTCGACCTTGACGACGCGGTTGCCGTTGGCCGGCTCGGTGGTCGTGACCGTCGTGGCCGTGCGCCAGCTGCCGTCGGCGAGCCTGGCTTTGGCGATCGTAGTGGTCTCGGAGTCCGGAAGCCATGCTTGGATCTTCGGCGCGCCCGTGTTCTGGGCGTGGGTCGCGGAGAACTTCTGCCCGTTATAGATGTTCCCGGTCACCGCCGTGACCGTACCGCCGGCCTGGTCGTAGACCTCGGTGGCGACGACGCGGCCGGCGAGCTGGGCGCTGTCGGCGACGGTGCCGCCGAGCGGGCTGGGAACCTGGATGTCGCGCTGGGTCTTACCGTTGGCGAGGTAGTCGTCGTTCATTCCCCGCAGGTAGGTGACCTTCTGCTGGGTTTTGGGGGCCTCACTGGAGCTGCCGCTGCCGGTGGTGGTCGTCACCGACTGGTAGCCGCGGAACTGGCTCCAGGTACGGGTCTTGGAATCGGTGAACTCGGCATCGTCGCGGTGCCAGGCGGCCCCGCCTCCGTAGGCGTACTCGGTGACCTTGCCGATAGTGGGTGTGCTGACGAGGTCCTGCTCGACGACGGCCTTGACGAGAGGCTTGTCGAACCAGTCGTTGACCGGGTCCTTCGAGGACAGGAATTCCGGGTACCACTTGACGGGCATACAGGCCATCGTGTTGCTGTCTTCAGAGGCCGGCATGCGGTTGTTGGCCCGGGAGCATTCGGGGTCGGCGTAGATGACGTCGATCCGGCCGCCGGTCTCGGTCGTGATGCCCATCAGGCGTGGGCGCTTGAACATCGGCGATGCTGGGACGAGGCCATCAACGCGATTGGCGCGCATGTCGTACTGGAACTGCACCGCCGGCAGATCTTCCATTTTTGCCTGGCCGTTGCTCGGCACGCGCTGGACGGAGTCGAGCTGCAGGAGGCGTTTGGTGCCGTCCGTGGGGTCGGCGAGTTCCTGGTTCAGATTCCAGGTGTCGACTGTGCGGTAGTCAGAGTCGACCACGACCTGGGTGGTGATCTCGGTCAGCCGCTTGGTCGTGAAGAACGTAGGCGCCGAGACCACGCAGGAGTTGTCGGTGCAGATCTGGTCGATCGGAGTGTCGGGCCAGGCGGTCGCGTTGGCCGCTGTGCGCTGCTCCTCGGAGCAGGTGATCGACCCGCTGGGTATACAGCGTTCCGCGACTGCGAAGGTGACCTTCGCGGCGGGCTTGGCGCGGCCCTTAGCTGCCTTCTGTTCGTCCAGGCGCTGGCCGTAGGCGATCTCCTTGAGGTAACCGGCCCGCTGGTAGTCGGCGAGGGTGCCGTTGCCGCCGCTCTGGACACGGCCGCGGTTGTACTTGTTGCCCTCGGCGGCGTACTTGTACGTGGTCAGGTTGCCGTGCGGGTCGACCACGTAGTCGAGCTGCCAGCGCCACGCCATCTGGCACCAGGACTTGTTACCGCTGCCGGAGTTGTAGCAGGGGTCGCCGCTGTTGGGTGAGTACACCGGCAGGGTCAGGGCGGAGTTCGCCGAAGGGTCGCTACCGTCGCTGCCCGGCAGGTGGTTGAGGCCGAAGTAGTACTGGACACCGTCGGGCGTCGTGATCCGCCAGTACTCCATACCCTGGTAGTCGACATCGCCAGCCACTTTCGGCGCCCCGGTGAGCTGTTCGACCTTAGAGCCGTCGTCACTTTGAAGGTGCCAGGTTCCAAGGGCATCGTCGCGCACGATCGTGCCGGAGTGCCCGGGCAGGGAGAGCGTGGCGTTCTGCCCACCCCAGCACTTGTCGGAGGAATCAGTGATACCGGCCGCGTCGCAGCTGCGATAGGAACGCTCGATGAAGCCGGGCTCGTAGCCCCAGCCGTCACCAACCCACGAGGGCTGTGCGTTCGAGGCGGACGTCTTGCCATCCACATCTGCGGAGTTGTAGCTCAGCGCTACGACAGGAGCACCCCCGCCTAGGGAAGGCGGCACCTGGATCGGATAGTTGTACGCGAAGCTGCCAGTGTTGGACCCCGCTGACCATGCACTCGACGGCGACAGCGACGTCGCGGTGTAGTTGCCCATCGGACCCGATGGTGAGGGCGTGGGCGATAGGACCACGGGACCGCCTGCTGAACTGCCAGCGCCGTCGGTGGCCAGCGTCTGGGCGGATGTCGGCGTCGTGGTGTAGGAAGCCCTCACTGCGCCGCCGTGGGCATTGTTGGACGCCGCGGCAGGTGGGAGGGTGACGTTCGCAGTGATCGTGCCGAAGCCGTCGCTCTTCGCCGGGACCGGGGTCTGCGTACGGCACTCGGGGCGTTCCGGTGTGGTCAGTGAACAGGCTGGGAGCGCGACGAGTCCGGCGCGGTCCGACCACCCGCCCGCCTGTAGGGCCTTCAGGTCCAGGGTGACGCTCGCCTGCCGCCCGCCGCCACCGACCGACGCCTTGGCGTCGGCCAGCGCCACCAGCGGTCCGTTGACGCCTGCGGCCTTGCCCTTGTCCTGTCCGGCCACCTCGACGGTGACGGCGTGCGCGCTCTCACCCTGGCCGGTTCCCGGTGCGACCCGGACGGCCAGATCCCCGGCTTTGGTTCCGGTCATGCCACCAGAGGCGGGTGAAGTCCCACCGGTTGCCTTGCGGGCTGCCTCGGCCTCGGCGCTTTCGGAGCCGAGCACGACCGTCTCGGTGCCGGTGACGACCGGCGGAGCGGTCTCCGGCTTCCAGTCCGCCGCCTTGACCGCCGTCCTGGCGCCGGGCGGCTGGGCATCGTGTCCCTTGACGGAGGGGGTCGCGCTTCCCAGGGGCGTGTTCGGAGGAGCCCAGACCTCCCCCTCGGGCTCGGGGTAGGTCCATGCCACCGCCGGCGGCACGCTCACCCCGGTCAGCGTGAGAGCGACCAGGGCCGCCACGGCTGGCGACCGCCATCGGCCGCCTATTTGTTTTCCGGCCCGTTTCCGGGCAGGCCAAACCACCACAGTGGTCTCTCCTCAGTCATTGTCGACACGGCGTCATATGGACATGGGTGTGTCAGGATCGAGGTGACGATATGTGCACCCACTGACACGCCACCAGGTCGCGCCGGTGCTGTACATGAGATGTTTATGAAGTCTTGATCTCGCGATCCGCGGCTTATCCGGACACATCGGCACGAACTGACAAAGGGTTTGACCGATCCACAGGCCAGCACGCATCGTTCCCACCCGAACGCATCCCATCGAGGGTGCGGCCCGACCGGGAGGGACCCCGCAATCCGCATGACCAGCACTCCGCGCACAATCGCGCACACACCACCGACACCGTCCATACGCAGGCGCATACTCGCGCTGACCGCCCTCGGCACCGGCTGCGCCCTGAGCCTGGCCCTGCTCAGCGCGCCGGCGGCGCTCGCGGCCGACACCGTCCCTGCCCCGCCGACCCACGGCCCTGTAGGTGGACTGGGACCGATCGTCCCCTCGTCACCGGCACCCGCCCGAACCCCCGCGCAGCAGGCCATGCTGGATGCGATTACCAAGGCCAAGACGACCGGCAAGCCGGTCACCGTCGAGACCTTGACCAGCGAGGTCTCCAAGACCATCGCCAACCCCGACGGCACGCTGACCAGCACCGACAACGCCCTGGCTGTACGAACCAAGCGTGGAGGTACATGGGCTGACATCGACTCGACGTTGCGGGCCAACGCCGACGGCACGTTCAGCCCGGCCGTCGCGACGACCGGGCTGAAGTTCTCCGGCGGCGGGGCAGGCCCGATGGCCACCGTGACGACCGACGACGGCAAGAGCCTCGCGGTGAACGCCCCGTTCGCCCTGCCCAAGCCGTCCGTGACCGGCGCCAACGCCACCTACGCCGACGTCCTCCCCGGTGTGGACCTGCAGCTGACCGCGCTGTCCCAGGGCGGCTGGCGGGACGCCATCATCGTGCGGACCAAGGAGGCCGCCGAGAGCGCGGCGCTCAAGTCGCTCACCTTCCCCGTCTCCGCGCAGGGCCTGTCCATGGCCAAGGACCAGTCCGGCGGCATCACCGTCGTCGACGACAGCGGTGCCACGCGCTTCCGCGCGCCCATGCCGCTGCAGTGGGACTCCAGCAAGCCCGCGCCTTCGACCGCCTCCGCCGACCGGGCTTCCAGGGACTCGGTGCGCGCGGCGTTGGCGGCCGCCCCGACGCCCGCGCCCACGGGGAGCGCGAGCGGGATTCCGTCGACCGCCGAAGAACCGGGTGACGGCGCGAACGTGGCCGCCATCACCACCAAGATCACGCCCTCGGCCATCGAACTGACACCGAACCACGACGCGCTCGGATCCGGTGACGGCCCCTGGTACCTCGACCCCTCCCTGGTCACGGCCACCAGCTCCGTCCAGGGCTCCGTCGAGGTTCAGGAGAACCACAAGAAAGCGGAGAACTTCAACAAGAAGAGTAACCTGGCCACCGGCTACTGCGGCTACCACAGCAGCGACCCGAGCCTGGACTGCGGTGACCTGGGCCGCCAGCGCGCCTACTTTCAGTTCGGCATCAACCCGGTGCTCTACACCAAGCCCGGCGGCGCCGAGAGCCCGCCGACGATCTTCAGTTCCACTCTCAACTTCCAGGTCACCGGCGCCTCCAGCCCAGGCACGAACACGCCGCTCGTTGTGTACTCGGCTCCCAAGCCCATCCACGAGCACACCAGTTGGAACGATCAGCCCTGCGGCACCAACGGCAACATCGCCATGGAGAACTGCCCGACGGTCAACGGCCAGTGGATCACCGGCACCGGCCCGCTGACCGTCGACGTGACAGACATCATGAAGCAGGCGATCGCCGGCCAGTGGCCCTGGTGGACCGCCGCCATCGCCCCGATGAACAACGAGTGGGAAAAGCTGTACCGGCACAACATCGCCAACAGCCCGTACATCACCACCACCTACGACATCACCCCGACCGTCTGGTACCCGCGCACCAGCCCCGCTCCTGGCTTCGCCTGGAACAACAGTGCCACCGAGTGCACCACCGGCGGCGCAAACCCCTGGGACAACCCCGGCTGGATCGGTAGCAACCGAGACATCTACCTCACCGCCAACAGCAACTCGCCCGCCGGCCAGACCCTCTACACCGGCTATCACATGTGGGATGACAACGACCCCAACTTCATTGCGACGCCAGGAGCCTGGGGCCTCAACTACAACGACCCCGGCCCCTCCGTGAGCGTGGGATCACTGTCAGACGGCCACCAGTACGGCTGGACCGCCCGCGCCACCGACGAGATCCTCACCTCGCCCATGACCCCCTGGTGCTACTTCCGCGTCGACAGGACCAACCCCCGCGTCAGCATCAGCTCGACTGACTTCCCGCCGTCGGGCACCCCCAACCCCACCCCGGCCAAGTACATGAACGACCCGGGTGCCTTCACCATCAACGCCGAGGACCCCGCCCCCGGCGCCGGGCTCCAGGCCTCCGGCGTCGCCTGCGTGCGCGTGAGCACGGACCCTACCCCGGTCGTCGGCTGGCGCTGCGGCCAGAACGGAACCCTGCCCCCCGGCCAGCCGTACACCTACAAGCCCAGGGACTGGGGCACCAACACCCTGTACGCCTGGGCCATGGACAACGCCGGCAACTACAGCCAGCCGGCCGTCTACAACTTCTACGTCCCCTGGAAGCCCGACACCCAGCCCCTGTTCGGCGACGTCGACAACGACCAGAAGCCCGACGTCATCACCGTCGACAGGAACGGTGACCTGCGCGTCATCGGCGGCACCATCGACCCCACCACGTCCCTGGCCGCCCCCGCCGCCGCCGCCCCGGGAAACCGGGACTACGGCGCCACCTGGTCCGACTACCAGGTCAGCCACCACGGCACCTTCGCCGTCGGACAGGCCGTCGACGAGATTCTCGCCCACTACACCAAGGACACGACCTCCAAGCTGCGCGAGGCCCTCTACCTGATCCCCAACAACGGCACCGGGCGCTTCGACACCCTGACCCCGATCGCCCTCAACCGGCCCGCCTGCACGACCTACGAGACCGGCAAGCCCTGCTCCGGCTACAACCAGAAGAACTGGAGCGGCGCGTCGCAGGTCATCGCGATCGGCACGCCCGACGGCGAGGCCGTGGGTGGTGAGCCGGGCAACGAGGCCCGCAAGGTCATCATGACCCAGACCTCCATCCTCTCCCTGGAGAACAACAACCTCTACCTCTTCCAGCCCAACGGCCTCGCCGACTCCCTCGACGCGGCCACCTACATCCCGGCCGTCTCCGGCAGCTGGGCCGACCTGGAACTGCTCAACCCGGGTGCGGCCAACGGGGCGACCGCCGTCCCCGGCACCACCGACCCCACCTACCAGACCACCATCTGGGCGCGGAACCGCACGACGGGTGACCTCTTCGCCTACCCGCTCGGCTACAAGGCCGACGGAACGGTCGACTACTCCGCCCTCACCAAGCCCGGCCAGGGGATCAAGCTGGACGTCGGCCAGCCGGTCAAGGCGGGCGACTACCCCCGGATCGGCGCCGGAGACCTCAACAACGACGGCACCCCCGACCTCTGGGTCATGGACAACAGCAACGCGATCGCCATCTTCGCGGGCAAGAGCAACGCCGGCACCAAGGGCAAGGTCGACGGCTTCGTCCCGCCGGCCTTCGCCGGCTTCTCCGACTCCAGCGTCACCATCCACTCCCAGGTGGTGAACTGGCTATGCGCCGACTCTATCGGCGGCCCCAACGAAGGCACCGAGGTCGCCGCCTACGCCTGCTGGCAGACCATCAACCAGCGGTTCAACTTCGCCACCGACGGCACCATCCGTTCCGGTAGCTGGTGCGTCTCCACCAAGGGCAACGCCCTCGGTAACGGAACCGGCCTGATCCTGTCCCGCTGCGTGGGCAACACCGGCCAGAAGTGGGCCGTACGCCCGGACGGCCGGATCTACCTCCCCGCCACCGTCACTGCGGACAACCCCGGCGGCCGCTGCCTCGAACTGCCCGGATGGGCCACCGACCAGGGCACCCGGCTCGGGATCTGGAACTGCCCCGGTCTGCAGGCCAACCAGCAGTGGAGCCTCAACTACGAGCAGCACGCGCCCTGATGGCGCTCGCCGTGGGGCGAGCTGAACCGATCTGAAGAACGTGAACAGCCTGTAGGCAGGCCGGTGGGCCTCGACGCCGCGTCGAGGCCCACCGGCCTGTGGTGGCCCATCTGGCGCGGGAGCTCTGTGATGGCTGGGGCTGCGCGTAGCGGGGGTTGTGGGGGGAGGTGAAACTCCGTTGTCCGGGGGTGGGGCTCGCGGCGATGATTTCGGGTGTGGCTGACACCAGGTTCGAAGGCTCCGCGTTGCGGCCGTACCCCAAGATCTCGGCGAGGGGGCGGCTCTCCGTGTCCGGGAACCGGGAGTGGGTTGCCGTGGAGAAGGTGCACGGGGCGCACTTCGCGGTGGTCTGTGAGGGGGGTGCGGTTCGTCCGGCCAAGCGGCGGGAGCTCCTGGGGGAGGACGCGCTGGACGGCTTCTTCGGCGTTAGCCGGGTCTGGCCGGCGCTGGCGGTGGCGGCCGCCCGGTTCGCCTCGGCGGTGCGCGAGGCGGCGGGCGGGGGTGCGGGCGGGGGCGCAGGTGGGGGCGCTGTGGTGACTGTTTACGGTGAACTGGCCGGCGGGTGCTACCCGCACCCCGATGTGCCCGCCGTCGCCGGAGTCGAGCCCGTACAGACCGGCGTCTGGTACGCGCCGGGGTTGGAGTGGCTGCTCTTCGACGCCACCGTCGACACTGCCGAGGGCCGGTCCTGGATCTCCGACCGTGACCTGCGTGACGCCGCGGGCACCGCCGGCCTCGCCTGCGCCCCCTCGATCGGGCACGGTGCGCTCACCGTGCTCCAGGAACTGCCGGCCGCCTTTCCCACCCTGGTCCCCGCGCTCCTCGGGCTCCCCGGACTCGCCGACAACCTCGCCGAGGGCTACGTCCTCAAACCCGCCGGCACCTGGCGGGAGACGGGTTCCGAGGGGGCCGGCGCGCGTCCGGTGGTGAAGGTGAAGCAGCAGGCCTTCGCCGAGGACGAGCGCTACGACGGTGCCCGCCCGTACCTGCCGCCGCCGCAGGGCGCGGCCGGGGTCCCCGCCTGGCTCCTGGTCCAGGCCGCGGCACTCCTCACCCCCACTCGCGCCGCCGCCGCCGTCAGCAAGCTCGGTCCGCGTGCGCCCGAGGACGTCGTGGCGGCGGAGCTCACCCGGGACGTGGCGGAGGAACTCGCCGAGGCGGTGGGGGGATTGGACGGTGACGTCCTGTGCGCGCTGGAAGCCGCCCTCGGGCCCGGAGCGCGCTCCCTGGCGGCGTTCGACGCCGAGGACCGGCGCTCGCCGACGAGCCGGGCCGGGCTGAGGGGCTGAGGGGCTGAGGGGCTGAGGGGCCGAGAGGCCGAGGGGCTGACGGGCTGAGCGGTCGGGCTGGTCAGGCCGGTCGGGCGCGGAAGGATCCCTGAAGGAAGTCGCCCGCCCACGCGGAGGGCCCGTCGCGGCTCCGGCCGAAGGGTGACAGCGCAAGGGTGGGTGGGTCGTGGAGGTGGGAGGGGTGTTCCGGAAGAATATGTCGGTCGGTCTACTGATTCCTTGCCGCCGCCCGGGTGGTGCGCGCGCAGGAAGTCGGCCTGGTCGACTTCCTGTGCGGATGGAGGCGGTGGAAGTGGCGGCGATGGAGAAACTGTAGACCGGTCTACATATTTCTTGCCGGAGAGGGCGTCGGTGGTCGAGGGTGGGTGAAGGGGGCGTCGAGAGGGGCTTCCGCCCGGGGTGGGCCGGGCCCATCATGGGCTCCCGGCCCCAGCCCCCGGTCGAGGGCTCCGGGTGAGGCTCCAGGAGGCAAGTAGAGATGGCGATTCCCTTCCCTGTCCGGATCCAGTCCGCCGTCGTCCGGGGTGCGTACGCGCTGCCGGAGGGGCTGCGGCGGGCGATCGCGGGCGCGCCGGTGGTGCGGGACGGTCAAGTGCTCTCGCTGGACGCGCAGTTGATCCTCAAGTTGCAGCGCCTGTCGAAGGCCGCCCTGGTGCTGCCCGCCGGGGTCGGGCCGTCGCGGGAGGCGATGGAGCACGCGCGGTACCTGGTGGGCGGGGCGACGATCCAGCCGGTAGCCGTCCGGAACGTCGGAATCCCGCAGGAGTACGGCGAGTTGGCGGCCACGCTGTACACGCCGGGCGGGCTGGCGGCGGGTTCCGGGCTGCTGGTGTACCTGCACGGCGGGGGCTGGGTGGTCGGCAGTCGGGCCAGCCACGACCACGTGGTGCGGTTCCTGGCGCAGCGGGCGCAGGTGCGGGTGCTGTCGGTGGAGTACCGGCGCGCGCCCGAGCACGCGTTCCCGGCGGCTGCGGACGACGCGCTGGCCGCGTTCGACTTCGCGTACACCAAGGCGGCGGACCTGGGCGCGGATCCGGAGCGGATCGCGATCGGCGGCGACAGCGCGGGCGGGAACCTGGCGGCCGTCACCACACAGGCGGCGGTGCGGCGGGGCGGTCCGGCGCCGGTGTTCCAGTTGCTGCTGTACCCGGCGGTCGACGCCTCCGTCCGGCGGCCCTCGCGCGACCTGTTCACCGACGGGTTCTTCCTGACCAGCGCGGACATGGACTGGTTCCTGGACCGCTACGCGCCCGCGCCGGCCGACCGGACGGACCCGCGCCTGTCGCCCCTGCTCGCCGCCGACCTGTCCGGGCTTCCGCCCACGTACGTCGGCACCGCGGGCTTCGACCCGCTGCGGGACGAGGGCGAGGCCTACGCCGAGGCGCTGAAAGCGGCCGGGGTGACGGTGCGCCTGAGTCGCCAGCCGGACCTCATCCACGGTTACGCCAGCTACCTCGGCATCGGCCGCCGCTTCCGGGAGGCGACGGCGGAGGCGGCCGAGGCGTTGCGGCAGGCGCTGGGCGCCGCGTAGCGCGCAACCAGGGGCGGTACGGCTCGGCGCAGCACCGGGCAGGGGCCCGTTCGGAGGACTCAACGGCGCCTGCCCGGATGCTCGTTCAGGCTGGGATCCGCCGTGCCTCGGCGAGCTCCGAGGCCTGCGCGCCGTGCGCGAGGAGGTACTCCGCCACCGATCCGTGGTGACTCCGGATCGACAGCAGTGCACGCCGCAGATGCACTTCGCGTACGGGCAGGGCGTTGTGCGCGGCCCCGGCCGGCGGCGGTTTGGCCAGGCCCAGTTCGTCGTTCGAGCGCAGGAAGTCCTGGAGGACCTCCGCCTCGGAGGCGCCCAGCAGCGTCTGCAGGACGGCGACGACGACTCCCGTGCGGTCCTTGCCCGAGGCGCAGTGGACCAGGACCGGCGCGGCCTCGCCCCCGCCGACGAGCAGTCGGCGCAGGACGGTCACCGCCGCCGCGCCGGCGCGCTCGGCCATCAGCGGGTACAGCTCCAACTGGTCGGCTGGCCAGCGTCGTTCGGTGAAGACCGGTGCGTGCAGGTACCGGGCGTCGACGAGGTCGACGGCATCCGGGCGCTCCGCCATCTCCGGGTCGCTGCGCAGGTCGACGACCGTCCGCAGGCCGAGGCGCCGCAGCGTGTCCGCGCCCTCCGCCGCGAGGCCGTGCAGGCTGTGCAGGGCTGCGGAGCGGTACAGCACGCCGCGCGGCAGGGAGCCGACGCCGCCGGCGTCGCGGAAGTTCCGTACGCCGGTGGGGGCGACGCGCTCCGGACCCGCTTCGGGCTGGTTGGTGATCACGTCTCACTGTATCCGGGGGCGGAGGGGGCGGAGGGGGCGGCTGGGGGAGGCCATGGACGAGAAGGGACGCGGGAGTTGTGGTCGTGCGCCCGTCCGGTGCTGCGCGGGGGGTTCTCGTCGGCGGGCTCTTATTGTACTGTCCGTCTAATAAGCGGGTGAGCGGGCACCCGTAGGGGCAGGCATCTGGAGGCAGCCATGGCTCTCACCAACGCGGCGGCAGGGCGGGCGGTGGGTGCGCACGGCCACACCGCGGCCGACGACGACGTCTCGAAGCGGCTGCTGGAGTCCGCCGCGACCCTCTCCTACGACCCCTCGACCGAGATCGACTGGGACGCACCACTCCCAGCCGACCACTACGGCCTCAACCCGGAGTGGAGCACCCTCTACGGCACCCGGCTGTGGGACGAGATGACCGAGCACCAGCGGGTCACCCTCACCCGGCACGAGGTCTGCTCGATCATGAACACCGGGATATGGTTCGAGATGATCCTCCAGCAGATGGTGCTGCGCGATCAGTACCTGAAGAACCCCGCCAACGCCGAGTTCCAGTTCGCGCTCACCGAGATCGCCGACGAGTGCCGCCACTCGATCATGTTCGCCCGCGCCTGCGAGAAGATGGGCGTCCCCGCGTACCGGCCGAACAAGGTCATCGCCCAGGCCGGGCGCGCGTTCAAGGCCCTGGCGAAGGGTGAACTCGCCTACGGCGGAATCCTGGTGGCCGAAGAGGTGCTCGACGTCATGCAGCGTGACTGGATGCGCGGCGAGAACGTCCTGGACATCGTCCGCGGCACCTCCCGGATCCACGTCGTCGAGGAGTCGCGGCACATGAAGTTCGCCCGGCAGGAGATCCGCGAACGGGTGCGCCACGCCGGCCCCGCCCGCCGCCGCACCTCGGCCACCGGCATCGCCGTCGGCGCGTACGTCATCGTCTCCAGCATGGTGCACCCCGGGGTCTACCGGGCCGCCGGGCTCGACACCCAGCGGGCGATCGCCGAAGTGCGGGCCAACGAGCACCGCAAGGCGATGATGCGCACCAGCTCCCGGCACCTGATCGCGTTCCTCGCCGAGACCGGATTGCTCACCAGCCGATCGGCCGCCATCTACCGGCGTATCCACATGCTCTGACGACGCGTCAAATGCGGCACGTCTAGCGCGACCCGTCAAACGCGGCACGTCAACAAAGGCTCCGACTCCCGCACTTCACCACCTGTAGCGAGGGACCCTACCCCGGCCATGGCCTACGCGATCACCCGGACCTGCTGCAACGACGCCTCGTGCGTGTCCGTCTGCCCGGTCAACTGCATCCACCCGACCCCGGACGAACCGGAGTTCGGCACCACCGACATGCTGTACATCGACCCGGCCGCCTGCATCGACTGCGGCGCCTGCGCCGATGCCTGCCCAGTGGACGCGGTGTTCCCCGTCGACCGGCTGCGCGGGCCCGACACCGTGTTCGGCGACCTCAACCGCGACTGGTACCGCGACCACCCCAACGACCACGCCTGGCGCGCTCCCACCTTCCCGCGCAGCCTGCCCGGCGGGATCGGCACGCTGCGCGTCGCCATCGTCGGCACCGGCCCGTCCGCCGGGTACACCGCGCAGGAACTGCTGCGCAGCACCGGCGCCGAGATCACCATGATCGACCGGCTGCCCGTCACCGGCGGCCTGCTGCGGCACGGGGTCGCGCCCGACCATCAGTCCACCAAGCGCATCGCGGACAGCTTCGCCGGCGTCTTCCACGACCCCAGGCTGCGGATGCACCTCAACGTGGACATCGGTACCGACCTCACCCACGAGGAACTCGCCGCCCACCACCACGCCGTCGTGTACGCGGTCGGCGCGGCCGCCGACCGGCGGCTCGGCATCCCCGGCGAGGACCTTCCGGGCAGCCTTCCCGCGACCACCTTCGTCGGCTGGTACAACGCCCAACCGACCGTGCCCGCCGACGCGGTGGAGCTGTCCGGGCCCGGCGCCGAACGGGTGGTCGTCATCGGCAACGGCAACGTCGCCGTCGACATCGCGCGCATCCTGCTCACCGACCCCGACCGGCTCGCCACCACCGACATCGCCGACCACGCCCTCGCCGCACTGCGTCGCAGCAGGGTGCGGGAAGTCGTGCTGCTCGCCCGGCGCGGGCCCGCCGAAGCCGCCTGGACCAAGGCGGAGTTCCTGGCGCTGCGGCAACTGCCGGGCGTCGAGGTGGTGGTCGAGGACCACCCGGAGGTGCGGGCGGCGATCGAGGCGGCCACCAGGGCGATCGCCGCGTCGGCCGACGGGACGGCCGACGGGACGGCCGCTGCGCCGACCGCCGGAACGGCCGCTGCGCCGACCGCGTCGGACGCGCGGGCCGCACTGCTCGCCGGGCTGCCGCTGGTGCCGTTCGACGGGGGTGCCGGGCCGGCGCCGGGCCGGCGGATCGTGCTGCGCTTCCTGTCCGCGCCGACCGCGCTCACCGCGTTCACCCCGCCAGGCGAACTCGGCGAACCCGGCGAACCCGGCGAACCCGGTGAACCCGGCGGGCCCGGCGCGTCCACCGGGGGCGGGCGGGTGACGGGCCTGACCGTCGCCCGGACCACCCTCGCGGGCGGCCGGGCAGCCGAGCCGACCGGGGAGGCGGACACGCTGCTGGCCGGCCTGGTGGTGCGCTCCATAGGGCACCGGGGCGTACCGGTGCCCGGGCTGCCCTTCGACGAGCGGGCGGCGACGGTCGCGCACCGGGGCGGCCGGGTCGTGGACCCGGCGACGGGGCGGCCGCTGCCCGGGACGTACGTGGTGGGGTGGGCCAAGCGCGGGCCGTCCGGCGGGATCGGCGCCAACCGGGCGTGCGCCCGCGAGACCGTGGACGCGCTCCTGGACGACGCGGCGGCCCACGCGCTGGCCGCCCCGGCGGCGAGCCGCACGGACTTCGACCGCCTCGTCCGCCACCGTCGCCCGGACGCCGTCGGGCTCAAGGGACTGCGCGCCGTGGAGCGGGCGGAGCGCGCCCGGGGCGAGGCCGAGGGCCGCCCCCGCGTCAAGCTCGCCACCGTCCCCGCCCTGCTGGCGGCTGCCCGTCGGCGGTAGGCGGGCAGTCGGCGGGGCGTGAGGGCGGAGCGGAAGAATATGTCGGTCGGTCTACTTAATCTGAACGGGTTGCGCACAGGAAGTCGGACAGGCCGACTTCCTGTGCGCGGGTTCCATCGAGCACCCAAATGTAGACCGGTCTACATATTTTCCCGGGAGCAAAATGACCCCCGCCGCCGGCGTGCATCGTGGAACGGAGGTTGAGTCACCTCACTCGCCGGGACGCCGAACCGGCCCAGTTCGGCTTGATCGAAACTCTCCCGCGCGGGGGCACCCTGCGCCGCAACCTGGTCGCCGCTACGACGTTGAACCGGCCATGGACAACAATGCCGCACCGTTCGGTGCTTGGCGAGGACTCTCGTTGGCGGCAGAGACCGCCTGGGTTCCCGACCGCCACATCCTCAGGGCGCTTCATGCCACGACGTTCGGCAACCGGTGGTTCACCCAGATCAGCGCGACCGAGCTGGCGGGCCTGGCCGCCATGCCCGATGCGGCCGTGGTACTCGGAAGCCGACGCGGCTACTTGGCGGACAGTCCGGGGAACCAGGCCCTCGCGGCCCTGCTACGCGAACGGCCGGAGGAGTTCGGGCTGGTCGGTCCCGTCATCCTCGGTGCGCAGAGCCTGCACTGGGAACCGGACCGGGCGGCCGGGACGGGGCGGCTCGGGTTGGCGGGGGTGCAGTGCTTCGACGGGTTCCAGCGACTCGTCACGATCGCCCACATCTCCCGCGAAATGCCGCCCGCAGACCTGGCCAAGGCCGTCCTGTCGGTCATCGTCGTGACCGGCGACGACCGCCACCGGGTCCGCGAGCTCTGCGACCAGACCGACCGCTACGTCAACTCCGCCGTGCCGCAGGACAACCTCGCCCGTTGTCCGCACCTGCTTGCGGTGCAGGCCGAGTTCCAGGCGGAAGGGAGCTACTTCGACCCCCGGCGAGGCATCGTGGCCGGGCCGCACCCGGTGGGATTCACGCCCGCGGACGTGTTCCGTTCGCTCGCGGCGCTCTCGGCTGCGCCGCGCCCTTATCTGAGCCATCAACTCCACACCCCCGAAGGCCTGGACGCGCTCTGGTCGGACATCACCGGTGCCTCCTACCGGAGCATCGTGCACGAGCACCTGCGGGCGACCAGCGTCCAGGTCGCGGTGGAGGCCAGGCGCGAGACGCAGAAGGCCATCGCCCGGATCCGAAAGCGCCACAACACGGGCTGCTACAAGCTGCTGGAGTACGCGCCCGAACTGGTGACCTGGACGGCGTGCCGGGCCCTTCCGCTGGAGAAGCTCTACGACGGCGGCAGGAACGCGCCGCGCTGGACCGACCTGATCCACGGTGTCCTACCGGCCGAGACCGAGCGGGTCGCCCACCAACTGGTCGCCTCCTACGAGCGGCTGCGCGGCTCGAAGCACATCTTCAAGCTCGCGGCGCCTGAACTCGACCTGTGGCTGGAGCTCGTGGACGACATCCTCGGCCGGGCGTAGCCGGCCGGTCCTCGTAGCCGGCCGGTCCTCGTCGGCGGCCGACTCCGGTGGATCCGGGTCGGCCGCCGGGCCTGTCACCCCCGCCACGTGCGCTTGAGCTCGTCCCAGCGGGTGGCCTGGGCGGGGGTGAGGCAGCCTCGGAGTTCGGCCAGCTTCAGCAGCTGTGCTTCGGCGTCGGCGCCGAGGGGCTGGGCTTCGGCGCGGTAGTGGTCGGTGAGGAGGGCGTCGAGTTCGGGGCGGGTGAGGGCCGGATCGAGGCGCTGGGCGAGTTTGGCCATGTTGCGGTAGGAGCCCTGGAGGAGGAACGGGGGTTCGGTGCGGGTGCGGTCGTCCTGGGCGGCGGAGGCCAGGTAGGCGCGGTTGACGGCGAGGACGGTGCCGCGCAGGTGGAGCAGTCCGGCGAGGGCGGCGGTCATCCGTTCGACCTCGGCGGCGGGCCAGGCGCCCGCGAGGGTGCCGCCCGGGGTGCCGGTGGCACGGGCCAGCAGGGTGTCCAGGTCGGCGCGGTCGGCGGTGGCGAGCGGGGCCAGGTGCGGGTTGGCGGGCAGCGCGTTCTCGACGAAGCTGAGCGCGAAGAGGTCCTCGCGCCCGGCGATGACGTCGCCGAGGTTCCAGACGTCGGCGCGGTTGGCGAGCATGTCGGGCAGCCGGAAGAGGCGGCCGGACTCGGTGTACGGGTTGGCGGCCATGACGACGGCGAAGCGCTTGCCGCGCAGGTCCCATTCGCGGGCCTCGCCGTCCCACACCCCGTCGATCCGGCGCTGGGCGTCGCAGAGCGGGATGAAGCGCTGGAGGAGCTCGGGCGAGGTGTGCTGGACGTCGTCGAGGTAGAGCAGCACGTTGTCGCCCGCGTGCAGGGCGAAGTTGAGCTTCTCGATCTCGCGGCGGGAGGTGGCGTCGGGGGCCTCGGCGGGGTCGAGGGAGGTGACCCGGTGGCCGAGCGCGGGGCCGCTGACGGTGACCAGCAGCAGGCCGAGCCGTTCGGCGAGGTACTCGACGAGGGTGGTCTTGCCGTAGCCGGGCGGGGAGACCAGGAGCAGCAGGCCGCTGCGGTCGACCGGTCCGCCGGCGTCGGCGGTGCCGAGCTGTTTGGCGAGGTTGTCGCCGACCAGCGGCAGGTAGACCTGGTCGATGAGCTGGTTGCGGACGAAGCCGTTGAGCGGGGCCGGCCGGTACTGGTCGAGTCGTAGCCGGGTGTGCTCGGCGGCCAGCAGGTCGGCGCGCAGCCGCTGGTAGGCGCGGTGTCCGGGGGCCTCGGTGACGGCGAACTCGGCGACGCGGGTCAGGAGTTCGTCGAGGCGAAGGTCGAGTGCGCCGCCCGGGAGCCGGGGGTGGTCGCCGAGCAGTCCGGTGAGGCGGGTGGTGGCGGCGCCTTCGGCGGGTCGGCGTGGCAGGGACGGGCAGAGGAGTGCGGCGGCGGCCTCGGCGAGGTCGCCGGGGTCGGCGTCGGCGGCGCTCGACTCCAGCCAGGCCTGGGCGAGTTGGCGCCGGGCGGGCAGCAGGGCGGGTTCGGCGGGCAGTGCGGCCAGCGCTTCGGTGAGGCCGGCGGACTCGGGTGCGGCGTGGAACTTGTCGAGCAGTGCGGCGGCCCCCGGCGCGTACGCGAACGTGGGTGTGGCGGCGGCGAGTTCGGCCACCAGGTACGGGCCGGCGGGCTGCGGGTACGAGGTGAACTCCGTGACGGCGGAGCTCAGTTCGTCGGACAGGTCGGACAGCGCGGCCAGGGCCGCGGCTGCGGCCGGGGCCGGCGCGGTCGGGTTCGGAGCGGTCGGGCCCGGTGCGGTCGGGTTCGGAGCGGTCGGGTCCGGTGCGGTCGGCTTCGGCACGGCGACGAAGGCCTGCCGGGCGAGGGTGAGGGCGAGGGCGAGCGAGCGGGCCCGGGTGTGCCAGACCAGTCGCTGCCGCTCGTCGGCGCCGTGCGCCCAGTACAGCTGCGCGGCCGCCCGGGCGGCCGCCGGGTGGCGCAACAGGCCTGCCTCGGCGTGGAGTTCGAGCAGGGCGCGGAGCAGTAGCGCCGCGTCGTGGTCGTGGACGCCGCGCTGGTAGCCCTCGTCCGGGCGCTGTTCGGCGGCGCGGCGGACGAACTCCAGCAGGTCGTCCTCGGTGCGCAGGGTGTCGCGCAGGGCGTCCAGCCCGTCCGGTTCGGCGGCCAGCAGCAGGCTGGCGGCGAGGTATTCGGACCGGTAGAGCGCGGGGGTCTCGGAGGGCAGCGGCCGGCCCCAGTAGCGCTCGGTGGCGGCGAACGCCGGGTCGGTGACGGGGGAGCGGTAGTCGGTGCCGGTGAGGGTGAAGGCGGGGCGGCCGCGCCAGGGGACGAGGGTGAGTTCGGGCCGCTGGGTGGTGACGGCGAACAGGTGGCGGCCCAGCCGCAGGGTGCCGGGGCCGTCGCCGGCGAGTTCGGCGCGGTCGCGCCGGGCCCGGTGGGCGCGGCTGCGGGCGGCGCGCAGCCGTCCGGTCAGCTCCTCGGCCCGGACCCGGTCACCGAGTGAGGTCAACTGGGCGGCGAGGTCGCGGAGTTTGACGGCGGTCGGGTCGGCGGCGAGGGCGGCGTCGATCTCGGCCGCGGTGTCGAGGGCGGTGAGCCGCCGGTGCAGGGTGTCGAGGATGCGTTCGGCGGAGGCGGCGATCCGGTCGGCGCGGCGGGCCCGTTCCTCCAGCAGGTGCTGGCGGCGGGCGGTGAGGGCGTCATGGATTCCGGTGCGCCGGTCGGCGAGTCGTTCGCCGAGCGCCGGGTCGGCGTCGGCGAAGCGGGTCTCCAACTGCTCGATCCGCAGCAGGAGTCGGCCGAGCTGGTCGTCGCAGGCCTCGGGGGTGTCGGCGGCGGCGAGCGCGGCGGTGGCGGCCTGGGCGAGCAGGGCGGTTTCGGCGGCGAACTCGGCGGCGGCCTCGCGGGTGCGCAGGTCGCGGCGGCGGACGGTGAGGGCGGCGCGGGCGCGGTTGAGCAGCCCGAGGACGTCGGCGAGCCGGTCGAGGATGGCGGTGCGGGTGGTGGCGTCGGCCAGGTCGAGGGTGCCGACGAGCTCCGAGACGGTCTGCAACGCCTCGCTCTGCTCGGAGATCTGGAGGCCCAGCGGCTCGGCTTCGGCGGCGGTGGCGAGGGCGGCGCAGCGGTCGGCGAGTTCGCCTGCGCGCCGGCGGTGCGGGGCGAAGGCCTCGGGTTCGGCGAGGTGTCCGACGGCGCGGGCGGCGGCCTCGGTCAGGCCCTCGGCGAGGTGGGCGGCGAGCGCGTCGATCCGGGCGGGGTCGGCGCGCGGCAGGTCGCGCAGCGCCTCGATCCGGCCCTGGGCGCGGCGCAGCCCGGCGAGCCGGTCGACCCATTCGGCGGCGTCGGCGAGGGTCTCGCCGCGGGCGGTGCGCAGCAGGCCTTCGACGTGTTCGGTGGCCTGTTCGGTCTGCCGGGCGGCGTGCGCGGTGAGTTCGGCGACGGCCTCGTACTCGGCGATGACCTGCCGGGCGGTGTCGCGGATCTCGGCGAGCGGGGCGGCGAGGTCGCCGAGGCCGGGCTGGCCCAGCCAGTGGTGCCGGTCGGCGGTGCGGGTGCAGGCGGCGAGGACGGCCTGGTGGCCGGCCGGGGTGTCGGCGCCGGCGGCGGCGAGCCGGGCCAGGGAGAGGCAGTCGGCGAGGCCGCGGACGAGGTCGGCGTTGCCGATCCGGGCGAGCGGGCCGGTGCCGGGCGGCTGCGCGGCCGCGTGGCGCTCGCTGGTGAACGGGGTCTGCCACAGCTGGACGGGGTGCAGCCGGGTGGGCCCGTCCTCGGCCGGGCGGAGGGCGATCAGGGTGCCGTCGGCGAGCAGCGCGTAGCCCTGGCAGGGCAGCGGGGCGGCGGCCTCCTGGCGGACGCTGTTGTACGGCTGGAGCAGGGCGCGGCCGTCGGCGGGGGAGCGGAACTCGTACAGCACGTCCTCGCCGTTGGGCGAGACGAGGGTGCGCTCGTAGGCCAGGCCGTCCACCGGCTGGTCGTAGCTGCGCACGGTGCCGTCGGCGAGGTGGCAGCCGCCGGGGAAGGCCACGCCCTGGTCGGCGGGCAGCCGCAGGCAGGCCTGGCCGAGCGCGTCGATCCGGGTGACCCGGCCGGTGGGCAGGTGGCAGACCAGGTGCCGGACGGTCTCCTCCTGGTACGGGCGCACGCGCACCAGCAGCAGGGTGCCGAGCCGGGCGTGGGCGATCTGGGCGTCGGCGAGGGTCTGCAGGGCCTCGGCGAGGGGTTCGCGGTGCAGCTCGCGGCCGTCGGGGGCGGTGACGGTCAACCGGCCGCCGTCGATGCCGAGCCGGAGTTCGCCGCCGAGGTCGGCGCGCGGTGGGCTGCCGGGGGCGGCGGGCAGCTGGTCGTCCCGGGTGAGGGTGGTCCAGGCGAGCTGCTGGCCGTCGGCGGCGGTGTGGTCGCGTTCGCCGCGCCCGTCCTGGTAGGCGGGGTGCCCGTCGTCGGCGAGGTCGTCGACGGGGCGCCAGCGCAGCACCCGGACGTCGGCGGCGGCGGGGCCGGTGCGGAAGACGGCGAGCAGGCGGCCGCCGACGGGGCGCAGCCGTTCCAGTCGGGCGTCGCGGAAGTAGCGGTGCAGGTCGGCGAGGTCCTGGCGCAGGCGCGGGTCGTCCAGCAGCGTGCCCTCGGTGGGGGCGGGGGTGAGGTCGGGGTGGTGGACGCTCAGGACCTCGCCGAGCGGCCCGGCACCCGGGGAGCCCTCGGACGGGGCGCCGGCGGAAACGGAGCCGGAGGCGGAGATGGTGGAAGCGGAGACGGCGGTGTCGGGCGCGCTGCCCGGGCGGGTGCCGAGCAGCAGCAGCCCACCGGCGGCGGTGAGGTCCTGCGGGAGGCAGGCCCGGCCGGTGGTGAGCCGGCCGGTGCCGACCAGCCGCAGCTCCCCGCCGCCGAACTCCTCGACCCGGCGGGCGTTCAACGCCTGCGCGCGGTCGGCGAGTTCGGCGGCGGACCGGGCGAGTCGGCCGCGCAGGACCTCGTAGGTGCCGGCGTCGAGCCGGGCGTCGAGGGCGTCCACCACGTCAGTTCCTCAACTACTCGGTTTCTCGACTGCTCAGGAGATCGGGTACTCAGGCGACTCAGGCGACTCGGCGCTCACTTGGAGCCGTTGACCGACGCCAGTGCCCCGATCGACGTCTCGGCGATCCCCAACTTCTGGGCTGAGGTGAGCAGTTGCCGCAACTGCCCGGCCTGCTCGCCGCCTCCGGCGCCGATCATCCGCATCAGCAGCGCGGACACCGTCAGGTTCTGCACGTCCGCCGTGGACACCGAGGACAGCACCCGGGTCAGGTCCTCGGTGAAGCTGGCACTGCCGTCGAGCCAGGGCCCGGCCAGGGCCTGGGCGGTCTGCGAGTGCCCGACGAAGGCGTCGACGCTCTTGGCGGCCGTCACCGACTGCACCAGGCGGTCGAAGAACACCCCGTCCCCGCCGACGATGTCGATCTTCGCCTTCTCCAACCCGGCCGCGACCAGCGCGGCCTGCGCCTCGGCGATCTGTCGCTGGGTGTCCAGCCCGGCCAGCCGGACGTCCTTCTCGGCGGCCAGCCGCAGCCGGTACTCCTCGTGCCCGCGCGAGGCCTCGTCCAGCTTCGCCATCGCCGCGGCCTTCTCGGTGAGGCCCTCGGCCTCGGCCTTCAGCTTGGCGCCGATCTCCAGCGCGGCGGCCTTCGCCTTCTCGGCCTGGACGGCGGCCTCGGCGCGGCCGACCTTCTCCACCGCCGCGGCCTCCTGCTCGCGCACCTGCACCTGGGCCAGCCCCTCGGCGGCGGCCTCCGCCCGGATGCCCTCGGCCATCCGGATCTTGGCGGTGGCGTCCAGTTCGGCGGCCTGCTGGCGTGCCTCGGCCAGCACCAGCGACTCGCGGGCCTTGTGCGAGGCGGCCTGCTCGGCGGCCTCGGCGGCCTTGATGTCCTTGACGAGCTTCTCCTGCGCCTGCGCCTCGGCCTGGATGATCACCGCGCGGCGGGTGCGCTCGGCGTCCTCGGTGGCGCGCAGCGTCTTGACGGCCTCCTCCTGCTCGGCGACGGTCCGCTCCACCGCCACCCGCTCGCGGACCACGTCGGCGACCTCCCGCCGGCGGGACTCGACCTCCTTCTGCTTGGCCATGGTGGCGAGTTCGGTCTCCCGGTCGCGGCCGATGACCTCCAGCAGGCGGTCCTTCTCGATCCGCTCGTTCTCCACCGCGATCACCCGCTCGCGGTTCTTCTGCGCCACCGCGACCTCGCGGGCCTGGTTCTCGCGCTGCACGCCGAGCAGTTCCTCGGTCCGGAGGAAGGCGGTCTGGGCGTTCAGCCGCTCCTCCTCCTGGACCCGGGCGATCACCGCGTCCTCCGTGGCCCGCAGGGTCTCGATCTCGCGGCGCTGGCGGATCTCGGCGTCGGCCTGGCGGCGCTGGAGTTCGAGGACGGCCTCCCGGGCGTCCACGTTCTGCCGGGTGATCTCCTTCTCCTCGGTGCGCTGGTACTCGTTGGTGCGCACGTGCTCGATCGCCGTCAGCTCGGTGATCTTGCGGATGCCCTGGGCGTCGAGGATGTTGTCGGAGTCCAGCTGGTTCATCGGGGTCTGTTCGAGGTGGTCGATGGCCGCGTCCTCAAGGGTGTAGCCGTTGAGGTCGGTGCCGATGACCGCGATGATCTGGTCCCGGAACTCGTGCCGGTGCGTGTAGAGGTCGGTGAAGTCGAGCTGCTTGCCGACGGTCTTCAGCGCCTCGGCGAACTTGGCCGCGAAGAACTCCTGGATCGCGGACGGGTCGCTGGCGCGGGCGGTGCCGATGGCCTGCGCGACCTTGATGACGTCCTCGACGGTCTTGTTCACCCGCACGAAGAAGGAGATCCGGATGTCCGCCCGGATGTTGTCCCGGCAGATCAGCCCGTCCCGGCCGGCGCGGTGGATCTCCACCGTCTTCACCGAGATGTCCATCAACTCGGCCTTGTGCAGCACCGGGAGGACGATCGCGCCGGTGAAGGTGACGTCCACCTTCTTGGTGCGGGAGACGATCAGCGCCTTGCCCTGCTCGACCTTCTGGAACAAGCGGCCCACGAACAGCAGCATGGCGAGCACGATGAGCAGTACGACGGCGACGAGAATGCCGAAACCCACGGCGATGGTGTCCATCACGGAGTCCTTTGACGAGATGACGAGATGGTGCGAAGTCGAGCGGACGAAAGCGGAACGAGCGGGACAAAGAGGGTGAAAAGGGGGTAAGGGGACGCCCGGGGGAGTCAGCCGCCCGGTAGCGCCGGGTCGAACGGCGCCACCAGGAAATGCTCGCCGTCGGCGTCGTAGTCGAAGATCAGGGCGGTGCGGCCGGCCGCCAGCCCGGGCTCCTCGGTGAGCGTGCGGACCTGGACGGTCGCGGTGGAGCCGTCCTCGGCGGTGACCTCCGCCTGCCCGAAGTCGGCCGTCACCCGGCCGGTGCGGATCACGCAGACGCGGCCGACGAAGTCCCCCCGGGTCGCCGGACGGTCCTCGGGGAACAGCCGGGACAGCGGCCGGACCAGCAGTCGGGTGCCCGCCCAGGAGGCGACCAGCGCGACGGCGAACACGCCGCCGCGCGCCGGTGCCCCCGAGGTGAGGACGGTGCCGGCCAGGCTGACGAACCAGGCGAGCGCGACCAGCAGCGACACCGCCACCGTCACGGGCACCCCGCCCAGCCCCAGCGCGCCCAGCACGCCTCCGTGGTGGTGGGCGCCCCCGCCGTCGGCGCCGTGCCCGTCCTGGGCCCCGTGCCCCCCGTGCCCCCCGTGCCCCCCGGCACCGTGGCCCAGGTCGCCCGCGTGACCGGCATGGCCGACGTGACCGGCATGCCCGACGCCGTGTCCCCCGTGCAGGGCGTCGAACCCCAGGCCGCCGACCAGCATCAGCAGCCAGTACCCGACCACCACCACCAGCGCGAAGCTGAACAGCGCCGTCGGAAAAGCCAGCGCGGCCGCGACGAATCCCCCCATCCCGGCCACGCTCCCCCGCTGTTCCCACGGCACCGCACCTCGGCGCCATGGAGATCGTGACAGCGGAGGGGCCGTTCGCACATTGCCAGGATCCGGCAATCTTTACGGCCCTTTGACACCCTGGAACGCACCGCCCGGGGGGCGTTTGGCCGCCGCCTACAGCGGCTGCTCCGGCCAGTTCAGCAACCGGGCCCCCATCGCCGCCGTCTCCAGGGTGAACCGTTGCAGGGCGTCCGACGGGTCGTAGCCGGTCAGCGCCTTGATCCGCTCCAGCCGGTAGCCGAGCGTGCGCACGCTCAGCCCCAGCCGCCGGGCCGCCTCCGCGTTCACGTACGCGGCCTCCGCCTGCACCGCGATGGTGTCCAGCAGGGGGCGGGCGCCGCCGCGCGCCTCGGTCAGCGGGCCCAGCACGCTGCGCACCAGGTCGGCCATCGCCGCCCGGTCGCGCATCAGCACGGGGAAGACCAGCAGTTCCTCGGCCTTCAGCTGCCGCGCCGGCAGGTCCAGCCGGTCCGCGTAGTCCAGCGCGCCCAGCGCCTCCTCGTAGCTGCGCAGCACCCCGCTGGCCCCCGAGTGCCGGCGCCCGGTGGCCACCCGCAGCACCGGGCGGTAGCCGGGGCCGGGGCGCAGCGCCAGGTCGGCGAAGGCCTCCAGGAGGGCGCGTTCGGTGTCCGGGGCGATGCACACCAGCCGGCCGTCCTTGCCGGCGAGCAGGACGTCCCGCTCGCCGAACCGCCCGACCAGCTCCCGTTCCACCCGGTGCACCAGCGGGTGGACGTCCGCGTACGGCGTGTCGCCGACGGCCACCGCCACCGCGTACGCGCCCGCCAGCCGCAGCCCGAACCGCTCGGCGCGCTCCGCCAGCAGGCCCAGGTCGCTGCGGCCGTACAGCAGGTCGTCGATGAACTCGCGCCGCGCGGACTCCTGTTGGCGCACGGCCATGCGCTGCGCGCGCTCGTGTCCCTCGCCGAGCGCGGCCAGTGCGGCCTCGGTCGCCGCGAGCACGGCGTCGCCGATCCGGCGCAGTTCCCCGGTGCCGCCCGCCGCCGTGATGCCCGGCAGCGTCTGCCAGGCCCGCCGGGTGGCCGCCAGGCAGTGCGCGACGACGTCGCGCAGCCCGTACCCGGCCTCGGCGCAGTGCTCGCCCAGCGTGCGCAGGCACTCCAGTTCGTCCCGGCGCAGCAGCCTCCCGGTGCGGGAGGCGTCGGCGAGCAGCCCGAGGTAGGCCTCGGCGAGTTCGGTGGGTATGTCGTGCTCGGTCCCCTCGGACACCGCGGTACTCCGCCCCCCGTGACGCGTGATGATCCGGCGCGGAACTTTAGCAGGATCGATACGACGCCGAACGGTGCGGGGTGGGCGGCTGACCTGGTGCTATCGCGGGCCGGACGGAGGTCCGGGCGGCAGGTCGGCCGCAGGGTCGGCAGGGGGCTCCGGCCGGGGCTCGCGGAAGTTCAGGACGAAGCGCGCGCTGCTGCCGTCGATCCGCCGCCGGACGTACAGCGCCGGGGCACCGTCCGGGGTGCAGCTGACCCCCTCGCGGACCAGCAGCGGGGTGCCCGGCGGGACGCCCAGCAGCTCGGCGTCGGCCAGATCCGCGCCGATCGCGCCGAACGCCCGCCAGTCGTACTCCAGCTCCACCCCGGCCGCGCGGGCCAGGTCCAGCACCAGGTTCCCGGGCCGGCCGGGCCGCACCAGGGCGTCCGGCAGCGGGCCGAACGGCACCCAGTAGCTGCACGCGGCCCGGGCCCGCCCGCCGAGCCGGATCACCGTGTCCACCCGGGACAGCTCGGCCGGCGCCCGGCCCAGCTGCCGGGCCGCCTCCTCGTCCTCCGCCGACCCGGCCACCGGCGGGGTGCCCAGCACGAACTCGCCGTCGCCGGTGTCGGGGAGCGCGGCGTGCACGCTGCCCAGGTCGAAGCGCTGGCTGCGCGGGTCCACCGCGATCGAGACGCGGACGGCCGGCGGGCGGACGAACGTGCCCACGCCCCGCCGGATCTCCACCACGGCGGCCCGCTCCAGCTCCGCCACCGCCTGCCGGACGGTCAGCCGGTTCACCCCGAACTCGGCGCTCAGCTCGGGCTCGCTCGGCAGCCGGGCGCCCGCCGGGTACGCGCCGGCGTCGATCCGTTCCTGGAGCCGCCGGGCCAGCCGTCGGTAGAGCGGGGTGCTGGGAGGGTTCGTCGCCACACGCCCGATCCTACGAACCCCGAGCCCGCAGCCGCCCGCAGCCTGCCCAAGGCAGGGGGCGCAGCCCGCCCACGGCCGGGCCCACAGCCTGCCCACCCGTCCCCTCCCTCCGGTCGACGGGACCGGTCGGCGGGGGTGGGATGGAGGGGTGCGGGTGGCCGTGGTTTGCCCCGCACCCCGGGGAGGGACTAGACATCTAGATGTCTTGATGCACGTCTGGATGCCCGGCCCCTCCCCACGGCCCCACCGAAAGGCCCCGCGCATGTCCCTGGTCAACTTCCGCGACTCCGCCGTCCTCGGCGACCCCGAGGGCCGGCGGATCCGCCCCGGCGTGCTGTACCGCTCCGCCCAGCCGTTCCCGGCCGCCGACGAGGCCACCGTCGCCCAGCTGCGCGCCTGCGACATCCGCACCATCGTCGACCTGCGCGACACCCGTGAGACCGACCCCGCCGACTGGGCCGCGGCCGAGGCCGCCGGGATAGCCGTCGTCGCCGCCCCGGTGAACCCCACCGGCGACGGCCTCGCCGCCCGGATGCGCACCATGGCCACCGCCGCCGACCTCGGCGACTACTACGTGCTGCTGGCCGAGTCCGCGCCCGAGGCCGTCACCGCCGCCGTCGAGGCCGCCGCCCGCCCGGGCGCCGTCCTCCTGCACTGCGCCGCCGGCAAGGACCGCACCGGCCTGCTGACCGCCCTGCTGCTGGACCTCCTCGGCGTGCCCGCCGAGCGGATCGTCGCCGACTACGCCCGCACCGCCGACGCCCTGCCGCAGATCTTCGCCGGCCTCTCCGAGCGCCACCGCACCGCGCTCAACGCCCGCGGCGCCCGGGTCACCGACTCCGAGGGCCGCGAACTCACCATCCCCGCCCCGCTCCTCGACGCCCCGGCGGAGGCCATGGCCGTCTTCCTCGACCGCGTCCGCACCCGCCACGGCGGCGCCGAGGCCTTCCTCCCGGCCTGCGGCGTCCCCGCCGCCACCCTCGGCGCCTTCCGCGCCAAGGCGGCCGCCGCGGCGGCCTCGGCCGTCTGACACCCGGCTTCCGTCGGGCTCAGACGTCCCGCCGCCGCATCAGGACCACCGTCGCCGCCAGCGCGACGGCCGCCCAGGCGCCCAGGGTGATCCAGGAGTCGAGCACGCTCGGCGCGTACTTGCCCATCGTCGTCGAGGAGTTGGGGTTGATCGTCAGCCTCCCCTCGGCGGCGAGCGGCAGGTGGTTGCCGATCTCCTTCAGCCAGCGGTAGCGGTCGCCGCCGAACAGCATCGGCACGATGAACAGCAGCATGACCAGCGAGACGATCGAAGCGGTGGCGTGCCGCAGCAGGGCGCCGAGGGCCATCCCGATCAGCGCGCAGACGGGCACGATCGCCGCGTAGCCGAGGACGGCCCGCAGGCAGCCCTCGTCGGTGATGGAGAGCCCGGCGTGCCGGGAGGCCAGCATGGCGTTGCTGCCGAAGAAGGACACCGCGGACACCACCGCCCCGGCGAGCGAGGTGAGGCCGGCGATCAGCACCACCTTGGCCACGGCCACGCCCCGCCGGTCGGGCACCGCGGCGAAGGTGGTGCGGATCATGCCGGTGGTGTACTCGCCGAACACGGTGATCGCGCCGAGGCTGCCGGCCGCGACGGCCATCAGGGCGCCGGAGATGCTGCTGAGGCCGTGGAAGAGCGGGTCGTACCGGTACGGCGGGAAGCCGGGCACCGGCGGGCGGGGGTGGTCGATGTAGGTGAGGTCGGTGTGGACGGCGTTCAGGTTGACCACGATCGCGGCCAGCGAGGCGAGCGCCAGCACCCAGTACGTGGACCGCAGCGAGCGCAGTTTGATCCACTCGGCGGCGAGCAGGTCGCCGAACCGGGGCCGCGGTTCGGCCGGGCGGGTGAGGGGGCGGGCGGGGGCGAGGGCGGCGGTACTCATCGGGCATCTCCTGCCGGGTATTCGACGCTGTCGGCGGTCAGGGACATGAACGCCGACTCCAGGGACGAGGTACGGGTGGCGAGCTCGTGCAGCACCAGGCCGTGCCGCAGGGCGAGTTCGCCGATCCGGGCCGCGGGCAGCCCGGTCACCACCGCGCCGTCCGGCTCCTGCGCCTGCCGTACGGCCGCCCCTTCGGCCCGCAACACCTCGGCGAGCGAAGGCAGTTCGGGCGTCCGGACGGCCACGCTGGTGACGGCGTTGCGGGCGGAGAACTCCGCCAGGCTCTCGTCGGCGATCAGCCGGCCCCGGCCGATCACCACCAGCCGGTCGGCGGTGTGCTCCATCTCGGCCATCATGTGGCTGGAGACGAAGACCGTCCGTCCCTCCTCGGCGAGGCGGCGGAACAGGCCGCGCACCCACAGCACGCCCTCCGGGTCGAGGCCGTTGAGCGGCTCGTCGAACAGCAGCACCGGCGGGTCGCCGAGAAGCGCGCCGGCGATGCCGAGCCGCTGCTTCATGCCCAGCGAGTAGCCGCCGATCCGGCGACCGGCGGCCTTGCCGAGGCCGACCTCGGCGAGCACCTCGTCCACCCGCCGGAGCGGGATGCGGTTGCTGCGGGCGAGCGCCGACAGGTGGGCTCGGGCGCTGCGCCCGCCGTGCACGTCCTGGGCGTCCAGCAGGGCGCCGACGTGGCGCAGTCCGCGCGGCCGGTCCGCGAAGGGCGCGCCGTCCACCGTGACGGACCCCCCGGT
Organism: Kitasatospora sp. NPDC091276; assembly: GCF_040684355.1. NCBI lineage: Bacteria > Bacillati > Actinomycetota > Actinomycetes > Kitasatosporales > Streptomycetaceae > Kitasatospora > Kitasatospora sp. NPDC091276. The sequence goes on along the minus strand of NZ_JBFBFU010000005.1, from coordinate 247,818 downwards.
CGGGGTGTGCAGTCCCAGGATCATCCGCAGCGTGGTGGACTTGCCGGCGCCGTTGGGGCCGAGGAAGCCGGTGACGGTGCCCGGCCGGACGGTGAAGGTCAACTGGTCGACGGCCGTGGTGGCGCCGTACCGCTTGGTCAGTCGCTCGATCTCGATCACGGGGACAACGGTGCCGTCCGGGGCCCCGGCCGGGCATCGGGCCGCGGGCCACAACCGCCGGCCGCCGCACTGGCCCGGGGGATTACGCCCTCGGGCCGATGTGCCGCCGCGCGGGCCGCCGTTACCATCGGGCGATGATCACCGACCCTCGTCCGCCCCTGCTCAGGCGCCTGCCGCCGGGCGTCTGGGTGGCGGCGTTCTGGGTGGCCGTCATCACGTTCCGCGGCTTCCAGCGGAGCGACGAGCTGGCCCACCTGTTCCGCTACAACGGCAACTTCGAGGACATGCCGTTGCTGGTCACCGCGGTGGTCACGATCCTGATGGCGTCGCTGCTGGTCCGGCTGCCGCTGCTGGCGGTGGCGATCCCGCTGGCGGCGTGCGTCTTCACGATCGGCATGCGGATCCAGGAGACGGCCGTGGTGCAACTGCTGCTCGCCGAGGTGGCGATCGGCTACTGCACGGCCACCCGCTCCCGGGCCGTGTCGCTGTGCGCCGCCGCGATGCCGGTCGCCATGGTGGCCGTCCTGGCGGTCTGGCGGGTGGCGAACGACTACCACACCGACTTCGTCGCCCAGGCCGCGTTCGCCTCGACCGCCGCGATCGCCTGGCTGGTCGGCAACACCGTCCGGCAGAACCGCGTGCACGCCGAGGCCCTGCGCAGCCGCGCCACCGAGCAGGCGATCACCGCCGAACGGCTGCGGATCGCCCGCGAGTTGCACGACATGGTCGCCCACAGCATCGGCATCATCGCGATCCAGGCCGGGATGGGCAGCCGGGTCATGGACACCCAGCCCGCCGAGACCCGCAACGCGCTGAACGCCATCGAGGCGACCAGCCGGGAGACCCTGGCCGGGCTGCGCCGGATGCTCGGCGCGCTGCGCCAGGGCGAACCGGAGTCCGCGCCGATGGAGGTCGCCCCGGGGCTGGGCGAGCTGGACCGGCTGGTCGAGCAGACGGCCGGCGCGGGCGTGCGGGTCGCGCTCACCCGCCTCGGAGAGCCCCGCCCGCTGCCGCCCGAGGTGGACCTCGCCGCCTACCGCATCGTGCAGGAGGCGGTCACCAACGTGGTCAGGCACTCCGGCACCCGGGACTGCCGGGTCACCGTCGACTACGGCCCCGGGGAGGTCGCCGTCACCGTCGTCGACCTCGGCGCCGGAGCCGCCGGGCCGTCCGCCGGTTCCGGTTACGGCATCGCCGGCATGCGCGAGCGGGTCGGCCTGCTGCACGGCGAGTTCAGCGCCGGCCCGCGCCCCGCGGGCGGCTTCCAGGTCGCCGCCCGACTGCCGCTCCCCGTGGAGGTCTCCCCGTGATCCGTGTCGTCCTGGTCGACGACCAGCCGCTCATCCGCACCGGTCTGCGCGTGCTCATCGCCGACACCCCGGACCTGGAGGTCGTCGGCGAGGCCGGCAACGGCGCCGAGGCGGTGGAACTGGTCGGCCGGCTGCGCCCCGACGTCGCCGTGATGGACATCCGGATGCCCGGCATGGACGGCATCGAGGCCACCCGCCGGATCACCGCCGACCCCGGCCTGCCCACCCACGTCCTCGTCCTCACCACCTTCGACGACGACGACTACGTGTACGGCGCGCTGCGGGCCGGGGCGGCCGGCTTCCTGGTCAAGGACCTCGCCCTGGAGACCATCCTCGACGGCGTCCGGGTGGTCGCCGCCGGGGACGCCCTGATCGCGCCGAGCATCACCCGCCGGCTGATCGGCGAGTTCGCCGCCCGCCCGCAGCCCACCGCCGCCCGGTCCGGCCGGGCGACGGTCGACGGGATCACCGACCGTGAGCGCGAGGTGCTGACGCTGGTCGGCCGCGGGCTGTCCAACGGCGAGATCGCCGAGGAGCTGACCATCAGCGTGGCCACCGCCAAGGCGCACGTGGCCCGGCTGTTCACCAAGCTGGACGCCCGGGACCGGGTCCACCTGGTCATCCAGGCTTACGAGTTCGGCCTCGTCGCCCCGTCCTGAGCCGGTCCCGGGCCGGGCCCGAGCCGATTCTGACCCGGTCCCGAGCCGGTCCTGAGCCGATCTTGAGTCAGTTCCGACCCGGTCCCGGGCCGATCCTGGCCCGGTCCCGAGCCCAGCCGGTCCACGGCGGGATCACGGTTCGACCAGCTCCCCGATCCGCATGATCCGCCCGTGCGAGTCCAGCACCACGTCGTACACGTTGCCGTAGCACCCGTACGGCGCGTCGTCGGGTTCGTGCTCGGCCAGGCAGTCCTCCAGGTGCCCGAGCACGTCCTCCAGCCGGACGGTTCTGGTCGGGTCGCCGTGCGGGCGGTCGACGAGCGTGGCCTCGACCCCGGCGGTCGCGAAGCCGTAGCGGGCCGGCGTCCCCATCCCTTCGTAGCGGGCCTCGTCGCAGGAGTAGCGGGCGGGCTGGGCGGTGACGTCGCCGTCCTCGGTGGCGAGGACCACGAGGACGGTGTGTCCGGGGCGTTCGGTCGGGGTCGGGGTGGCGCAGTCGGCGGTGGGGACGGGGGAGGTGTCCATGCTGGGCTCGGGGTCGGCGAGGTCGTCGCCCAGCAGGTCGTCCTCGTCGTCGTCGTACGCCCCGTCGGCGGCGGCCGCGGCGGAGGCGGCGGCGACGGTGGGCGCGGAGTCGGCGGGAGTGCAGGCGGCGAGGGCGGCTGCGGCGGTACAGCAGAGCAGCGCGGCGAGGAGGGTTCGGGGCACGGCCATGGCACTAGTCTCCCCGGACAGCGGCGGAACTCGTCACGCAGGTACACGACTGGTGCACGGGCTGTGGTTCCCGCCGCCGCCGGATGTGCGGATCCGGCGGCGGCGGGAGTCTTGAGGGGCGGCGTAACGGTCAGGCGGCGACGGGCCGCTGCGCCTCGTACGCCTCGCGCAGCCGGGACTGGGCCTCGGGGCCCGCCCCGAGGTGGTCGAGTCCGAGCAGCGCCGCGCCCAGGACGGGCGGCGCGACGACGACCCGCGGTTCGGCGAGCGGCGCGGCCTCGGCCAGACGGGCGGTCAGGTTGTCGAGCAGCAGCGGCTGCCGGGAGGCGATCACGCCGCCGCCGAGCACCAGCGGGGTCCGTGCGTCGAGCAGTTCCAGCCGCCGCAGGGCGACGACGGCGAGCCGGACGATCTCGTCGGCCTGGCGGTCGATCATCCCCAGGGCGACCTCGTCGCCCTGCTCCGCGACGGCGAACAGCACCCGGACGATCTCGTGCAGCCGGCTGGTCGGCAGGTGCCCGAGGTGGACGGCCTCGGCGACGGCGCCGGCGCTGGGCAGGCCGAAGTGCTCGGCGATGGCGCGGGAGAGCCCGGTGGGGCCGCCGCGGCCGTCCTCGTGGCGGACGGCGTGCCACATGCTGGTGACGGCCAGGCCCCCGCCGCCGCCCCAGTCGCCGGTGAGCTCGCCGAGGGCGGGGAAGCGGGCGGTGCGGCCGTCGGGCAGCAGGCCCACGCAGTTGATGCCGGCGCCGCAGACGACGGCGACGCCGCGCGGGCCGTCGGTGCCGGCCCGCAGCAGGCCGAAGGTGTCGTTGACGACGGTGTTGCTGGCGCCCCAGGGGTGGGATTCCAGTGCGGCGCGCAGGGCCTCCTCCTCGACGGGCAGGTCGGCGTTGGCCAGGCAGGCGCTGACGTGGCTGGTGAGGACGCCGCTCCAGGCGGGGTGGCCGGCCGCGGCGGCGGCCTGCTCGACGAGCGGGGCGAGGCCGGCGACGGCGGCGGCGCCGCCGATCTTCTGGGGTGCGAAGCCGCCGCCGCGGGCGGTGCCGTGGACGGTGCCGTCGGCGCCGATCAGGGCGACGTCGGTCTTGGAGTTGCCGGCGTCGATGGCGAGGACGCCGGGCAGGATCGGTTCGGGCTGGTGGGTCATCAGGTCCCCGCGGCTCGTACGTGGCCCGGCCGTGGCGTTGTCCCCGGCCGGGGGTGATCGGTCTCCTCGCAGTGCCCGGCCCGCGACACCCTCATATCGCGGGCCGGGCTGCTTTCCGGACGGGGCCCGGGTGCGAAGCCGGGCCCCGGGCCGTCAGGCCCAGGCGAGGTGCTCGCGGTTGTGGGCGAGCAGCCGATCGGTGAGCTGGTCGGCGAGTTCGAGCTGGCCGACCAGCGGGTGGGCGAGCAGGGCGTCGAAGACCCGGTCGCGGCCGCCGTGCAGGGCGGCGTCGAGGGCGAGGTGCTCGTACGCGGTGACGGCGGCGATGAGGCCGGCGTACAGCGGCTCGACGGCCCGCTGGGGGAGCGGCCGGACGCCGTTCGCGTCGACCTCGGCCGGGACCTCGATGACGGCGTCGTCGGGCAGGAACGGCAGCACGCCGTTGTTCGGCGCGTTGACGACCTGCACGGACGTCCCGCCGCCGGTGCCGAGCAGCGCGGCGATCAGCTGGACCGCCGCCTCGGAGTAGAACGCGCCGCCGCGCTGGCCGAGGAGTTCCGGCTTGGTGTCGAGGGCCGGGTCGGCGTACATCTCCAGCAGCTGCCGCTCGATCTCGGCGACCTGGGCGGCCCGCGAGCCCTGCACCCTGAGTTCCTCGACGACGGCGTCGTGCTGGTAGAAGTAGCGCAGGTAGTAGGACGGCACGACGCCGAGCCGCTCGATGACGGGCTGCGGCAGGTGCAGGTCCTCGGCGATGGCCTTGCCGTGCGCGGCGAGCAGCTCCGGCAGCACCTCCCGGCCCGTCGCCGATCCCGGGGCGTCGAGCAGGGTGACGCCGCGCTCCCAGGTGAGGTGGTTGAGGCCGACGTGGTCGAGCCGGACCAGTTCCGGGTCGACGCCGAGGTGGGTCGCGAACTTGCGCTGGAAGCCGATGGCGACGTTGCACAGGCCGACGGCCTTGTGGCCGGCGTTGCGCAGCGCGCGGGTGACGATGCCGACGGGGTTGGTGAAGTCGACGATCCAGGCGTCCGGGTTGGCGCGCCGGACCTTCTCGGCGATGTCGAGGACGACCGGGACGGTGCGCAGCGCCTTGGCGAGGCCGCCTGCGCCGGTGGTCTCCTGGCCGACGCAGCCGCACTCCAGCGGCCAGGTCTCGTCCCGGTTGCGGGCGGCCTGCCCGCCGACGCGCAGTTGCAGCAGCACGGCGTCGGCGTCGGCGACACCGGCCTCGACGTCGACGGTGGTGGTGACGATGGCACCGTGCCCCTGCTTGGCGAAGATCCGCCGGGCGAGCCCGCCGATCAGCTCCAGCCGGTCGGCGGCCGGGTCGACGAGCACCAGCTCACCGATCGGCAGGGTGTCGCGGAGCCGGGCGAAGCCGTCGATCAGCTCCGGGGTGTACGTCGAACCGCCGCCGACGATTGCCAACTTGAGTGCGGACATCAGCCCTTGACCCCTGTCAGTGTCACGCCTTCGATGAAGGCCTTCTGTGCGAAGAAGAAGAGGATGATCACCGGTGCCATCACGAGGAGGGTGGCGGCCATGGTGAGGTTCCAGTTGGTGTGGTGGGCGCCCTTGAACGACTCCAGGCCGTACGAGAGCGTCCAGGCCTCGTGGTTGTTGCTGGCGTAGATCTGCGGGCCGAAGTAGTCGTTCCAGCAGTAGAAGAACTGGAACAGGGCGACGGCGGCGATGGCCGGCTTGGCCATCGGCAGCACGACCTTCAGCAGGGTGCGCAGGTCGCCGCAGCCGTCGATGCGGGCGGCCTCGATGTACTCCTTGGGGATGGTCAGCAGGAACTGGCGCAGCAGGAAGATCGAGAACGCGTCGCCGAAGGCCATCGGGATGATGAGCGGCCAGAGCGAGCCGCCGAGGCCGAGCTGCTTGGCCCAGAACAGGTACATCGGGATGACGGTGACCTGCGGCGGGAGCATCATCATGGCGATGACGGCCATCAGCGCCAGGTTGCGGCCCCGGAAGCGGAACTTGGCGAGCGCGTAGGCGACCGGCAGGCTGGAGACGATGGTCAGCGCGGTGCCGAGGCCCGCGTAGAGCAGGGTGTTGCGCCACCAGGTGAGGAAGCCGGGGGTGTCCCAGACCTTGCCGTAGTTGCCCCACTGCCAGGAGGTGGGCCAGTAGTCGGTGGTGAGCGCCTGCTGGTCGGTCATCACCGAGGTGAGGAAGGCGAAGACGAACGGCAGCAGGAAGAACAGGGCGGCGGCGATGGCCAGCGAGTGCACGGCCACCCAGTTGAGCACCGCGCGGCGGCGGGCCGCCCGGGCGGCCGGGCCGGAGGCGCGGGAGGTGCCGGCCGGGGCGGGCGCCTTGGTGAGTGTGGAGCTGAGAGTCATGATCGGGTCCTCATCGGTCCGCTGGGTCCGCAGCACACGGACTAGTCGTCGCTCGCCATGAAGCCGGACTTGCGGCGGAGCAGGAGCGAGGTGACGGCCATCGAGATGGCGAACAGCACCAGTGCGACGACGCACGCCGCGCCGTAGTTGAAGCGCTGGAAGCCGAGGTTGTAGACCATCTGCGGCAGGGTCCAGGTGGAGCCCTGCGGGAAGCCGGGCTCGAACTGCTGGCCGGAGTTGCCCGCGATGCCGCCGGCGACCTTCCCGGCGACGATCGCCTGGGTGTAGTACTGCATGGTCTGGATGACGCCGGTGACCACGGCGAACATGATGATCGGCGAGATGTTCGGCAGCGTGACGTACCGGAACCGCTGGAAGGGTCCGGCGCCGTCCAGTTCGGCGGCCTCGTACTGCTCCTTGGGGACGTCGAGCAGCGAGGCCATGAAGATGACCATCAGGTCGCCGATGCCCCACATGGCGAGCATGGTGAGCGCGGGCTTGGACCAGTCGGCGCTGGCGAACCAGCCGGGCTGCGGGAGGCCGAGCTCGCCGAGGAAGTGGTTGACCGGGCCGGTGCCGGGGTTGAGCAGGAACGCGAAGGCGACGGTGGCGGCCACCGGCGGTGCCAGGTACGGCAGGTAGAACGCGGTGCGGAAGAAGCCGACGCCGGTCTTGACCTTGGTGATGAGCAGGCCGATGCCGAGGCCGAAGGCGACCCGCAGGCTCACCATGATGAAGACCAGCCACACGGTGTTGCGCAGGCCCTGCCAGAACGCCGGGAGGTCGTTGAAGACGTAGTCCCAGTTCTTCAGGCCGCTGAAGGCGGGGGCACCGAAGCCGTTGTACTTGGTGAAGGAGAAGTAGACGGTGGAGATCAGCGGGTACAGGAAGAAGACGCCGAAGCCGATCAGCCAGGGGGAGAGGAAGGCGAGGTTGCGGGCCGCCTCCCGGCGGCGCTTCCGGCGCAGCAGGTGCTGCGTGGAGGGCGCCGCCGGGTCGGTCGATCCGGTGCCCTTGCGGGTGCCGAACGCGAGTGACATGGGAGCTCCGTGGACCGTTTCCGCTACTTCGCCTGGGCGATGGCGGCGTCGATCTCCTTGGCGGTGGCCGCGAGGCCGGCCGCGAGATCGGGCTGCTTGCCGGACTCGTAGTCGTAGCCGAGGTTCTGCAGGGAGGCGATGTAGCCGCTGCCGTTGACGGCCGCCGGGGTGGTGCCCGAGTGCTGGTTCTTGGCGACGTCGATGAAGGTCTTGAAGTTCGGGTCGTTCGTCAGCTTCGGCGAGTTGAGCGCGTCGAAGGTGCTGGGCACGTTGTGGATCGCGTTGGCGAAGCTGACCACCGCGTCGGTGTCGGTGGTCAGGTACTTGACCAGCTCCCAGGCCGCGGCCTGCTTCTTGCTGCTGCTGGCGATGCCGACGATGGTGCCGGTCTGGTAGCCGCGGCCGTAGGTGTCGGCCTGGTCGTCCGGGACGGGGAACGCGGCGGTGGCCCAGTCGAAGTCGGGCTTGTTCTCGGCGAGGGCGGCGGTGCGCCACTCGCCGTCGATGGCCATCGCGACCTGGCCGGTGAGGAAGGGGTTCTTGGCGCTGAACTCCTCGCCGAAGGTGGCGCGGTACTTCTCCAGCTTGGTGTAGCCGCCGAGCTGGTCGACCATGCCCTTCTGCCACTTGAGCATCGCGGCGACCTTCGGGTCGGTGGCGATGTTCGACTTGCCGTCGGCACCGAAGTAGGTCGGGCCGTACTGGCCCAGGAAGTGCTCGGTGGTCGACTCGTAGCCGTGGTACAGCGGCATGAAGCCGAGCTGCTTGTAGCCGTCGCCGTCCGCGAGGGTCAGCCTCTTGGCGTCCTCGGCGAACTCGCTGAAGGTCTTCGGCGGGTTGGCGATGCCCGCGTCGGCGAAGGCCTTCTTGTTGTAGTAGAGGCCGTAGGCGTCGCCGAGCAGCGGCAGCGAGCACTGGTTGCCCTGGAACTGCGTGTAGTTGAGCATCGCGGCCGGGAAGGTCTTGACCGGGTCGATGCCGCTCTTCTGCAGCAGTGGCTTGAGGTCGGTGAACGCCTTGGTCGAACAGAACATGCCGACGTTGTTGGTGGTGAAGGAGGAGACCACGTCCGGCGCGTCGTCGCCGCCGGCCCGCAGTGCCTGGTTGACCTTGTCGTCCGCGATGTTGTCCACGGCCTTGACGTGGATGTTGGGGTGGGCCTTCTCGAAGGCGGCGATGTTGTCGTTGATCGCCTTCACCTCGTTGTCCTGGCTCCAGCCGTGCCAGAAGGTGATGGTGACGTCCTTGCCGCTGGCCGAGTCGTCGCTGCCGCTGCTCTCGCTGCTGCCGGTGCAGGCGGTGGCGAGCAGGGCCAGGACGGCGGTGCCGGTGACGGCGGCGATCGTGCGACGGCCTCTGCGGGAGGTGGTGGAGTGCACTTCGAGGTCCTCCTGGGGGTGCGCGGGCAGGCGTCATTGCCTCGGGGCCCGCGTTCGGGGGTTGGGAGAGGTGGGTGCAGGGTGCGTGCGGGGTGACGGGCGACCGGGGAGCGTCGGTGGGTGGGCGTCTGTGGGTGGCTGTCAGTGGGTGGAGAAGACCGCCTCGCGGGCGTCCGCCAGCGCGCGTTGCAGGGCGCCGAGCAGGACGGGCGAGCCGGGCAGGGCACTGCTGCGGACCTCGGGCCGGGCGATGGAGAGCCTGGCCAGTTCGTCCTCGACGAGGGCGCGCAGGCGTTCGCCGCCCGCGGTGGGCACCGCGCCGGAGAGGACCACCAGCTGGGGGTCGACGACGGCGACGATCGCGGCCAGTCCGACGGCGAGCCGGCCGGCCAGTTCGACGAGGAAGGCGTCGCCGGCGCCCGGGGTCTCCAGGGCCTTGGCGATCGACTCCTCGGCGGTGGGCGCGCCGAGCCCGTGTTCGCGGGCCAGGGTCCGGACGGCGGGTGTGCCGACCAGCTCCTGGAACCCGCCGAACTTGCGGCGGCGCACGTCCCGCGCGACCGGTGAGCCGGGCACCGGCATGTAGCCGACCTCCCCGGCGCCGCCGGTGAAACCGCGGTGCAGCCGGCCGGCGATGACGATCGCGGCGCCGGTGCCCGCACCGGCCCAGAGCAGGACGAAGTCCTCGGAGCCCCGCGCCGCGCCGGAGGCCTGTTCGGCGACGGCGGCGAGGTTCACGTCGTTCTCGATCGACACGGGCGCGCCGATCGCCTCGGACAGCTCCTCGACCAGCCGCGGCGAGTGCCAGCCGGGCAGGTGGGAGGCGTAGCGCAGCTTGCCGGTGACCGGGTCGGGGGCGCCGCCGACGCCGATCGCGGCGGTGCGCAGGCTGCCCGCGGCCAGTCCGGCGGCGCGGACGGTCTCGGCGACGGCGGCGGCGACCTTGGCGACGGTCTCGGCGGCCGGCACGCCCTTGGTCGGCACGGCGTGCTCGGCCAGCGTGGAGCCGGTGATGTCGGCGACGGCGACTCTGATCTCGCTGTTGGTGACGTCCAGCCCGGCGACGTGGCCGGCGGCCGGATTCACCTCGTACAGCTGCGCGTTGGGGCCGGGGCCGCCGGCGGTGGTGCCGACCGGCAGGACCAGTCCGGCCGCCTCCAGGCGGGCCAGCAGCTGGGAGGCGGTGGGCTTGGAGAGGCCGGTCAGGGTGCCGATCTGGGTGCGGGAGAGCGGGCCGTTCTCCAGCAGCAGTTCGAGGGCGGCGCGGTCGTTGATGGCGCGCAGCAGGCTGGGGGTGCCGGCGAGGGGGGCCTTGGCGGTGGTCTTGGTCACGCGCGAAATCCTCCTCTTCCGGCTGGTGGGGGGAGCGACGAGGGTGAACCCGCCGGTTCGGGGAGCCGAACTGTTAGGAAAGTTTCCAGTCGCTTGGGAAGGACCGTACGGGCCCCGTCAGCGGGGTGTCAATGGTCCGTGGCCCGGAGGATGCCGAAGCGTTACCGGGCAGCACGAAGCCCCGTTCCCAGGGGTCTTGGGAACGGGGCTTCGTGCTGCCCGGGCCTGGGGCCCTACGGCTTGGCGAGGTCGTCGGCCGGCCTCGGCGCCGGTATCGGCTCGGTCGCCCGGTACCGGGGCGAGGTCGGGTCGGACAGCGCGGACGGCGGTGCCGGCTCGGTCGTGGGGGAGATCACCACCCCGGTCGCGGGGGCCGCCGTCGCCGCGGCGGCCACCGGCGCGGCCTCCTCCTTGACCTTGATCCCGGCCTGGTCGAAGGCCGTCTTCAGGCGCTGGCGCAGCGCCCGGGACACCGCCGGCGCCTTGCCCGGCGCGGTCCGCGCCTCGATCCGCACCATCACCGAGTCCGCCGCGACCGACTCCACGCCCAGGACGGACACCGGCGCCCAGACCAGCTCGTCGTACGGCGACTCCTTGGACAGCGCCTCGGCCGTCTCCTGGATCAGGTCCTCGACCCGCAGCAGGTCCTCCTTGTACCCGACCTGCACGTCCACCGAGGCGGTCGACCAGCCCTGGCTCATGTTGGCGATCCGCTTCACCTCGCCGTTGCGGATGTACCAGATCTCGCCGTTGGCCCCGCGCAGCTTGGTCACCCGCAGGCCGACCTCCAGCACCGTGCCGGCGGCCACTCCGGTGTCGATCTCGTCGCCGACGCCGTACTGGTCCTCCATGATCATGAAGACCCCGGAGAGGAAGTCCGTCACCAGGTTGCGGGCGCCGAAACCGATCGCCACACCGGCCACACCGGCGCTGGCCAGCAGCGGCGCCAGGTTCACGCCCAGCGCGGACAGCACCATCAGCGCGGCCGTGCCCAGGATGGAGAACGACGCCACGCTGCGCAGCACCGAGCCGATCGCCTCCGACCGCTGCTGGCGCCGCTCCGGGTTCACCACCCCGGTGTTGGCCAGCAGCCCGCCGAGCCGGCTCTCCTCGTGGTGGTCGTGCGAGCGCGCCATCCGCGTGATCAGCTGGGTGATCAGCTTGCGCACCACGGCGCGCAGCACCAGGGCCAGCAGCACGATGAAGACGATCCGCACCCCGCCGGCCAGCCAGCCCTGCCAGTGCGTGTCGAACCAGCTGGCGGCCTGCTTGGTGGTGTCGCTGACCTCCTGCGCGCTGGTTGGGATTCTCAGGTCCAGCTGCGGCAGCTGCGGCGCGGTCGGGCTGGGCGCCGGTGTCGGAGTGGAGAGCGTCGAGGACGCGTCGGCGATACCGGTGGCGCCGGAGCGGAACACGTGCGGGCCTTCCTGCAAGGGGTGGTGGCGGGCCCGCGCCGCGGCACGCGGCCCGCGGACCGTCCGCCTCAGCCTAACCGGCGCCGAACACCCGACCGGACACGCCGAAGGGCGTACGGAGCAACACGAACGCCCCGTCAGCGCACCGGTGCGCTCCCCCGGACGACGGGGTCGACCGCTGCTCCGACCGGCCGAGCGCTCCCCCGGGAGGGCCACGGGCGGCACCCCGGGGGCACCCGGGTGCAACCCGACCTTCCCCAGGGCATACCGGCTATGACAGAGGCCACACCCGAAGTTCACACCAGGTCCGTTACACAGGAGTGGTGGCGCCGTACAAAGGCGTAAGGCGACACTGGGGGAGATCGCGCACCAGTTGTGCGATCCAACCGCTCGTCCCGGCGCGAGCCACGCGCCGCAGGCGTCCAAGGAGGCATCCGTGCCGCATGTCCTGGTCCTCAACGCGTCCTACGAGCCACTCGGCGTCGTATCGATGCGCCGCGCACTCATCCTGGTCCTCAACCACAAGGCGGTCAGCCTGGAGGACTCGGAAGTCACTCTGCACAGCGCCACCAGCGCCCTCCCGGCGCCGTCCGTCGTCCGCCTGACCCGCTTCGTCCGGGTCCCGTTCTGCGGGCCCGTCCCGCTCACCCGCCGGGCGCTGTTCGCCCGTGACCACGGCCGCTGCGTCTACTGCGGGGCCGCCGCCACCAGCGTCGACCACGTCATCCCGCGCAGCCGGGGCGGCCAGCACCGGTGGGACAACGTGGTGGCGGCCTGCCGCCGCTGCAACCACACCAAGGCCGACCGCCACCTCACCGAACTCGGCTGGCGGATGAAGCGCCCACCGGCCCCGCCCAGCGGCCTCGCCTGGCGGATCATCGGCACCGGCATCAAGGACCCGCGCTGGCGCCCCTACCTGGAGCCGTACGGCGGCTCCGACCAGCTGCGCGCCCCGCAGTGGGGCGAGTACGAGCACCACGACCATACCGAGCAGGGCCTCCCCGTCCCGCTCGGCCGGGCGCACTCGGCCCACTCCGCCCCCGTCCGCCGCGGTGAGCAGCCCGAACCGCTCTCCGCCTGACCCCGCTCCACAAGGGCCAGCCCGTCATACCGTCGGTACGCCTCATGGGCCGCCGCGCCCCCCACCGGGGAGCACGGCGGCCCGCCGCGTTGTCCGGCGGGGGAGGCGGCGGCTACTGCTTCGGCGGCGTCGTCCCGCCCGTCGTCCCGCCCGCCGGGGGTGTGGCCGGGGACGTGGCCGGGGTGCTCGGAGCGGTCGGGGCCGTGGTCGGGGCCGTGGGCGCGGTGGTGGTGCCGCCGCCCGGCTGGGCCGGGGGGACGGCCGGCGGCTGCGACGGGGCGGGCGGGGTGACGGCGTACAGCTCGACGCCCCACAGCGAGTAGCCGTACTTGTTGGCCCGGGCCACGCCCTGCACCCGGAGGAACCGGGCGTCCGGCGCGTCGAAGCGCACGGTCTCGTCGCCGCCCTTGCCGTTGTCCACCGTCGCCGCGTCGGTCCAGGTGGTGCCGTCCGCCGAGACCTGGAGCCTGTAGGCGGCGGCGTACGCGGCCTGCCAGTGCAGCACCGCCGCGCCCAGGTGGGTCGCCTGCGGCAGTTCCAGCTGCACCCAGGCGTCGTCCTTGGCGGGGGAGGACCAGCGGGTCTTCGGGTCACCGTCGGTGACCGCCGAGGCGGGGAAGTTCGGCGTCTCGTCGCCCGAGGAGGAGGCCTTCGCGCCGAGCGCCAGGTCCGGACCGCTGGTCGGCGGCACCACGTGCACCTGGAGCACCTGCTTCACGGTGGTGGCGCCGGCCACGAACTCCACCGGCACCTGGTACGTCCCGAACGGCGTCCCGGGAGCGGCGCTGACCAGCAGCGGCACGCCGATGCGGCCGCCGCGCGGCACGGTCACCCCGGCCGCCGGGGTCACGGTCAGGCCCTTGGCCGCGGCCGGCACCTCGGTGCGCAGCTCGCCGCTGGTCCCCTCGGGGCGGCCGGCCTCGACGGTGGCCCGGGCCTGGGCGGGCGCGGCGGCGCCGGCCACCACGTCCAGGGTCGGGTCGGACAGGCTGAGCCGGGCCGCCGGGACGTCCGCGTACCAGGGGATCACCTGGTTGACCACCGGCGGGTCGCCGCCCGGCTTCCAGGTCAGCCGGAACGCGTCGGCGGCCTGCCCGCCGGCCGGCAGTTCGTTGTAGCCGGGCTGCACGGTGCCGATGTCCGCCCAGCCGCCGTCCGAGCGGCGCACCGAGACGGTGGCGGTGGCGTGCACGCCCGGGTCGGTGAGCACGGTGAGCCGGTCGAGCGGGCGGGCGGCGCCCAGTTCGACGGTGAGCGGCTCGTCCTGCGCGGTGGGCGCCTTGGCGGCCCGGTACGCGGTGTCCGGATTGCCGTCCAGCACCGCGGACGCCGAGGAGCCGGGCAGCGCGGCGGGGCCGCCGGTGACGCTGGCGGGGGCGTCGTCGGGCGCGGTGACGGTGAACTCGCGCACCGCGACGGCGGTCTTCTGGGCGGCGGTGGCCCGCAGCCGCACGGCCCGCACCACCGAGCCGGCCGGCAGCTTGGCGCTGACCGACTTCTGGTTCTTGACCACGGCGAGCTGCTTCCAGCCGCCCTCGCCGGTGCTGTACTCCAGCACGCCGTCGTGGAGGTAGTCGTCGACCGCGCTCCGGCCGTCCGGCCCGTTGCCCCAGGAGCCCATCAGCACGGTGACGGCGCCGACCGGGCGCCCGCCGCCGAGGTCGACGCCGACCGCGTCGCCGGGTTGCGGGGGAGCGGAGCTCCAGTAGAACGTGTCGGCCACGCCGTCGGTCATCAGCGCGGGCAGGTGGTCGTGCGCGGTGCCCATGGTGGTGGTCGGGGTGATCCCGCCTCCGGCCACCCCGGCCCAGTTGTCGGCGGCCCCGACGGCCCGCTCCAGGAACGGGTCGAGCACGCCCGCGCCGATCGTGGCCGGGTTCTGCGCGAGCTGCTCGCGCAGCCGGTTGAGCTCCACCCGGGCCTTCCAGGCGGCCGCGCCGTCGCCGCCGTGCTGGGCCAGCAGCATGTCCAGCGCGGACTGCCCGGCCAGCCCGTAGTCGTGCAGCGGGGCGAGCCAGGGCGCGGCCTCGGCGGCGAGCTGGGCGGTGGCCTGGGTGCCGGCGAGGGTCTGCTGGGCGGTGGCCATCGCGGCGAAGGCGTCCCGCAGGGGCGCGGCGGCCTCTATCAGCTTGGCGAGGTCCGACGCGGTGCCCGAGGTGGGCTCGGCGGCGGCCCAGAACCGGTCGAGCAGCGGCGTCAGGTAGCCGGACTCCTGCTTGGACAGCGGCGAGGAGGAGCTGTTGCCGGCCAGCGCGGTGACCGCGGACAGGGCGGTGCCGGCGGGCGTGCTGCCGGCACCGGTCGGGCCGGCGAGCGAGCGCACCGCGGCCTGCCAGGAGTCCTCCGGCCGGTAGCCGGCCGGGTTCCAGGCGAAGTCGCCGGCCGTGGCGAGGGCGATCCGGGAGGCCACCGGCTGCTGCATGGCACCGGTGAGCATCACCGCCGAGCGGGTGGCCACCTCCGGTTCGCGCCCGGTGTAGGCGCCGAGGAAGAGCCGGTCCGGGCTGGCGTCGTTGACCGGGTAGTTGTCCATGGTGACCAGCGGGTGGCCGTACAGGTCGCCGGTCTCGGCGGCCTGGTCGCCGGTGATCTTCTCCGGGATCACCCCGCCCCCGCTCCAGGCCACCTGCACGCCGTCCGGCAGCGCCGCGGCCAGCGCCTTGCGGTACGGCGTGACGCCCTGCTTGTGGTACTCGGTGGGCACCACGGACAGCGGCGCCAGGCCCGGGTTGCGCGCAATCAGCCGGTCCCGCACCTTGGTCACCAGCGCGGCCTGCGCCTTGGCGGCCGCGGCCGGGCCGGTGCCGTAGGTGTCGCGGTCGTCGCCGCAGTGCCACTCGTCGTAGCTGACGTCCAGGAACTGGAGCTGGAAGGCGGTGAAGCCGAGCTTGCGCAGCCCGTCCAGCTTGGCCACCAGCGCGTTCACGTCCTTGCCGGAGCTGAAGCAGAGGGACTGCCCCGGGTCGATCGCGTAGCCGAGCGTGACGTGGTTGCGCCGGGCCGCGGCGCCCAGTTCGCGCAGCTCGTCGGCCTGGGCGGCGGGGTAGGCGTCGCGCCAGCGGGAGAGCCGGAACGGGTCGTCACCGGGGGCGTAGAGGTAGAAGTTCTGCTTGGAGCGGCCGAGGAAGTCCACCTGGTCGAGCCGCTGCTGCGCGGTCCACGGGCTGCCGTAGAACGCCTCCGCGGTGCCGCGCACCGGCGCGCCGCTCGGCCAGTCCCGCAGCGTGATCCCGGGCAGGCCCAGCCCGGCGGCGCCCGGCGCCTGCCCCTGCCCGGCCGGGACGGCGGCGAGCAGCTGGCGCAGGCTCTGCACGGCGTAGAAGGTGCCCGCCGCGTCCGCGCCCGCCAGCACCACCGCGCCGTACGTCCCGCCGCCCCGGGCCGGCAGCTGACCGACCGACAGCACGTACCCCCCGGCCGGCATGCCCGCGGTCGAGGGGGCGGCGCCGTCCTTGCCGCCGGCCGCGGCGGACAGCGCGCGCAGCGTCCGGTCCGTCCCGCCGCCGGCGGCCTCGGCCGGTCCGCCGACGTACACCACCAGCGACCCGGCGGCCGGCGCGTCGGCGTCCGGCTCCGGGGTCACGGTCGTCGCCCCGGCGATCTCCAGCACCTCCCGGACGGCGTCCAACGCCCCCAGGTCCGCGTCCGGCGCCGGCACCAGCGTCACCGCGGCCGGCACCGCGACCGGCTTGCCGGCCACCGTCTGCTCCTGCGGGCGCGGGAACACCTGCGGGTTCGTCATGCTCCCCAGCGGCGTCTGCGGCGCGCTGCTCACCACGTCCGGCCCCGCCGACGCCGCGTACGCCGCCGACGGCACCGGCCCGGCCAGCAGCCCGCCGACCACCGCCGCCGCCGCGACCCCCGCCGCGATCTGCAGCGTCCGCCGCCCCGGCCGCCCCGACGCCCGCCGGGCCCGCTCCGCCCGCCCCGACGCCAGCAGCGGTTCCGTCCCCTTGAGACCGGCGATCAGCCGGTCCGCCGTCCTGGGCGCCAGTTGACGGCACGTCCGCGCCGTGGCCCGCCGCGCCGCCAGCGCCGCCGGGTGGTGCAGCACCTCCCGCAACGCCGCACTCCGCTCCAACCGCTGCCGCAGCCGCCGCCCGGCCACAACGGACACTCGGGCTTCCACAGGAGCCTCCTCGCCAGGCCTGGACCACATCGCCGCAACCCCACCAGCTACCCAACCCGGTGTCAACGCGGCCGCCCGCTATGCCTGGTCTGCCCCGGTTCGAGAATTCGGTCCGGGGTCGCGGCAGCCCCCGGCCGGCAGGCCGATCCACCCGCGCGGTCGTGTCGCGCAGCGTCGTCGGGCCGTCACCCGGGTAGGACTGTGGTCGTCCTGACCAGGCGTTGCCGAGACATCGCAGGAGCCGCGAGTGGCCGCTTATCTCGACCGTGACGGAGCCGACGGGCTGAGGGTGCCGACGCAGGACGCGCCGCCGCCACCGCCCGAACTGGTGGCGCTGGCGCAGGCGTACGGGGTGGACACCCGGTACCCCGGGCCGGGGGGTGTGACCGTGGGGGCGCGCACGTTGGTCGCGGTGCTGGCGGCCCTGGGGGTGGCGGCGGGGACGCCGGAGCAGGCGCGCGAGGCGCTGGATCGTCACCGGGCCGCGCAGCAAGCCCGGTTGCTGCCGCCCTGCGTGGTGGTCTGTCAAGGGCGTCGGACGGCGCTGGACGTGCCGGCCGACGCGCGGCTGCAC
This sequence comes from Kitasatospora sp. NPDC091276, assembly GCF_040684355.1. Classification (NCBI taxonomy): domain Bacteria; kingdom Bacillati; phylum Actinomycetota; class Actinomycetes; order Kitasatosporales; family Streptomycetaceae; genus Kitasatospora; species Kitasatospora sp. NPDC091276. The sequence continues at coordinate 230,525 of NZ_JBFBFU010000005.1, read as the reverse complement.
GTGGAGCTGGAGGACGGCGGGGTGTGGGAGCTGCCGCGCGGCCACTCGCACTGGCTGCCGCCGGACCTGCCGCTCGGGCGGCACGTGCTCAGGGCGGAGAGCGGGGAGGGCAAGGCCCAGGCGGCGCTGATCGTCGCACCGGAGAAGCTGCCCCCGCTGCCCGGCTACAGCTGGGGCTTCCTCGCCCAGCTGTACTCCGTCCTGTCCGACCGCTCCTGGGGCATGGGCGACCTCGGCGACCTCGCCGAGCTGGCCCAGTGGGCGGGCGCCGGCCTCGGCGCGGGCTTCGTCCAGATCAACCCGCTGCACCAGGCGCTGCCCGCCGCGCCCGCCGCCCCCACCGACCCGTCCCCCTACCGCCCCTCCTCCCGCCGCTTCGCCGATCCGGTGCACCTGCGGGTCGAGGCCGTCCCCGAGTACGCCTATCTGACGGGCGACCAGCGCGCCGAGGCGGAGGAGCTGGGCCGCCGGGCCGCCCGGCTGCGCGACGAGGTGCTGGGGCACGACGGCCTGATCGACCGGGACGCCGTCTGGGCGCTCAAGCGCGAGGCGCTGGAACTGCTGTACGAGGTGCCGCGCGGCCCCGGCCGCCAGGCCGCGTACGAGGCCTACCAGCGCCGCGAGGGCGACTGGCTGCGCCGGCACGCGCTGTGGAACGCGCTCGCCGAGGTGCACGGCGCCGACTGGCACGGTTGGCCGAAGGGGCTGCGTCACCCGGACGGCCCACAGGTGGGGCACGCCTCCCGGGAGCTCGCCGACCGGGTCGAGTTCCACCGCTGGCTCGCCTGGCAGGTCGACCAGCAGCTCGCGGAGGCCCAGCGCGCGGCCCGGCAGGCCGGCATGCCGGTCGGCCTGATCCACGACCTGGCCGTCGGCGTCCACCCGGACGGCGCGGACGCCTGGGCGCTCCAGGACGTGCTGGCCGGCGGCATCTCCGTCGGCGCCCCGCCGGACGCCTTCAACGCCCACGGCCAGGACTGGGGCCTGCCGCCCTGGCGCCCGGACGCGCTGGCGGCGGCCGGCTACACCCCGTACGCGGAGCTGCTGCGCGCGGCGGCCCGGCACGCGGGCGCGGTCCGGATCGACCACGTGATGGGCCTGTTCCGGCTCTGGTGGGTGCCGGACGGCCACCCGCCGACCGAGGGCGCGTACGTCCGCTACGACGCCGAGGCGATGCTCGGCGTGCTGGCCCTGGAGGCGTACCGGGCCGGGACGGCGGTGATCGGCGAGGACCTGGGCACGGTGGAGCCGGGCGTCCGGGAGGAGCTGGCGGCGCGCGGGATCCTCGGCACCTCCGTGCTCTGGTTCGAGCGGGACTGGCAGGGGGCGGGGGAGATCCTCGCCCCGGACCGCTGGCGCCCGGGTTGCCTGGCCACCCTCACCACCCACGACCTGCCGAGCACCGCCGCCCGGCTCTCCGGCGAGCACGTCGAGCTGCGGCACCGGCTCGGGCTGCTGGCCCGTCCGCTGGGCGAGGAGCAGGAGGAGGCGGTGGCCGAGCTGGCGGACTGGCGGGCCGAGCTGACCGCGCGGGGGCTGCTCGCGCCGGGCGAGCCGCTGTCGATGCCGGTGCTGTACCGCTTCCTGCGCGCGACCCCGGCGGAGCTGGTCGGCGTCTGGCTGCCGGATCTGGTCGGCGATCCGCGCCCGCAGAACCTGCCCGGCACCTGGGACCAGTACCCGAACTGGCGCCTGCCGGTCGCCGACGGCGCCGGCGACCCGGTCACCCTCGACCGGCTGGCCGCCACCCCGGCCGCCCGCCTGCTCGCCCACCTGCTGGCCCCGCCCGGCGCCCACCCCGCCGTCTGACCCCGCCGTGCGGCCCCGGCGCCTGATCCCGGCACCGCGGACGGCCCCCTTCCGGAAGGCCGACCCCGACGCGCGGGGGGTCATAAGCGGCGGGTAAGTTGGAAACGTGGACAAGAGGAACGCTTTGCGAGCCGGCGCGGTCTCCGCAACGGTCACGCTGATGATGCTGCTGTCGTCGCCCGCCATGGCCCTCACCAGGGACGACGGCGACGACCCGGGTCCTGGCCTGAGCGTCGGCCAGACCATCGGCCTGTACGTGCTGATCCCGATCGCCGCCTTCGTGATCATCGCCGCCCTCGCGGGCCTGCCGTACGGCAAGGGCAAGGGCAAGAAGAAGTAACCACCGCGTCCACCAGGACCTGCACGACCCCGAAGGGGCACCGGAGATCTCCGGTGCCCCTTCAGGCGTTCCAGCACCTTGACGGCGCCCAACGGAGCCTGTCAGGACCCCGGTCGGGGTCCTGACAGGCGCCTCAGCAGGTCAGCGCCCGGCGCCCGCCGCCCGGTCGACCGCCTGGGCCTTGAGCGCGCGCTCGATCCCGGCCCGGGCCTCGACGACCTGGCGCCGCAGCGCCGGGGCCGGCTCGGCCTCGGCCAGCCACGCGTCGGTCGCGTCCACGGTGGCCTGCGTGACCTGCAGGGCCGGGTACAGCCCGCCGATGATCTGCTGCGAGATCTCGTGGCTGCGGGTCTCCCAGACCTCCTTGACGGCGGCGAAGTACTTCGCCGCGTACGGCGCGAGCAGCTCCTGCTGGTCGGACTGCTGGAAGCCCGCGATGGTCGCTTCCTGGACGTAGTTGGTGAGGGTGTCCGACTCGACGACGGCGGTCCAGGCCTCGGCCTTGGCCTCGGCGGTGGGCCGGGCGGCGCGGCAGGTGGCGGCGTGCTCCTGGCCGGCCGCGGTGTTGTCGCGGGCCAGCTCGGCCGTCACGGCGGCCTCGTCGGCGCGCCCGGTGGCGCAGAGCCGGGTGAGCAGGGTCCAGCGCAGCTCGGTGTCGACGGCGAGGCCCTTGATCTCGGCGGTGCCGTCGAGCAGGCCGGCGAGCAGGCCGAGCTGCCCGTCGGTGCGGGCGACGGAGGCGAGGGTGCGGGCCCAGGAGAGCTGGTGGTCGCTGCCGGGCTCGGCGGCGCGCAGGTGCTCCTCGGCGGCGGCGGCCCACTGGGCGAGGCCCTGCTCGCGCCAGTCGGGGTCGGTGTAGGCGTCGAGGGCGAGCCGGACCTGGCGCTGCACGGACTGCACGACGCCGATGTCGCTCTCCCGCCCGATGCCGGAGAGGGCGAGCGCCAGGTAGTCGCGGGCGGCGAGTTCGCCGTCGCGGGTCATGTCCCAGGCGGAGGCCCAGCACAGGGCGCGCGGCAGCGACTCGGTGAAGCCGCCGAGGTGCTCGGTGACGACGGCCATCGAGTCCTCGTCGAGCCGGATCTTGGCGTACGAGAGGTCGTCGTCGTTGAGCAGCACGACGGCCGGGCGGTGCCGGCCGGCGAGCTCGGGCACCTCGGTGCGCGGGCCGTCGACGTCGAGCTCGATCCGGTCGGTGCGCACCAGCGCGCCGTCGGCGAGCTCGTACAGGCCGATGGCGATGCGGTGCGGGCGCAGCACGGCCTCGCCCTTGGCGCCGGCGGGCAGCGCGGGGGCCTCCTGGAGGACGGCGAAGGACTCGATCTCGCCGTCGGTGTTCAGCGTGATGGCGGGCCGCAGCACGTTGATGCCGGCGGTCTCCAGCCAGGCCTGGGACCAGGTCCGCAGGTCGCGGCCGCTGGCCTCCTCCAGGGCCCCGAGCAGGTCGGTGAGCCGGGTGTTGCCCCAGGCGTGGCGCTTGAAGTAGGCCTGCACGCCCTGGAAGAAGGCGTCCTGGCCGACGTACGCCACCAGTTGCTTGAGCACCGAGGCGCCCTTGGCGTAGGTGATGCCGTCGAAGTTGACCTGGACGTCCTCCAGGTCGTTGATGTCCGCCATGATCGGGTGGGTGGAGGGCAGTTGGTCCTGCCGGTAGGCCCAGGTCTTCATCTGGTTGGCGAACGTGGTCCAGGAGTGCGGCCACTTGGAGCCGGGGGCCTCGGCCTGGCAGACGGCCTCGGCGAAGGTGGCGAAGGACTCGTTGAGCCAGAGGTCGTTCCACCACTCCATGGTGACGAGGTCGCCGAACCACATGTGGGCGAGCTCGTGCAGGATCGTCGCCGCGCGGGCCTCGTAGGCGGCGTCGGTGACCTTGGAGCGGAACACGTACTGGTCGCGCAGGGTGACGGCGCCCGCGTTCTCCATCGCGCCGGCGTTGAACTCCGGGACGAACAGCTGGTCGTACTTGGCGAACGGGTAGGGGAAGTCGAACTTCTCCTGGAAGTAGTCGAAGCCCTGCTTGGTGACGGCGAAGATGTCCTCGGCGTCCAGGAACTCGCGCAGCGAGGGGCGGCAGTAGACGCCCAGCGGCACCTTCTGCGCGCCGTTCTCGTAGGTGTCGAAGACGCCGACGTACGGGCCGGCGACGAGCGCGGTGATGTAGGTGGAGATCCGGCCGGTGGGCTCGAACGTCCAGACCTGCGAGGCGCCCTCGCCGACCGGGGTCGGGGTGGGCGAGTTGGAGACCACGACCCAGCCGGTGGGGGCGGTCACGGTGAACGCGAACGCGGCCTTCAGGTCGGGCTGTTCGAAGGAGGCGAAGACGCGGCGGGCGTCCGGCACCTCGAACTGGGTGTACAGGTAGGTCTCGCCGTCGACCGGGTCGACGAACCGGTGCAGGCCCTCACCGGTGTTGGTGTAGGCGCAGTTGGCGACGACGCGCAGCTCGTTCTCGGCGGCCAGGTTCGGCAGCGGGATCCGGCTGTCGGCGAAGCTCTCCGGGTCGAGCGGCGCGCCGTTGAGGGTGATCTCCTCGACGCTCGGCGCGACGAGGTCGATGAACGTGTCCGCGCCGGGGGTCGTGGCCGTGAACCGGACCACGGTGGTGGACCGGAAGGTGCCTCCTTCGCGGGCCGAACTCAGGTCGAGCTCGATGTCGTACGCGTCCACGTGGAGGAGGTCGGCCCGGGTGCGGGCCTCCTCGCGGGTCAGGTTGGTGCCGGGCACTCGCTGCACTCCTTCGTCAGGCTGATGGGGCGAATCCTCCCATGACCCAACGGACGGGCTCCCGGAAAAATCGCAGGCGGGGCGGGTCCGTACGGATCGCCCGTTCCCGCCCCGCCAGGACGAGCCGCGAGGGCTCGTGTCCGAGGGGTGCTCAGCCCCCCGCCGTCACTTCTTCCACTTGGTCAGCGGCGCGTCGGAGCTGCCGCGGCGGAAGGCGTACACGGCGCTGCCGTCGCTGGAGAGGACGTACTCGGACATGCTCATCCCGATGTCCAGGCCGTTGGGCATGGCCATGGTGCCGAGGTCGGTCATCGAGCCGTCGGCCGGCGAGAGCGTCACCAGCCGGGCGGGCTTGTTGTAGCCCTGGCTGACGATGGCGCGGACCTTGCCGTCCTTGTCGGTGCCGGACACCAGCCGGATGTCCTGGTTGGACGTGGCGCTGGCGGCGGACCAGATCCGCTTGCCGGTGGTCAGGTCGTACGCGTTGACGGCCGACTTGGCGCCGGTGATCTGGGCGTACAGGGTGGTGCCGCTGACCACGTTCTGGCTGTAGGCGTCGGACTGGCCGGACAGCCGAAGGCTGTCCGCGCCGGGCTCCTTGACCGACATCTGGTTGCCGGGCTTGTTGCTCTTGTCGAACGGCAGGATGTAGTCGCCGTTGGGGCCGCTGCTCATCAGCAGCACCAGCGGCTGGTCCTGGACGACCTTGTCGATCCGCTCGATGCTGCCGGTGAGGGTGATCGGCGTGCTGGCGGCCTTGCCGCTGTCGGCGTCCACGATGACCAGCTGCGACTTCGGGCCGGAGCCGCCGTAGCAGCGGTCGCTGACCGCGATCTGGCTGCCGGCCGCGCGGCCGTAGAGGCTGCAGTCCTTGTCGCGCGGCTGGAACTGCCAGGCGGCCGAGCCGTTGTCGATGTTCAGGCCGCCGACCACGTTGCCGCCGATGGCGACCACCTTGTCGGTGACGCTGAGCGTCGGCGAGGACATCCGGTCGGTGGAGACCTTGACGCTCCAGAGCAGCTTGCCCTGGCTGACGTCGACGGCGCCGATGGTGGAGCAGTCGCTGTCACCGGTGTTGAAGGAGACGGCGGCGATGTTCTTTGAGTTGGCCGAGTAGGAGGCGGTGCACACCTCCTTGCTGCCGGCCGGGACCGGGATGTTCCAGGCCTCCTTGCCGTCGGAGGTGTTGAACGCCCGGATGCCGGTGCTGTCGGCGCGCACCGCGACCTTGTCGCTGCCCCAGATGCCGAGCAGTTGCGAGCCGCTGTCCGCGTTGGCGGCCTTGGGGGCGTTCCAGGCGATGTTGTAGCCGACCCCGCCGGTGGTGCCACCGGTGGTGCTGCCGCTGGTGCTGTCGGCGGTCGGGGCGCTGGTGACGGTGCCTCCGGAAGTGGTGCCACCGGACGTGGTGGTGCCGCCGGAGCTGGCGTTCGGCGTGGGGTCGGGGTCGTTGCCCTTGAGGAGCACGACCAGCCCGGCGACGATGGCGATCGCCAGGACGCCGCCGATGATCCCGCCCCACAGCATCACGGGGTTGCGCTGCTTGGGCGCGGGGGGCAGCGGCGCGCCCGGGTAGTACCCGGGCTGCTGCTGCGGGTATCCGTAGCCGGCGCCGTAGGCCTGCCCGCCGTCCGGCGCGCCGTAGGCGCCACCGGGCATCGGGTCGTACGGGCCGACCGGCGCCCCGGCCGGCGGCGGCGGAGCCTGGCCGGGGAAGGCGGCCGCGGTCGGCGCGTACGGCTGGTAGCCGGCACCGGCGGCGGGCGGCTGCGCGGGCGGCTGCGCGGGCGGAGCCGGCGGCTGGGCCGGCGGCGGCCCGGCGGGCGAGGCCGGGCCCGGGATCGCCGCGCCGTCGAGCTGTGTCACCTGGTCTGCCACGGCGGCCGGATCCACGCCGCCGGGCGGGCGCCCGAACGAGACGCCCCGATTGTCCTGCGGGCCGCTGCCCGGCACTGCGCCTGCCCCCGGCGTAGGGTGATCCCCTGCCATCTGATTCCCCGTCATTCCTGGAAGCGTCCCCCTGCCGATACCGCCCCGCGGTCCGGGGGGACGCGTGAGATAGGGCACCATGCTAGTGGTGGGTGTTTTTCGGCCGAACCCAGGACTCCGTCGGCCCGTTTCCGTCCGTTCCCCCGCCACTTTCCCCCGCCGCTCCCGGGCCCGCCGCCGGTCCTCGTCGCCCCGTCCCGGCCCGATCAGCGCCGATCCGCGGCACAGGCCCTACCCTTCAGGAGTTGAAGGGGACGTCCCGGCGGAGGGGTCCCCGCCCTGGGAGGGTGGATCATGTCGACGGACACACCGGGCTCGCAGTCGTCCTTGCACCGGGCGAACCTGGAGCGGGTGCTGCGCGCGGTGCGGACGGCCGGTTCGCTGACCCAGGCCGAGATCGCCCGCGGCACCGGCCTGTCCGCGGCCACCGTCTCCAACATCGTGCGGGAGTTGAAGGAGAGCGGCACCGTCGTGGTCGCCGACACCTCCTCCGGCGGCCGGCGGGCGCGCAGCGTCTCGCTCAGCGGGGACGCGGGCATCGTGGTGGGCATCGACTTCGGCCACACCCACCTGCGGGTCGCGGTCGGCAACCTCGCGCACCGGGTGCTCGCCGAGGAGAGCGCCCCGATCGACGTGGACGTCTCCGCGGCGCAGGGCTTCGACCGGGCCGAGGCGATGGTGGAACGGCTGCTCCGGCAGGCCGGGTTCCGCCCGGAGAAGGTGATCGGCGTCGGCCTCGGCGTGCCCGGCCCGATCGACGTGGAGACCGGCGCGCTGGGTTCCACCGCGATCCTGCCCGGCTGGACGGGCATCGCCCCGGGCCGGGAGCTGGCCGAACGGCTCGGCATGCCGGTGCACGTGGACAACGACGCCAACCTGGGCGCGCTCGGCGAACTGGTCTGGGGGGCCGGGCGGGGGCTGAGCGACCTCGCGTACATCAAGGTCGCCAGCGGGGTCGGCGCCGGGCTGGTGGTCAACGGCCAGATCTACCGTGGGCCGGGCGGCACCGCCGGTGAGATCGGGCACATCACCCTGGACGAGGCCGGGCCGGTCTGCCGCTGCGGCAACCGCGGCTGCCTGGAGACCTTCGTGGGCTCCCGCTACCTGCTCTCCCTGCTGACCCCGACCCTCGGCCCGGACCTCACCCTGCCCCGGGTGGTCGAGCTGGCCCATCGGGGTGACCTCGGCTGCCGCCGGGTGATCGCCGACGCCGGCCGGCAGATCGGCACCGGCGTCGCCACCCTGTGCAACCTGCTCAACCCGCGCCGGGTGATCCTCGGCGGCGACCTCGCCGAGGCCGGTGAGCTGGTGCTCTCCCCGATCCGCGACTCGGTGGCCCGCTACGCCATCCCGAGCGCCGCCCGCCAGCTCTCGGTGGTCCCCGGCACGCTGGGCGGCCGGGCCGAGGTGCTCGGCGCGCTGGCCCTGGTGATGAGCGAGATGGGGGAGTCCGGGGCGCTGGGGCGGGGCTGAGCCGCTGCGGCCCGGGTCGGTCCCGAACATCCGTTCGTCAATCCAGGGTGACGCGCGACCCCCGGGCCGACCTCCGGGAATGGCGGTAACGGGTCGGTGGCACCGGGCGCGCCGCTCGGTGTCCGGCAAGCGGACATTAGACTCGACCGGTCGGCACCGGCCGCGACCGCCGGCCCGCCGCCAGACCGGGCAGCGACGCCCGTCGGACCGCCCGCGGTCCGCGAACACTGAACGAGGAGGAACGGGTGGCCCTGCTGACCCGCATTCGGGGACCGCGTGATCTCGACCGGCTCACGCCGGGACAGCTGGCCGCACTGGCCCAGGAGATCCGGACCTTCCTGGTGACCGAGGTCGCCAAGACGGGCGGCCACCTCGGCCCCAACCTCGGCGTGGTGGAGCTCACCATCGCGCTGCACCGGGTCTTCGACTCGCCGCGCGACCGCATCCTCTTCGACACCGGCCACCAGAGCTACGTCCACAAGCTGCTCACCGGCCGCCAGGACTTCTCGATGCTGCGGATGAAGGGCGGCCTGTCCGGCTACCCGTCCCGCGCCGAGTCCGAGCACGACGTGATCGAGAACTCGCACGCCTCCACCGTGCTCTCCTACGCCGACGGCCTGGCCAAGGCCAACAAGATCCTCGGCAAGCCGGACCCCGTCGTCGCGGTCATCGGCGACGGCGCGCTCACCGGCGGCATGGCCTGGGAGGCGCTCAACAACATCGCCGACGCCAAGGACCGCCCGCTGGTCATCGTCGTCAACGACAACGAGCGCTCCTACTCGCCGACCATCGGCGGCCTGGCCAACCACCTCGCCACCCTGCGCACCACCCAGGGCTACGAGCGCTTCCTCTCCTGGGGCAAGGACGCGCTGCAGCGCACCCCGGTGGTCGGCCAGCAGCTGTTCGAGACGCTGCACGGCGCCAAGAAGGGCCTCAAGGACTTCATCGCCCCGCAGGGCATGTTCGAGGACCTCGGCCTCAAGTACATCGGCCCGATCGACGGCCACGACCTGACCGCCCTGGAGTCCGCGCTGACCAAGGCGCGCGGCTTCGGCGGCCCGGTGATCGTGCACTGCCTCACCGAGAAGGGCCGCGGCTACCACGCCGCGGAGAACAACGACGAGGACCGCTTCCACGCGGTCGGCAAGATCCACCCGGAGACCGGCCTGCCGATCAAGAACGCCGGCGGCCGGAGCTGGACCTCGGTCTTCGCCGAGGAGATGGTCGCGCTCGGCCACGAGCGGGACGACATCGTCGGCATCACCGCCGCCATGCTCCACCCGGTCGGCCTCGCGCCCTTCGCCGAGGCCTTCCCGGACCGCATCTTCGACGTCGGCATCGCCGAGCAGCACGCCGTCACCAGCGCCGCCGGCCTGGCCACCAACGGCCTGCACCCGGTCTTCGCGGTCTACGCGACCTTCCTGAACCGGGCCTTCGACCAGGTCCTGATGGACGTCGCCCTGCACAAGCTGGGTGTCACCTTCGTGCTCGACCGGGCCGGCGTCACCGGCGACGACGGCGCCTCGCACAACGGCATGTGGGACATGTCGATGCTGCAGATCGTCCCGACCCTGCGGCTGGCCGCCCCGCGCGACGCCGACCAGGTCCGCGCCCAGCTGCGCGAGGCCGTCGAGGTCAAGGACGCCCCGACCGTGGTCCGCTACTCCAAGGGCACCGTCGGCCCGGCCGTCCCGGCGGTCGGCCGGATCGGCGGCATGGACGTGCTGCGCGCCGCCGAGGAGCCGGGCGGCACGCACCGCGCGGACGTGCTGGTCGTCTCGGTCGGCGCGATGGCCGCCACCAGCCTGGAGGTCGCGGACCTGCTGGCCGCCCAGGGCATCACCGCCACCGTGGTGGACCCGCGCTGGGTCAAGCCGGTGGACGCCGCCCTGCCGGGCCTGGCGGCCGAGCACCGGGTGGTCGTCACGATCGAGGACAACGGCCGGGTGGGCGGTGTCGGCGCCGCGGTGGCGCAGGCGCTGCGCGACGCGGACGTGGATCTGCCGGTGCGCGACTTCGGGATTCCGCAGGAGTTCCTGGACCACGCGAGCCGGAACGAGATCCTGGCCGAGATCGGCCTGAACGCCCCGGACATCGCCCGAAAGGTGACGGCCCTGGTCGCCGGCCTGGACGCGGCTCGGGTCGAGGCCTGAGAACGGGCCCGGAACGCGTTCCACCGACGACCGTTCGTCGTAACTCCGTAACAGTTCGTCACGAAACAAGCTGACAATCGCACCGAAAGGCGGGACCGGCGCCGCCCGCGCCGATCCCGCCCGGTAGGTTGTCATCCGTGCCCACCCCCACCCGCTTCCGCTTCGCCGGAATGGCCGAGCGCCTGCCCGAGCGCGTCCGTACCCATGTGCAGACCGGGTACTGGACGAGGCTGGTGCCGGTGCTCGCGCTGGTCGCACTGCTCACCCACATCCCGTCCTTCGCCCGGCCCGTCTGGAGCCCCGACGAGGGGTTCCTGGCCACCCAGGCCCGGATGCTGGCCGACGGCGGAGTGCTGTACGACACCGTGGTGGACCGCAAGCCGCCGTTGCTCCCCTGGCTCTACCAGGCCTGCTTCACGATCTTCGGCTCCGCCTCGCTGTGGCCGCTGCGCACCCTGGCGGTGGGCGCCCACCTGGTCACCGCGATCCTGCTGGCGTCCATCGCCTGCGGCCGCTGGGGCAACCGGGCCGGGGCCGGTGCGGGGCTGCTCTACCTGCTGGTCTCCATCGGGCTCTCCCCGGAGGACACCCAGGCGGCGACCTTCGAGGTCTTCATGCTGCCCGCCATGGTGGCCGCGTTCCGGTACGCCGAGCGCCGCCGCTGGCTGGCCGCGGGCATCGCGGTGGCGCTCTGCTCGCTGACCAAGCAGACCGGCGGCGCGGTGCTGCTGCCCGTGCTCTGGATGCTGTTCCAGGACGCCCGCCGGCGCGGGGTGCGCTGGCCGCCCGCCCTGTTCAAGATCGGCTTCGGCTTCATCCTGCCGATAGCGCTGGTCGCGGTCATCCTGACCAAGCCCAAGGGCTTCCTGTTCTGGGTGGTCACCGGCAGCGGGGACTACGCCTCCTTCGGCGGCGCCTGGCTCCAGATGATCGGCCGCGCGCTCGGCAACTCGGCCATCCTGGTCGCGGCCGGGCTGGGCTTCCTGCTCCCGGTCGGGCGCCGGCTCTGGCTCAAGCACCGCCACCGGCCGCTGCCCGTCGCCGGGGAGGAGCACGGCTCCACCGGCGACCTGTGGGTCTGGCTGGCCTCCTCGGTCGTCGCGGTCAGCGTGGGCTTCCACTTCTTCGGCCACTACTACCTACAGCTGATCCCCCCGCTGGTGCTGCTGGGCACCGGGGCGGTGGCCACCTCGGCGGTCCGCTGGAAGCCCGTCCTGGTGTACACCACGGTCGCCTCGACGGTCTTCTGGGCGCTGGCCCTGGCCTGGCCGGGGGAGCGGCTCGACCGCACCACCGAGGTCGCCACCGCGGTCGCCGCCCAGACCACCCCCAAGGACACCGTCCTGGTCTGGGGCATGCACCCCGAGCTGTACTGGCTGGCCGACCGCAAGCCCGCCACCCGCTACCTGACCGCCGGCTTCCTGACCAACTACAGCGGCGGCAAGGACGGCAACGCCAACGTGGGCGAGCAGTTCAGCGTCAGCAACGCCTGGCAGACCTTCGACAAGGAGCTCGCCGACAACCTGCCCGAGGTCGTGGTGGACGACTCCGGCATTGCCCCGTACCAGCCGGTGCTGGTCCCGCGGATCGAGAACCTGCTGGACACCCACTACGAGATGGTCGGCGTCTTCGCCGACACCGTGGTCTACCGCCTCAAGAAGAGCTGACCGCCCCCGCACATGCCGGAGCCCCGGTGACCTGGACGGTCACCGGGGCTCCGGCATGTGCGGGGGCGCTACGCGTTACGCGGGCACCGAAGCCACGCCGGGGGCGAGGAAGCGCTTGCCGTTCACCCGCTCCGAGACGCCCTCACGGTCCAGGTACGGGGTGATCCCGCCCAGGTGGAAGGGCCAGCCGGCGCCGGTGATCATGCAGAGGTCGATGTCCTGCGCCTCGGCGACGACACCCTCCTCCAGCATCAGGCCGATCTCCTGGGCCACGGCCTCCAGGGCGCGGTCCAGGACCTGCTCCTCGGTCAGCACGGTGTCGCCGAAGGTCAGCAGCTCCAGCACCTCGGGGTCGAGGACCTGCTTGCCGTCCACCCAGGTGTAGAAGCCGCGCTTGCCGGCCTTGACCACCTTGCCGAGGTTCTCGGAGACGGCGAACCGCTCCGGGAACGCGCCGTGCAGGGTCTCCGAGACGTGCAGCGCGATGGCCGGGCCGACCAGCTCCAGCAGCACGATCGGGGACATCGGCAGGCCGAGCGGCTCGACGCCCTTCTCGACGGTGGCGATCGGGGTGCCCTCGTCGATGATGGTCTGGATCTCGCCCATGAAGCGGGTCAGGATCCGGTTCACCACGAACGCCGGGGCGTCCTTGACCAGCACCGAGGTCTTCTTCAGCTTCTTCGAGACGCCGAAGGCGGTGGCCAGCGAGGCGTCGTCGGTCTGCTCGCCGCGGACGATCTCCAGCAGCGGCAGGATCGCGACCGGGTTGAAGAAGTGGAAGCCGACGACCCGCTCGGGGTGCTTCAGCTTCGAGGCCATCTCGGTGACCGACAGCGAGGAGGTGTTGGTCGCCAGCACGCAGGTCGGCGAGACCACGTTCTCCAGGTCCGCGAAGACGGTCTGCTTGACGCCCATCTCCTCGAACACGGCCTCGATCACGAAGTCCGCGTCGCCGAAGGCGGCGGCCTTGTCGAGCGAGCCGCTGACCAGGCCCTTGAGACGGTTGGCCTTGTCCTGGCCGATCCGGCCCTTGCCGAGCAGCTTGTCGATCTCGGCGTGGACGTAGCCGACGCCCTTGTCGACGCGCTCCTGGTCGATGTCGGTGAGGACCACCGGCACCTCCAGACGGCGGGCGAACAGCAGCGCCAGCTGCGAGGCCATCAGACCGGCGCCGACGACGCCGACCTTGCTGACCGGGCGGGCCAGCGACTTGTCCGGCGCGCCGACCGGGCGCTTCGCCCGGCGCTGCACCAGGTTGAAGGCGTAGATGCCGCTGCGCAGCTCGCCGCTCATGATGAGGTCGGCCAGGGCCGCGTCCTCGGCGTCGAAGCCGGCCTGGAGGTCGGAGTCCTTGACCTGCTGGATGATGTCCAGCGCCTTGTAGGCGGCCGGCGCGGCGCCGTGCACCTTGGCGTCGGCGACCAGGCGGCCCCAGGCGACGGCGTCGTCCCAGGCCTTGCCGCGGTCGATCTCCTCGCGCTCGACGACGACGTCGCCCTTGAGGACCTTGGCGGCCCACAGCAGCGACTGCTCCAGGAAGTCGGCCGGCTCGAAGATCGCGTCGGCGATCCCCAGCTCGAACACGTCCTTGCCCTTGAGCTGCTTGTTCTGGTTCATCGAGTTCTCGATGATGACCTTGATCGCCTTCGAGGGGCCGATCAGGTTCGGCAGCAGGGTGCAGCCGCCCCAGCCGGGGACGAGGCCCAGGAAGACCTCCGGCAGCGAGAACGCCGGGACGCCCGCGCTGACCGTGCGGTAGGTGGCGTGCAGGCCGACCTCGACGCCGCCGCCCATCGCCGCGCCGTTGTAGAAGGCGAAGGAGGGGACGGGCAGCGCGGCGATCCGCTTGAAGACCTCGTGGCCGCCCTTGCCGATGGCCAGCGCGTCCGCGTGCTCCTTGAGCAGCTCGACGCCCTTGAGGTCGGCGCCGACCGCGAAGATGAACGGCTTGCCGGTGACGGCGACGGCGACGACCTTGCCCTCGGCGGCCTCGGCCTCGACCTGGTCCAGCGCGGTGGACAGCTTCAGCAGCGAGCCCGGGCCGAAGGTGGTCGGCTTGGTGTGGTCGAAGCCGTTGTCCAGGGTGATCAGGGCCAGCTTGCCGGCCTGCAGCGGCAGGTCCAGGTGGCGCACGTGCGCGGTCGTGACGACCTCGCCGGGGAACAGCTCGGCGCCGTGCTGCAGCAGCTCAGTGGTGCTCGTCATGTTCACTTACCACCCTCGAGCTCGGACGACTTTTCCGCTCCGCTCCAGTGCGGGTTCTCCCAGATGACGGTCCCGCCCATGCCGAAGCCGATGCACATCGTGGTGAGGCCGTAGCGGACGTCCGGGCGCTGCTCGAAGCGGCGGGCCAGCTGGTTCATCAGGCGCACGCCGGAGGAGGCCAGCGGGTGGCCGAAGGCGATCGCGCCGCCGTACGGGTTGACCCGCTCGTCGTCGTCCGCGATGCCGTAGTGGTCGAGGAAGGACAGCACCTGGACGGCGAAGGCCTCGTTGACCTCGAAGGCCTGGATGTCGTCGATGGTCAGACCGGCCTTGGCCAGCGCCTTCTCGGTGGCCGGCACTGGGCCGATGCCCATGACCTCGGGCTCCACGCCCGCGAAGGCGTAGGAGACCAGGCGCATCTTGATCGGGAGGCCGAGCTCCTCGGCGACGTCCTCGGCGGCCAGCAGCGAGGCGGTGGCGCCGTCGTTGAGGCCGGCCGAGTTGCCCGCGGTGATGTTGCCGTGCGGGCGGAAGGGGGTCTTCAGACCGGCCAGGCTCTCCATCGTGGTGCCCGGGCGCATCGGCTCGTCCACGGTGGCCAGGCCCCAGCCGGTCTCGCCGACCTCGGGGTTGGTGTTGCGGATCGAGATCGGTACCAGGTCGGGCTGGATGTCGCCGTTGGCGTACGCCTTGGCGGCCTTCTCCTGCGAGCGCACGGCGTAGGCGTCGCAGCGCTCCTTGGTCAGGTGCGGGAACCGGTCGTGCAGGTTCTCCGCCGTCATGCCCATGAACAGGGCGGACTCGTCGACCAGCTTCTCGGAGACGAAGCGCGGGTTCGGGTCGACGCCCTCGCCCATCGGGTGGCGGCCCATGTGCTCGACGCCGCCGGCCACGACCACGTCGTACGCGCCGAAGGCGATGCCGCCGGCGGTGGCGGTCACGGCCGTGAGCGCACCGGCGCACATGCGGTCGATCGAGTAGCCGGGGACGGACTTGGGCAGGCCGGACAGCAGGGCGGCGGTGCGCCCGATGGTCAGACCCTGGTCGCCGATCTGCGTGGTGGCCGCGATGGCGACCTCGTCGATGCGCTCGACGGGCAGGTTCGGGTTACGGCGCACGAGCTCCCGGATGCACTTGACGACCAGGTCGTCGGCGCGCGTCTCGTGGTAGATGCCCTTCGGGCCGGCCTTGCCGAACGGGGTGCGGACGCCATCGACGAAGACGACGTCCCTCACGGTACGAGGCACGGGGGCTCTCCTCCCAGGGACCAACATTTGAGGTGGGCAGGCTGCCGCCGGTGAAGACCCGAGCGGCGCCGCTTCACCGTCATGCTACCGGTCGGTAACCAACCTGCCCAGGCCTCACGGAGGGTTCACCCCGTGTGTCCCGCGACACGTCCGACCGGCGGAGTTCGAAAGACGGACCCCGAATACGCCGAAGGGGGCGCCGTCACGAGGACGGCACCCCCTCCGGACGCGCTCCAGGTCAGTCCTGGGCGGCCGCGGCCTCGGCGAACGCGGCGGCCACCACCGGCGCCACCAGGTCGACCTGCCACTGCCGGGCGCCGAGCCGGCGCAGCGCGGCGGCCACGCCCTCGGCGGCCGGATCGGCCGGCGGCTCCCAGGAGACCCGGCGCACCAGGTCCGGGGTGATCAGGTTCTCGGCCGGCAGGTTGTGCCGCTCGGCGAGGTCCGCGACCGCGGCGCGCGCCCCGGACAGCCGGGCGGCGGCCACCGGGTCCTTCTCGGCCCAGGCCCGCGGCGGCGGCGGCCCGTCGTGCGGCGCGGAGGCCGGCGGCAGCTGGTTCTCCGGGACCTCCCGGCCCCGCTGGACGGCCGCCAGCCACTGCTCCAGCTGGCGCCGGTGCACCCGCGGCCCGAAGCCCTGGACGCCCTGCAGCGCGGCGATGTTCAGCGGCATGGCCAGTGCGGCGTTGACGATCGCGGCGTCCGAGAGCACCCGGCCCGGCGAGACGTCGCGCTCCTGCGCCAGCCGGTCCCGGGCCAGCCACAGCTCGCGCACCACGGCCAGCTGGCGGCGCCGGCGGACCTTGTGTAGCTGCGAGGTGCGGCGCCACGGGTCGGTGCGCGGAGCCGGGCGCGGTGCGGCGGCGATCGCCGCGAACTCCTCCAGGGCCCAGCCGAGCTTGCCCTGGGCGTCCAGCTCCTGTTCGAGTGCGTCGCGCAGCTCGACCAGCACCTCGACGTCCAGAGCGGCGTAGCGCAGCCACGGCTCGGGCAGCGGGCGGGTGGACCAGTCGACCGCGGAGTGCTCCTTGGCCAGGCTCAGCCCGAGCACGCTCTCGGTCATCGGCCCGAGGCCGACCCGGGCGAAGCCGGCGATCCGCCCGGCCAGCTCGGTGTCGAACAGCTGCCGGGGTCTCATGCCGACCTCGGCCAGGCAGGGCAGGTCCTGGGTGGCCGCGTGCACCACCCATTCGGTGTCGGCGAGGGCGTCGCCCAGGCCGCTGAGGTCGGGGCAGGCGATCGGGTCGATCAGCGCACTGCCGGCGCCCGCACGGCGCAGCTGAATGAGGTACGCGCGCTGCCCGTAGCGGTAGCCGGAGGCCCGCTCGGCGTCGACGGCGACCGGTCCGGTGCCCCCGGCGAAGGCGGCGACGGTGGCGGCCAGCGCCTGCTCGTCCGCCACGACGGGCGGGATCCCCTCCTTCGGTTCGAGGAGCGGGACCGGGGCTGCTTCTTCTGGGATGGCTGCTACGGCGTCGGTCACCCACCAAGGGTACGACGGTCCTCGCGGCCGGGAGTGTTGTCGGACTGGTCAGACCGGGTCCGTGACTATGCCACGGGGCCCGGGCGGTGGCCGAGGGGCACGGCTACGGCGGCCGAGGAGGAAACGTTCCTCCTCGACCGCCGTGGCGGGTCCGTCCGAGGACTCAGTGGATGATGCCGGTGCGCAGCGCGACCGCGACCATCCCGGCGCGGTCGCCGGTGCCCAGCTTGCGGGCGATCCGGGCGAGGTGGCTCTTGACGGTGAGCGCGGACAGGCCCATCGCCACCCCGATCGCCTTGTTCGACTGTCCTTCGGCGACCAGCCGCAGCACCTCGACCTCACGGCCCGACAGCTCGCGGTAGGCGGACTGCTGCGTGCCCGGCGCACCGGGCGCACCGGGGGCTCCGTGGGTTCCGTGGGCGCCCGGCGCACCCACGGCGCCCGGCATGCCCGGCATGCCGGGGCGGCGCATCCGCCCGGCCAGCCCGGCGGCGCCGAGCGGCAGACCCGGGCGGCCGGGCATCGCCACGTTGGTGCGGGTGCCCGTGACGACGTATCCCTTGACGCCGCCGGCCAGCGCGCTGCGGACGGCGCCGATGTCGTCGGCGGCGGACAGGGCCAGGCCGTTGGGCCAGCCCGCGGCGCGGGTCTCGGCCAGGATGGTCAGGCCGGAGCCGTCCGGCAGGTGTACGTCGGCGACGCAGATGTCGCGCGGAGTGGAGACCCGGGGGCGGGCCTCGGCGATCGAGGACACCTCGATCACGTCCCGGACGCCGAGCGCCCACAGGTGGCGGGTGACGGTGTTTCGGACACGGGGATCGGCGATGACCACCATGGCGGTGGGCTTGGTCGGCCGGTAGGCGACCACGTTTGCGGGGTGCTCAAGAAGGACCGACACCAGGCCTCCTGCGGGGAGTGGCGGACGGAACCCCGAGGGGGCGGTCGGAGTGTTCCGCGTTCGGAAAGGGTCACAGTCTGCTTCGGCAGCTACCGTGCCCGGCTTTAGCGAAAGATCACGATCTAGTGAGTAACAATACGGACAAATCGCGCATATGAGTGATACGACCCGTCCTGAATTCGCACAAAATCGATCAGATCTGGTGCTGATCGGTCGGTTTCAACCGGTTAATTGACCCAGAGCGGGTTCGAAGTCACACTCCGTCAGCCCTGGGGGTGGCATCGGGGCGGTCGGGGCCGCCCGGCCCGGTGCGCCACTCCTCAGTGCGAACGAGGACGCCGCCGCGCGGGCATCGGGACCACCCCACCGAGTGACGGCACATCGGCCGGCGCCTGCGGGGCCGGCGCGGCCGGCGGCAGGCCGGCGCTGATGCACAGCAGGTCCCCCCAGGCCGCCAGGTGCCGCTCGAACCGGCCGTCGGCCGGCGTCCAGGAGGCCCGGATCTCGATCTCGGTCGAGGACGGGCGGTCCGCCAGCCCGCCGAAGTACTGCGAGGCGCAGTGGCTCACCGTGCCGGACGGCTCCGCGTACCCGGCCCCGTGCGCCTGCAGCGAGTCCAGCAGCCAGGCCCAGCCGACCTCCGAGAGCATCGGGTCGCCGGCCATCTCCGGCTCCAGCTCCGCCCGGGTCATCGTCACCACCCGGAACTCCCCGTTCCAGGCCTCCTGCCCGGCCGGGTCGTACAGCAGCACCAGCCGGCCGTCCGCCAGTTCCTCGCCGTCCACCTCCACCGAGGCGGTCACCGCGAACGCGTACGGGGCCAGCCGGCGCGGGGCCGGCGCGGGGGAGAGCTGGATCTCGGGCCGCAGACGTGCTCCGTCGAGGGCCTCCACGGCGGCCCGGAACTCGCTCGGAGCCCCCTCCCGACCTGTTCCGCCACCTGCTCCGCCACCCTGCGCGGGGTGCCCGCCGACCGCTGCCATGACCCGAAGACTAGGTCGAAAACCGCGGTTAAGGCCGCAACTTCCGTCCGAGCGGCGTGCCGGAACGGCAAACCCGGCCAGATCTTGGAGGAACCGACGAGACCGGCCGGGAGGAGCGCCCCGAGGCGCATGCGAAGATTTGGACCGTGAGCGAGACTACGGCAGACACCACGGCGGCCACCCCCGACGGCAGGCCCACCCCCGCGCGCCGCGGCGCCGCGCACGACTCCGCGTTCCTGCGCGCCTGCCGGCACGAGCCCGTGCCGCACACCCCGGTGTGGTTCATGCGCCAGGCCGGCCGCTCGCTGCCCGAGTACCTGAAGGTCCGCGAGGGCATCCCCATGCTGGAGTCCTGCATGCGGCCCGAGCTGGTCAAGGAGATCACCCTCCAGCCGGTCCGCCGGCACAAGGTGGACGCGGCGATCTTCTTCAGCGACATCGTGGTGCCGCTCAAGGCCGTCGGCATCGACGTCGAGATCAAGCCCAACGTCGGCCCGGTCATCGCCGACCCGATCCGCACCGCCGAGGACCTCAAGCGGCTGCGCCCGCTGGAGCCCGACGACGTCCCCTACATCACCGAGGCCGTCGGCCTGCTGGTGGACGAACTCGGCGAGACCCCGCTGATCGGCTTCGCCGGCGCCCCCTACACGCTGGCCAGCTACCTGGTCGAGGGCGGCCCGTCCAAGAACCACGAGCACACCAAGGCCATGATGTACGGCCAGCCCGAGCTGTGGGCCGCCCTGGTCGACCGGCTCGCCGACATCACCTCCACCTTCCTGAAGGTGCAGATCGAGGCCGGCGCCTCGGCCGTCCAGCTCTTCGACTCCTGGGTCGGCTCGCTGGCCCCCGACGACTACCGCCGCTCGGTCATGCCGTCCAGCACCAAGGTCTTCGACGCCGTCGCCTCCTACGGCGTGCCGCGGATCCACTTCGGCGTCGGCACCGGCGAACTCCTCGGCCTGATGGGCCAGGCCGGCGCGGACATCGTCGGCGTCGACTGGCGGGTGCCGCTGAACGTCGCGGCCGAGCGCGTCGGCCCCGGCAAGGGCCTCCAGGGCAACCTCGACCCGGCCGTGCTGTTCGCCCCCACCAAGGTCGTCGAGACCAAGGCCCGCGAGGTGCTGCACGCCGCCCAGGCCCTCGGCACCAGCGGCCACATCTTCAACCTCGGCCACGGCGTCCTGCCGTCCATGGACCCGGACGCCCTCTCCCGCCTCGTCGCCTTCGTCCACGAGGCCAGCGCCCGCTGACCCCGGCGGCGTGCCCCCTCCCGACCGGGCGGGGGCACGCCGTGTTTCAGTCCTCGCTCAGTCGTCGCTCAGTCCTCCGCGGGCCCTTCCCGCGGGCCGGACTCCGGGGGCAGCGCGGTCGCCGGGCGGCGCCGGCGCCGCAGCCGGTACACCAGCGCCGCCGGGACGCCCAGCACCAGCAGGAACGGCGCCACCGCCGCGAGCCCCACCGCCAGGGCGCGCACGATCGCCACCAGCACGTGCCAGCCGCCGCCCAGCGCGGAGCCGACCGACGCCCCGAAGCCCTCGCCGCCGCCCTTCGGCGGTGCCGGGGTGGGCGTCGGCGAGGCGGCCGCACGGCGCACGTCCAGCGTGACGGTCGAGAACGAGGTCTTGCCGGCCAGCTCCTTCTGCTGCTTCTGGAGCGACTCCAGGTCGGCCTCCCGGCGGCTCAACTCGGCCTCCAGCGTGGTCACCTCGCTCAGCGACTTCGCCTGCCCCATCAGCGCCCGCACCCGCTCCACGCTCGCCTGCTGGGTCTGCACCCGGCTCGCCACATCCGCGACCTGCTGGGTCAGATCGTCCGCCTGGCTCCTGCGGGACACCACCTGGCCCAGCGCGGCCAGCTGGTCCAGCGTCTGCTGGTAGGCGGCGGAGGGGATCCTCAGCGTCAGCTGGCCGCCCGCCTCGCCCCCCGCCGTGCTCCCCGGCCCGCCCTCCACCGCGCCGGAGACCGACTCGGCGCCGACGTAGCCACCCGCGGCCGCCGTCAACTCCCGGGCCTTCGCCAGCACCTGGGCGACGTCCCCGGTCCGCAGCGTCAACTGCGCGGTGTACGCGATCAGCCGGTTGTCCGCGACCGGCTGGGCACTCGCCCCCGCCGCCGGAGCCGTCCCGGCGACGCTCGGCGCGGCCGCCGGTGCCGCCGGTGCCGCCGGTGCCGCCGGGGCGACGGCGTCCGCCTTCGCCGCCTCCCCCGCCCGGCCCGCACCGCCGGCGCTGCACGCCCCGACCAGCAGCACGCCCGCGGTCGCTACCGCCAGCGCCCCCGCCCCTGCCCGTCTCCCCATTCCGAAGCCCTCCCCAAGTCCGCTGTGAGATCTCCCCATTGGACGAAGGAACGCCCCGAGCGGACCCCGCCGGAAGGTCGCGACTCGATCACAGCTCGGCAGCGGACCGGACAACCTCGACGCCCGCCCGCCGCAGCAGCGCCGCCGTCACCCCGTCCCCGGGGCGCAGCTCCCCGGTGAACGTCCCGTCGTACACCCGCCCGCAGCCGCAGGACGGGCTGCGCGCCATCAGCACCGCCCGCCGCGCCCCCGCGGCCTCGGCCGCCGCCAGCGCCGCCCGGGCCCCGGCCACGAACTCCGCCGTACAGTCCGCGCCCGTCGCGTCCACCACCCGGGCCCGCCCGTCCAGCACGTCCGCCCCGTCCCCGCCGACGATCTCCGCCGCAGGGCGCGGGGTCGGCAGCCCGCCCGCCCCCTCCGGGCACACCACCACCGCCCGCCCCGCCTCGACCAGCCCCACCACGTCCGGCGAGGTCTTCGCCCGCCCGTCGTACCGGCACGGCACCCCGGCCAGACACGCACTCACCACGATCGGTTCCATAGCACACAGCCTAGGCAGCGGCTCGCAGGGCCTCGGAACTCGCTATCTTGGGAGCATGAGCGAGCTGCCGGACTGGATGTACGCGCCCAGAGACGAGGGCTGGTTTGCCGATGACCTCGACCACCTGCCGCAGGCGCCGCGCCACACCGAACTGATCGATGGGGCACTGGTCTTCGTGATGTCTCCGCAGCGCTGGTGGCACGGTGAAGTTGTCGACAACCTGAAGATGGCGCTGATTCCCCAGGTCCCGGAAGGGGCCAGGGTCGGGCGGGAGATGTCGATCAAGCTCGACAGGCGGAACCGTCCCGAGCCGGACGTTCTCGTCGTCAAGGCCAATTTCGAGAGAAAGCGCACGCAGTTCACTCCTGATGAAGTCCTGCTCGTCATCGAGGTCGTCTCGCCTGAGTCCGTAGACCGTGACCGTTTCGTCAAGGTCCGCAAGTATGCCGAGGCAGGGATCCCGCACTACTGGATCGTCGAGGAGGAAGAGGGCGGTCGGCCAGCCGTACACGTCTACGAGCTGGACCAGGCGACCTCGGCGTACGTGCCCGCCGGGATCTTCCGGGAGTCGTTGGAGCGCCCGGTGCCGTTCCCGATCATGATCGACCTGAACGCGCTGGCGGATTGAGGGCCCGGTGTAAAGACCTGCGAGACTGCGAGGCATGTCGGATGCACAGGTCGTCGTCGTCGGTGGTGGGATCGCGGGGCTGGCTGCGGCCGCCTTTCTGAGCGGGGCCGCCGGGGGGCCGGTGCGGGCGCGGGTGACGCTGCTGGAGGCGTCGGAGCGGGTCGGCGGGAAGCTGCGGGGCGGCGAGGTCGGCGGGGTCCGGGTGGACCTGGGGGCCGAGTCGATGCTCGCGCGGCGGCCGGAGGCGGTGGAGCTGGCACGGGCGGTCGGGCTGGGCGAGGAGTTGGAGCCGCCGACCACCGCGAAGGCCTCGATCTGGACGCGGGGCGCGCTGCGCCCGCTGCCGGGCGGGCAGGTGATGGGCGTCCCGGGCGATCTGGACGCGCTGGCGGCCTCCGGGGTGCTCACCGCCGAGGGGCTGGAGCGGGCCCGGCACGAGGGCGCCACCGAGGTCGGGGACGACGTGGCGATCGGCCGCTACGTCGCCGACCGGCTGGGCCAGGAGGTGGTGGACCGGCTGGTCGAGCCGCTGCTGGGCGGCGTCTACGCCGGGCGGGCCGAGGAGATCTCGCTGCGCGCCGCCGTGCCGCAGCTGCTGGCGATCGCGCGGGGCGGCGGCTCGCTGGTCGACGGGGTGCACGAGCTGGCCTCGCGGCCGAAGGTGGTCGGCACCCCGGTGTTCCAGGGCCTGCGCGGCGGGCTCGGCACCCTGCCGGAGGCCGTCGCTGCCGCCTGCCGGAAGGCGGGCGTGGACCTGCGCACCGGTACGCCGGTGGACGGGCTGCACCGCACCCCCGGGGGCTGGCGGGTGGTGACCGGCGACGGCGAGGTGCTGCACGCGGACGCCGTGGTGCTGGCCGTCCCGGCGCCGGCCGCGGCCCGGCTGCTGCGCGCGGACGCGCCGGCGGCGGCCGCCGAGCTGGACGCCGTCGAGTACGCGGGCATGGCGCTGGTGACCCTGGCGTTCCGCCGGGCCGACCTGGCGGAGCTGCCGGCCGGCAGCGGGTTCCTGGTGCCGCCGGTGGACGGGCGGCGGATCAAGGCGTCGACCTTCTCCTCCAACAAGTGGGGCTGGCTGGAACGTTCCGCCCCGGACGCGTTCCTGCTGCGCACCTCGCTGGGCCGCTACCGCGAGGAGGAGGCACTGGAGCTGCCGGACGAGGAGCTGGTGGCCCGGTCGCTGGCGGACCTCCGGGAGGCGATCGGCCTGACCGCCCGGCCGTACGACACCGCCGTCTCGCGCTTCCGGGCGGGCCTGCCGCAGTACCCGGTGGGCCACCTGGACCGGGTGGCCCGGGTCCGGGCGTCGGCGGCCGGGGTGGGGGGACTGGCGCTGTGCGGCGCCGCGTACGACGGGGTCGGCATTCCGGCCTGCATCGGCTCGGCGGCCGCCGCGGTGGCCGCCCTCGACAAACTGTTGACCCCGGCAACCGGGGAAGGTTCCACGGAGAGGACAATGGGCGCATGACTGAGACCGTTGAGCGGCAGCCGGAGCAGCAGCCCGAGAAGAAGAAGGCGCGCGACCTGAACCAGGTCATCCGCTACACCATGTGGTCGGTGTTCAAGCTCAAGGGCACGCTGCCCGAGGACCGGACGGCGCTGGCCGCCGAGGTGGACGAGCTGTTCGCCCAGCTGGCCGCGAAGGACGTGACGGTGCGCGGCACGTACGACGTGTCCGGTCTGCGCGCGGACGCCGACCTCATGGTCTGGTGGCACGCCGAGGACTCGGACGACCTGCAGGAGGCGTACAACCGCTTCCGCCGCACCGGTCTGGGCCGCCAGCTGGAGCCGGTCTGGTCCAACATGGCGCTGCACCGCCCCGCCGAGTTCAACAAGTCGCACATCCCGGCGTTCCTCGCCGACGAGCGCGCGCGCGACTACGTCTGCGTGTACCCGTTCGTCCGCTCCTACGAGTGGTACCTGCTGCCGGACGCCGAGCGGCGCGCGATGCTCGCCGAGCACGGCCAGATGGCCCGCGGCTACCCGGACGTGCGGGCCAACACGGTGGCCTCGTTCGCGCTCGGCGACTACGAGTGGCTGCTCGCCTTCGAGGCGGACGAGCTGCACCGCATCGTCGACCTGATGCGCGACCTGCGCCCCTCCCGGGCCCGGCTGCACGTCCGCGAGGAGGTGCCGTTCTTCACCGGCCGCCGCAAGCCGGTCAGCGAACTGCTCAACGGCCTGGCCTGAGTTCCGCGGGATCGGTGAACGGGGTCCGCTTCGGCGGGCCCCGTTTGCGTGTCACGTCCGGTGGGGGCGGAGGGCGGCGCGCAGGCGGGGGTCGGGGAGGACGGCGGGGCCGTTCATGGCGACGGCGGTGAGCAGTTCGCGCTCCTCGTCGTCCGCGAGGCCGTGCTGGCGGGCCGGTCGGACCTCGCGCAGCACCTCCTGGCCGACCGGGGACGCCCAGCGGGTGTAGGGGTAGACGTCGACCCGGGCCATCAGCAGGGTGCCCGAGGTGAGCACCAGCGGCAGCGAGAACCAGGCGAGCGGGGTGACGGTGTCACCGCCGGTGAAGCCGCTGAGGGTCAGCGCGGCGGCCAGCAGGAGGAGCGTCAGCAGCAGTGCGTGCCGCACCTGCCGGACCACCAGGACGGTGCTGCGCTGGACCAGGGCCGGGGTGGCCAGGCCGGCCAGCGAGAGCCGGGCGCCGATCTCCAGGACGGTCGGGTGCTCGGCCATCGCCCGGCGCAGCCCGTCGGTGCGGCACTGGCCGTCGGGGCCGACGGTGACGATGACCGCGCGCTCCAGGCGGCTGCGGCCCCGGG
The DNA here is from genome assembly GCF_040684355.1 of Kitasatospora sp. NPDC091276. Lineage (NCBI taxonomy): Bacteria > Bacillati > Actinomycetota > Actinomycetes > Kitasatosporales > Streptomycetaceae > Kitasatospora > Kitasatospora sp. NPDC091276. The sequence goes on along the minus strand of NZ_JBFBFU010000005.1, from coordinate 205,318 downwards.
GGTCGACCACCGTGGTCCAGCCGGTGTGCGCCAGGTGCAGCCGGCCCCGGCCGGCCATCAGGACGAGGGCGAGTTCGACCACCCGGTCCGGGCCGCCGGCCAGGTAGGCCGTCTCGTACAGCCCGATCCCGACGGCCTCGGGCGGGTGCAGGCCGTCCGCCTCGGCCAGGGCGTCGGCGGTGGCGGTCGTCCGGACGAGTCGGAGACACGAGAGGACCGCCGCGACGCACGCCGGTATCAGGAACAGCAACCACATGGGCTTGTTGTATGCCTGGGCCGATGGCGCGGGGAACGGCTTCCCGGACCGCGATACCGAACTGTGACGTCAGGAGCCGCAGCCGCCGCCGCCACCGCAGCTCGACGAGGACGACCCGCAACTGGAGGAGGACGACCCGCAGCTCGACGAGGAGGAGCCGCAACTGCTGGAGCCGGAGCCGCAGCTGGAGGACGAGGATCCGCAGCTGCCGCTGCTTCCCCCGCAGCCGGAGGAGCCGGAGTGGGAGGAGCCGCACCAGGCCGTGGAGCCCCCGCAGGAGGACCCGGACGAGCTGCACGAGCTGGGGGGAGAGCTGGTGGAGGAGCCCGTCGAGGAGGAGGCGGCGTAGGAGCTCGCGGCGGCCGACTTCACCGCCTCGTCCTGGGCGGCCGCGGCCAGCATCGCGGACCGCAGTTCGTCGTCCTCCAGCCCGGCGGCGGCCAGCCCGCCGAGCGCGAGGGCGCCCAGCAGCACGCCGCCGGTCGTCTTCGGCGACAGGCCGGCGCTCGGCGTCCACGGCGTGCCGACCTTCATCAGGGAGAGCTGGCGCCGCCCGGCCGGGGTGATCCGGCCCTTGGCCGGCCAGGTGACGAGCAGGCTGATCCCGCCGAAGACCAGGAGCACCACCGGGATCCACAGCGCGGGGCGGCCGGAGCCGGCGCCGCCGTCGTCCAGCACGTGGGAGAGGACGGTCGAGACGGCGACGCCGAGCAGGGCGAGCCAGAGCAGCCGCCGGGCGGTGCGGGCCCGCCGCAGCCGCTCGGGGTGGCGCATCAGGCCGCGGTCGGCGAGCCGGTCGCCGATCTCCTGCACGGCGGCGGAGCGCATCACGGCCCGGCGCAGCGGGGCGAGTTCACGGCTGCCGCCCGGGCCGACGGCGTCCAGGACGGCCTGGTCGACGGCGTCGTACGGCTTGTGCCCGGTGAGGGTGACCAGGCCGGCGCGGCTGATCACGGCCCGCTCGGAGAGGTGCATCCGGATCAGGGCGGTGTCGAAGACCCGGCCGGGGCCGCCGGACAGGAAGGCGGCGTCCATCAGCGGCAGGCCGCGGCCCGGCAGGCCCTGGACGTGCGGGACGTGGCCGACCCGCTGCTTGGTCCGGGACGCGTACAGCGAGGCCGCCACCAGCAGGACGGCGGGGATGACGAAGTAGGTGTTGTGCCACATGGGCGGGTTCCCCCCGAAGGTGTGCGGTGAAGGCGGGTGCTCAGCGCCGCAGGGCTCGGCGCAGACGGGCGAACGCGCCGGGCGGCCGCTCGGCGGCCGGGTGGAGCCACTGCTCCAGGGACCGGCGGTGGTCGGCGGCGAGCGGGCCGCCGTCGGCGAGCGCCCAGGCGGCGAAGGCCCGGGCGTCGGCGCGGTAGCCGCCGGTCTGCGGGTGCCGGCGGGCGTAGTCGAGGAACAGCGGCCCGTACGGCCGGCCGAGCAGGCGGGGCAGTTCGGGGGCCACCTTGGCGACGGTGTCCCGCCGTTTGGTGGCCAGGCCGGTGGACTGGGCGCGGACCTGGTCCGGGTCGAAGCCGGGCGGGACGGGCCCGCCGGCCACCAGGGCGGCGAGCAGGTCCTCCTGGCGCCGCGCCAGCCGGGCGCGGGTGCCGCTCGGGCACGCGCCCGCCGCGGTCCCCCGGGGCTCGGCGCGGGGGGCCGGTGGGGCCGTCCGCGGGGTGCTCCCCTCTAGCACCCGGCGGATGGCGTCCAGTTCGCCGGCCAGCTCGCTGGGCGGCGGGAAGTCGGCGTCCCGTTCCAGCAGGACGCCGGGTGGTGCGACCCGTGCGCAGAGTTCGGCCAGGACCTCCAGCACCGGTTCGGTGACGGGGTGGGCGTGGGTGTCGTGCCAGACGCCGTCGACCAGGGTGCCGCCGGCGACGTGGACGTAGGCGAGCGCCTCCAGCGGCAGGCGGTCCAGTTCGGCGGCCGGGTCGATGCCGAGGTTGACCCGGTTGGTGTGCAGGTTGGCGACGTCGATCAGCAGCCGGACGCCGGTCCGCTCGACCAGTTCGGCGAGGAACTGCCCCTCGGTCAGCTCGTCGTCGGGCCAGGCCAGCTGGGCGGCGATGTTCTCCAGGGCGAGCGGCACCGGGAGCTGGTCCTGGGCGATCCGGACGTTCTCGGCGATCACCCGCAGCGAGTCCCGGGTGCGGGGGACGGGCAGCAGGTGGCCGGCCTCCAGACCGCCGGCCCGGACGAACGCCAGGTGTTCGGTGACCAGCGGGGAGTCGAGGGCGAGTGCCGCCTCGGCGAGCTTGGCGAGCCGGGCGGGGTCGGGCAGGTCGGCGCCGCCGAGGCCGAGCGCCACGCCGTGCGGGACGACGGTGACGCCGCGGGCGCGCAGGACGGTCAGGGACTCGGGCAGGTGGTCGGCGCAGATGTTCTCGGCGACCACCTCGACCCAGTCCAGGCCGGGTTGGCGTTCGACGACGGTGTCGATCTCGCTGCGCCAGCCGAGGCCGACGCCGAGGCGGGGGGCGCCGTCCCGCGCCGGGGTGGCGGAGCCGGGCAGGTCCAGGGCAGGGGAGGTCATCGGTTCGCCCCCTTTCGGAGGGCCGGGTGGGGAGGCCGCCGGGTGGTGCGGGCTTCGTCGCCAGGACCGCGCGGCCGTGTTGCTGAGGATGTCCCCGGGTGGGACGGCTGCCAAGCCCCGCCCGGTCTTCTCAGAGCATTATTTGAGCTTGCCGCTGCGGGGGTGAGGGACTTTGGTCCCGAGCCGGGGCCGTTGCCGCAGGTGAGGCGCACCGGCGCGGGGAAATCCGAAGGCGCCGGACGGGCGTCAGGGCTAGCGTGGGAACCCATGACTTCTTTGACGATCCGTGACTTCCGCCCCGACGACGCCGAGGCCGTGGCCGCCGCCCACCGGGCCGGGCGCGAGCACCTGGTGATGACCTCCGAGGCCCTGCTCTGGCTGAACGGCCGGCAGAGCCCGGGCGAGCACTTCCGCACCTTCGTCGCCGAGCTGGACGGCCGGGTGGTCGGAGCGGTGCGCTGTGCGGTGGTGCTCGGGACGACGACCACCGGCGTCGGGTACGCCAACGGCAGCGTGCTGCCGCAGTTCCGGCGGCGCGGCGCGGCCACCGCGCTGCTGGCCGCGGCCGAACGGCACCTGTCCGGGCACGGAGTGAGCGAGCTGCACACCTGGCTGGACGACGAGCCCGCCTCGCTGGCCTTCGCCGCCGCCCGTGGCTACGAGCTCGGGCGCGCGGCGCAGTTCGGCGGGAGGGACTTGGCGCTGCCGCTGCCGCAGGCGCCCGTGCGGCCGGCCGGCGTCGAGCTGCGCCCGGCCGGAGACTGGGCGGCCGACCCGCGCCCGCTGTTCCTGGTCGAGGCGGACGCCATCCAGGACGAGCCCGGCGAGGTGCCGATGGACGCCCTGGACTACGAGGACTGGCTGCGGGGCGACTGGGCCCGGCCGGACCTGGACCGGGCGCTGACCGTCGTCGCCGTGGTGGACGGCGAACCGGCCGCGTTCAGCATGGCGCAGACCGACGGGGTGGACCGCTACTGGTCCGCGTTCACCGCCTGCCGCCGGGAGTTCCGCGGGCGCGGGCTGAGCAAGCTGGCCAAGCTGGAGTCGCTGCGCCTGGCGGCCGCGGCGGGCTACCGGCGCGCGTACACCTCCAACGACGAGACCAACGCGCCGATGCTCGCGATCAACGCGTGGCTGGGGTACGAGCGGTGCGCGGGGGAACGCAAGGGGATCAGGCGCTTGAAGTGACGCCGGGTGCGGCGATCCTGACGGTGGGAATTGCCGCGAGGGGGGTATTTCCGGCCACGGAGGGGACTTAACCAGAGCACACAGTTCGTGGTCGAGTCTTCCTCCGTGGGGATGATATGGAGATCCTGCTCCAGGTGTTCATCGCATCGGTTCCGGCCGTGATCGGATTCCTCGCGGCCCGCTCCCTCGCCCGGACCAGACTGTTCCTGCGCTACGGCTTCCTGCGGGCGCTGCTGGCGCCGTACAGCCGGGTGCAGATCATCACGCCGAGCATCGAGGTCGCCGAGTTCGCCTTCACCACGGACGGCTGCCAGCTGACCAGCCGCGGGCCGAAGAACGTGCTGTTCATGCCGATGGCCGAGGCCAGGGCGATAGCGGGGCTCACCGACCTGCTGCGGAAGGTCAACCGGAAGGCGACGATCGAACTGGTGGTGGCCGGCGCGCAGGATCCGCGGATGCCGACGTTCTCGATCGGGGGCCCGAGCGTCAACTCCTATTCCGGCGGCGTGCTGGACGCGGTGTTCCCGGATTTCGCCATCGAGTACCCGGACGAGGCCCGCGCCCGGTGGGGCGGAATGACCTTCGAGGCGCTGTACAACCCGGCCGGGGAGCTGATCCGCGACCACGGCTTCATCTTCGTGACCCGCACGCCCCGGCAGGCGCCCTGCGTCGTGCTCTGCGGGGTGTTCGCCTTCGGCTCCGCGATGGCGGTGGAGGCGTTGACCGGGGCGAGCCGCAACTCCCCGCTGGCGGCGCTCTTCCGCTCGGGGGAGAAAGGATTCGTCGCGGTGGAGGGGCGGGTGATAGGCCTGGACACCGTCGACGTCACGGTCGAGGTCTGCCGCACCCTGCCCGCGCCCCGGTCCGACGTCCCGTCGGGATTCCGGGGCGAGGTGTCCACGGGTCGTCCCGACGGTTGAGACGATTGGTCTCGACCACGAGGGGCGAAACCGGACAGCTCGGGAGAGTCTGGGGCAGCAACTCCTGGTGGCCGTACAGGTTTTGCCCCGCCCCTGACACACTTTGGGCATAATCGCGCACATGACGATCAACCGTGCGAACGTGAGCGCGATTGCCGAGGACCTGTACGTGTGGCTCCCCCCGAAGCGGGGCTGGGGCCTGGCCAACTGCGGGCTGCTGGCCTCGGCGAAGACCGCGCTCTGGATCGACACCCCCTACGACCCCACCCTGGCCGGGGAGTTCCTCGCCGCCAGCCGCCGCCTGCTGCCGGCCGGGGTCGAGGTCGACCGGGTGATCGTCACCCACGCCAACGGCGACCACCTGTGGGGCGCCGGAGTCGTCCCGGACGCCGAGGTGATCTCCACCCGCGAGGCGCTGGAGCACATCCACTACGAGCCCACCCCGCAGCAGCAGCACGCCCTCGTCGTCGGCGGCGACCCGGACTCCCCGCTCGGCGGCTACCTCAGGGAGCACTTCGGACGGTTCGACTGGTCCGCCACCGACCCCGTGCACCCCGACACCGTCTTCACCGGCGAGCTGGAACTGCGGGTGGGGGAGTACCCGGTGCAGGTGACCGGCCTGCCCGCCGCCCACACCGGCGGCGACCTGATCGTCCACCTCCCGTACCAGCGCGCCGTCTTCACCGGTGACGTGATCTTCGGCTCGACCCCCGAGTACCCCGGCGACCACCCGGTGCACTGGGCCGGCCCGCTGGAGAACGTGATCACCGCCTGTGAGCGGATCCTGGCCACCGGCGCCGAGATCTTCGTCCCCGGCCACGGCCCCGTGCTCGACCGCGACGGCGTTCGCCACCACATCGCCTACCTGACGTACGTCCGGGAGCGCGCGCACGCCCTGCACACCGCCGGGATCCCCGCGCTGGACGCCGCCCGGCGGGTGATAGCCGAGCAGCGCCACCCCGAACTCGGCCTGCCCGAGCGCCTGGTGCTCACCGTCGCCGCCGAGTACCGGCACCTGGACGGCACCGAGGTGCCGAACGTCCTGGTGGCCATGGGCCAGGTCGCCCAGGTGGCCCGCGAACTGGCCGAGGACGCCGCCCGCAGCCCGCGCCCGCGCGCCGCCGCCCGGGACTGACCGCCCGGGACCGACCGCCCGCCGCGCCCGGGCCGGACCACCGCCGGCCCCGGCCCCGGCAGCAGCCGACCAGCCGGACCCCCAGAGGACTTCCGAGGACTTCGATGACGCAGATCGCGCAGATTGCGCTGATCGCCCTGGCACTGGTCGCCGCCGCGACGGCGGGCGTGCTCGCCCGCGGCCGGGCCCGGGCCCTCACCCGGGCGGTCGCCGCCGAGACCGCCCGCGGACACGGCGAGGAACGCGCCCGCGCCGCCGAAGGCCGGCTGGCCCGCGCCGAGCAGCAACTGCGCGAGGCGCAGGAGGCCGCCCGGCGCGCCACCGAGGAGACCCACCACGCCGAGAGCCGCTACCGGGCCGCCGAGGAGCGCACCCGGGAGGCCGAGAGCCGGGCCCGCACCGCCGAGGACGCCACCCGGGAGACCGAGCAGCGGGCCGCCGCCGCGAACACCCGGGCCGGGGAGGCGGAACGGCGGCTCACCGCCGCCGAGGAGCACACCGCCGCCGTGCTCGCCGAGATCGGCCACCTCGCCCAGGAACGGGTGGCCGCCACCGCCGTCCGGCTCAGCCACGCCAACGCCCCGCTGGTCGGCCCGCTGGACGGGCAGGCCGTCGGCCCCGAGGCCGTCCGGGCGCTGCAGTCCGTCCTGGACGCCGCCTCCGCGGCCCTCACGGACGAGCGCGAACGCGTCGACGCCGCCGCCCGCGCCGCCATGCGCGGCGCCACCTCCCGGATCCAGACCCTGCTCTACCAGATCCAGAGCCTGGTCCAGCAGCTCCAGCACGACAACGACGACCCCCGGCTGCTGGAGGTCGACTTCCGCAACGAGGTCGCGCTGCGCCGGATCCAGACCGTCGCCGTACTCTGCGAAGCCTGGCCCGGCCTGGCCCGCACCGACTCGCCGCTCGCCGAAGTGGTGGTCGGCGCGCTCTCCCGGGTGCCCGGCTACGCCCGGATCAAGGTCGCCAACCACCTGCGCGAGCAGCGGCTCGCCGTGGTCGCCCGGGCCGCCGAGCCGCTGGCCATCACCGTCGCCGAACTCCTCGCCAACGCCTCCGCCTACTCGCACCCGGAGACCGACATCCCGGTCACCGTCCAGCAGGGCGGCCGCGGCGCGCTGGTGATCATCGACGACAGCGGCATCGGCATGGACGACGACCAGCTGCGCCGGGCCCGCCGACTGCTGGCCGGCCCGCCCGACGTCCTGCTCACCGAACTCGGCAACCCGCCCAAGACCGGCTTCGCGGTGATCGGCAAACTGGCCCGCCAGTACGGCTTCTCCTGCCACATCGAGCCCTCGCCGTACGGCGGGATGCGCACCATCCTGCGCATCCCGGCCGCGCTGGTGACCGTCGTCGACGACGAGCAGCCGCTGTCGGTGCTCACCCCGCTGCCGCTGCGGGCCGGCGCAGGCCCGGCCCCCGCGCCCACCGTCCAGGCCGTCCCGCCGATGCGCGACACCGACGAGGGCGACGGGCCGCCCCCGCTCGCCGACCGGCACAACCAGCCGGGCCCGCACCCCGCGCCCGCCATCCACGCGGTGCCCGACGCACCGGCCGGCCCCGCCGACCCGGTCGACGACGGCACCGGCCTGCCCAGCCGGCGACGCCGCCGACCGGTCACCGCCGACGGCCCCGGAGCCCCCGAGCCCGCCGCCGGGCCGTCCGCCGCACCGGCCGAGCCGCCCGCCCGGGCCCCCGAGCGGACGCCCGAGCGCGCCGCCGCCCACTGGCAGGCGCTCCAGGAGGGCACCGACTCCGGCCGCGCCGCCGTGGCACAGGCCGCCCGCGGGGCCAGCACGACCGGCGAGTCCAACGCGACCGCCGGGACCAGCGCGACCGGCGGGAGCGGCCCGACCGCGGCCGCCCGCGACACCGGTGCCCGCACCACCGCCCGCCCGACCGCCCCGACCCCCGAAGGAGCCGAGCAGTGACCAGCACGCCCAGCCCGACCACCACCGACGAGATCTCGTGGGTGCTGACCCCGCTGCTGGAGCTGCCGGGGGTGCTGCACGCGGTCATCGCCACCGGTGACGGCCTCGTCGAGGGAGCCTCGGACGGGCTCGACCGCGCCTCCGCCGAGCGGGTCGCCGCGATGACCGCCACCGTGCACGCCGCCGCCCGCGCGTTCACCAGCGCCTTCACCGACACCGAACGGCCCCGGCTGGCCCAGACCGTGGTCGAGTCCGACCTCGGCTACGCCGTCGTCGTCCCGGCCGGGGAGAACACCTCGCTCGCCGTGTTCACCTCCCCGGAGGCCCAACTCGGCAACGTGGCCTACCAGATGCAGGTACAGGTCGCCGCCCTGGGCCGTGCCCTCGCGAGTCCGACCCGGCAGCAGGACACCACCGTCCGATCATGACCGCCGTACCCCGCAGGCGGATGGTGCCCGCCTACCTGGCCACCGGCGGCCGCAGCCGCCCCGGCACCGCCGGCTTCGACCGGCTCACCGTGCTGTTCGCGGACCGCGTCGAACCGCCCCGCGAGCTGGAACCCGAACACCAGCGGCTCTGGGAACTGCTGCGCCCCGGCGCGCTGACCGTGGTGGAGGCCGCCGCGCACCTGCGTCTACCGGTCAGCGCCACCGTCTTCCTCGCGGCCGACCTGGTCGAGGCGGGCTGCCTGCGCGCCCGCGCGCCGATCCCGCGCGCCCAGCAGACCGACCGCTCCATCGTCGAGAGGCTCCTCGTTGGACTCCGTGCGCTCCGGTAGCCCGGCCGACCGGCCGAGCCGGGTGGGCTACCTGCCCGACCGGGACCAGACGCTGATGAAGCTGGTGGTGGCCGGCCCGTTCGGGGTCGGCAAGACGACGCTCATCCGCACCCTCTCCGAGATCGCCACCCTGCACACCGAGGAGGCGATGACCGAGACCGGACGGCCGGTGGACGACCTGGCGGGCCTGCCCGAGAAGGCCACCACCACGGTCGCCGTCGACTTCGGCCGGCTCACCCTGCCCGGCAACCTCGTGCTCTACATGTTCGGCACCCCCGGCCAGCGCCGCTTCTTCCCGCTCTGGCAGGACATCGCCCGCGGCGCCCTCGGCGCGCTGGTGCTCGCCGACACCCGCCGGCTCGCCGACTCCTTCGAGATCATGGACATGGTCGAGGAGCAGGGCCTGCCCTACGCCGTCGCCGTCAACTGCTTCCCGGACGCGCCGGTCCACTCGATCGAGGTGCTGCGCGCCCACCTGGACCTGCACCCCACCACCCCGCTGCTGCTCTGCGACGCCCGCGAGCGCGGTGCCAGCCTGGACGCGCTGATCGCGCTGGCCGAGCACGTCCTCGACGGCCTGCCCGCCGCCCCCGTCGCCCTCGCGGACGCCGCCGACCTCGCCGCCCCGGCGGACGTCACCGAGCCCGCCGTCCCGGCAGCGACCGCCCCTGCCGCCTCCGCCGCCGAGGAGCGCCCGTGACCACCGACACCCGCCCGACCCCCATCTACGGCCCGGTCTTCGCCGCCGACCCGCAGCTGGTCTACGACCGGCTGCGCCGCTACGGAGCGGTCGCCCCGGTGGAGATCGCGCCCGGCGTCGAGGCCCTGCTGGTCACCGACTACCAGGCCGCCCTGGACCTGCTGCGCGACACCGACACCTTCTCCAAGGACTCCCGCGCCTGGCAGCGCACCGTCGCCCCCGACAACCCGCTGCTGCCGGTGCTCGGCTACCGCCCGACCGCCCTGTTCAGCGACGGCGAGGTGCACGCGCGCTACCGCGCGGTGATCACCGACGGCCTCGCCCTGCTCGAACCGCACCGGCTCCAGCGCCGGGTCGCCGAGGTCGCCCACCAGCTGGTCGACCGCTTCGAGGCGGCCGGCACCGCCGACCTGATCGCCGAGTACGCCCGCCAGCTGCCGGCCTTCGTCCTCACCACCTGGTTCGGCGTGCCCGAGGAGCACAGCGCCCGGCTGGTCGCCGGGATCGCCGGGATGATCGAGTCCACCGAGAAGGCCGTCGTCGCGTACGGGGACCTCGTCGCGGTGGTCACCGCCATGGTCGCCGAGCGGCGCGAGCGGCCCCGGCACGACCTCACCTCCTGGTTCGTCACCCACCCGGCCGGGCTGGAGGACGACGAGGTGATCCGGCAGATCACCCTCACCATGATCGCCGGGCACGAGCCGACCACCAACCTGATCGGCAACGCCCTGCTGCGCCTGCTCACCGACGCCCGCTACGCCGGCTCCCTCATCGGCGGCGCGATGACCGCCTACCAGGCGATCGACGAGGTGCTCTGGCACGAGCCGCCGCTGGCCAACCTCTCCGCCCACTACCCGCGCTACGACATCACGTTCCACGGTCGGGAGATCCCGGCCGGCACGCTGGTGCTGGTCTCCTACGCGGCCGCCAACTCGCAGGCCGCGCCGCCCACCGACGGCACCGAGCTGCGCAGCGGCGAGAGCGCCCACCTGGCCTGGGCGGCCGGCCCGCACGGCTGCCCGGCCCGCGACCCGGCGCTGCTGATCGCGATCACCGCGATCGAGCAGCTGACCAGCCGGCTCAGCGACCTGGAACTGGCCACCCCGGCCGAGGACCTGCTCTGGCGCCCCGGCCCGTTCCACCGGGCCCTGGTCCACCTCCCGGTCCGCTTCGCCCCGACGGCCTGAGCCCCGACGGCCCGGGACGCACGAGGGCCCGGGCGTCCGTCCGTACGGAAACCCGGGCCCTCGCGGCGCGACCGGCCGGCGCTACTCGGCCGGCTTCAGCGTCAGCGAGACGCTGTTGATGCAGTACCGCTGGTCGGTCGGCGTGCCGTAGCCCTCACCCTCGAAGACGTGGCCCAGGTGCCCGCCGCAGCGGGCGCAGCGCACCTCGACCCGGCGCATGCCGAGCGTGGTGTCCTCGATGTACTGGACCCGGTCCCCGGCCAGCGGCGCGTAGTACGACGGCCAGCCGCAGTGGCTGTCGAACTTGGTCTCGGAGCTGAACAGCTCCGCGCCGCAGGCCCGGCAGCCGTAGACGCCGACGGTCTTGGTGTCGGTGTACTCACCGGTGAACGGGCGCTCGGTGCCGGCCTCGCGGAGCACGTGGTACTCCTCGGGGCTCAGCTCGTCCCGCCACTCGGCCTCGGTCTTCTCGATCTCGTAGCTCATCACGGCTCCCGGTCGGGGTACGTCAGACGTTGGAGGCAACGTTCGAGAGGTGCTGCACGCTTCCCCGGATCTCGTCCAGGATGGCGGGGCCCAGGTTGGTGACGTCGCCGGCGCCCATGGTGAGCAGCAGGTCGCCGGGGCGGGCCAGGCCGGCCAGCACGGCGGGGGCGGCGGCGAAGGAGTGCTCGGCGGTGACGTCGGCGCCGGCCCGGTGGGCGGCGTCGATGATCAGCTCGCTGGTCACGCCGGGGATCGGGTCCTCGCGGGCCGGGTAGATGTCCAGCACCACCGAGGCGTCGGCCAGCGCCAGGGCCCGGCCCATCTCCTCGGAGAGCTGCTGGGTGCGGCTGAACAGGTGCGGCTGGAAGACCACCAGCACCCGGCCCTCGCCCTCCAGGCCCTCCCGGATCGCCTCCAGGTCGGCGGTCATCTCGGTGGGGTGGTGGGCGTAGGAGTCGATCACCTGGACGCCGCCGGCCTCGCCCTTGAGCTGGAGGCGGCGCCGCACGCCGGTGTAGGCGCCCAGGGCCTTGGCCAGGTCGGCGGCCGGGACGCCCAGCGCGACGCCGGCGGCCAGCGCGGCGACCGCGTTGTGCGCGTAGTGCCGGCCGGGCACCGAGACGGTGAAGGACAGCTCGGCGCCGTCCAGCTCGACGGTGACCTCGCTGGTCATGCCGCGGGCGACCACCGAGCGGACCCGGACGTCGGCGTCCTCGGCGGCGCCGACGGTCACCACGGTGAGGCCCTCGCGGCCGGCCACCCGGGCGGTCAGTTCGCGGGCGCCGTCGTGGTCGGCGGAGACCACCAGGGTGCCGCCGGGGGTGATCCGGCCGACGAAGGTCTCGAAGGACTCGTAGATCTCCTCGATCGAGGCGTAGTTGGCGTGGTGGTCCAGCTCCACGTTGAGCACGATCGCCACCTCGGGCGCGTACTTGTGGAAGCTGCGGTCGCTCTCGTCGGCCTCGGCGACGAAGATCTCGCCGGCGCCGTGGTGGGCGTTGGAGCCGGGCGTGTCGAGGTCGCCGCCGATCGCGTAGGACGGGTCCAGGCCCAGTTCGCCGAGGGCGACGGCGAGCATGCTGGTGGTGGTGGTCTTGCCGTGGGTGCCGGCCACTGCCAGCGCCCGGCGGCCGCCCATCAGGGCGGCCAGCGCGTCGGAGCGGTGCACCACCGGGATGCCGCGCTCGTGGGCGGCGGCCAGCTCCGGGTTGTCGGCGCGGATCGCGCTGGAGACCACCACGCTGCTGGTGCCGTCCGGCACGTGCTCGGCGGCGTGGCCGACGTGCACGGTCGCGCCGAGGGCGCGCAGCGCGAGGACGGTCTCGGACTCCTTGGAGTCGCTGCCGGAGACGCTGGCGCCGCGCACCGCGAGGATCTTCGCCAGGCCGGACATCCCGGCGCCGCCGATGCCGATGAAGTGCGGGGCGTGCAGGTCGTGCGCGGCGTCGTTCAAGGCGGGGCTCCGTAGGGCGGGGGCGGAATGGTCGGGCGGACGGGATGGGGAATCGTCCTCGCGGGCGGACCGCAAGGACGATTCTGCACCACCGGCCGGGATCCCTAGGAGTCGCTGGCGAACAGCCGCAGCACCGGGACCCCCACCTTGTGCCGGGCCTGGGAGGCCCAGTCGCGGTGGAAGAACTCCTCCACGAAGTGCGGTGAGGTGAGCACCACCACCTCGTCCGCGCGGTGCTCCTCGACCGCCGCCCGCAGCCGGTCCAGCGGCTTCTCCTCGACCAGCTCGCCGACCGCCTCGGCCCCGGCCGCGCGCAGGTGGCGCAGGCTGTGTTCGAGCGACTCGGAGGCCACGGTCGGCCCGGACTCGGACTCGTCGTGCTCGTGCACCACCTTGTCGAGGTGGCCGAGCGCCACGTCGTCCAGCGCCCGCAGCAGCTCGTCCTGCTTGCCGCGCGGCTGCATCAGGACGACGAAGGAGACCTTCTCGTCGCTGTGGAGCGTGGTGACGAGTTCCACGTCCGCGTCGGAGAGAGCCTTTTCGATCATCAGTACCGTCTTGAACACGTGAGTCCCTTCCAGTGGCCGGCCCCCGGGCCCCGGCATCGCATTAACGGGATCACGACCCGTCGGTCACGGGGTCGGCGGACGCATGTAGCGGGTGAAGAGGAATCCTTTCTGCTCGATCAATGAGACCAGCCGCATCCGCTGCACGTCAGGCATTTCCGCATCGCGGATGATGCGCGGCGCGTCGCCGCCCGTGATCAACGGAGCCAGCGACAGGCACAACTCGTCCAGCAGACCCGCCGCCGCCAGCTGCCCCAGCAGCCGCGGGCCGCCCTCGCTCAGCAACCGCGTCCAGCCCCGCTCCGCCAGCGCCGACACGCCCGCCCGCAGGTCCACCGACCCCTCCCCGGCGAGCACCAGGTCGGCCACCTCGGCGACCGCCCGGCGGCGCTCCTCGGGCGCGTCCGCGGTGGTGATCACCACCGTTCTGACCAGCGGGGCGGTGAACAGCGGCGCGGTCAGGTCCAGGGTCAGCGAGCGGCTCACGATCGCGATCGCCGGAGCCGGGGCCTGCCCGGCCGCCGCCCGCGCCGCCGCGAACTCGGCCCGGGCCCGGGCCGGCCGGTAGCCCTCCGCGCGGACCGTCTCCGCGCCCACCAGCACCACGTCCGACAGCGCGCGCAGCACACCGAAGATCCGCTTGTCGGCGTCCCCGGACAGGCCCTCCGAGAGGCCCTCCAGCCTCGCCCCGCCGTCCAGACCGGCCACCATGTTGGCGCGCAGCCAGGGCCGCCCCCGATTCACCTGGTCGGGGTACGCGTAGACGGCGGCGAGCGACTCCAGCGAGGCCGGGTCCACGACCGGCTCGCCCAGCGGGCTGATCAACTGTTGCATGCCCTCAGTCTTCCACCGGCCGCCGTCCCGGGGGGCCTGGGACCAGGCGTACCCTCTACTAACGTGCCAGCAGCCCCCCGCCCCGACACCGCGACCGAGTCCATAGCCGCCGCGAGCGCGGCCGGCTCCCCGATCGCGCTCGCCGACCGCCGCCCCGTCGTGCCCGCCGAGCGGCTGGTCGCCGAGATGGTCCCGCCGCCCCGGTTCTCCGACGTGAGCTTCGGGACGTACATCCCGGACCCGAACCAGCCCAGCCAGTACGAGGCCGTCCAGGTCCTGGAGCAGTTCGCCACCACCCTCGGCGGGGGAAACGGTTCCGCACCCAAGCGCAGCTGGTTCCGCCGCTCCGCCCCGGCGCCCACCGGCCCGGCCGGCGTGTACCTCGACGGCGGCTACGGCGTCGGCAAGACCCACCTGCTCGCCTCGCTCTGGCACGCCGCCCCCGGCCCCAAGGCCTTCGGCACCTTCGTCGAGCTGACCAACCTGGTCGGTGCGCTCGGCTTCCAGCAGGCCGTCCGGACCCTCTCCGGTCACACGCTGCTGTGCATCGACGAGTTCGAGCTCGACGACCCGGGCGACACCGTCCTCGTCTCCACGCTGCTCGGCCGCCTCGTCGACAACGGCGTCAAGCTCTGCGCCACCTCGAACACCCTGCCGGAGAAGCTCGGCGAGGGCCGCTTCGCCGCCGCCGACTTCCTGCGCGAGATCCAGGGCCTGTCCGCGCACTTCCGCCCGATGCGGATCGACGGCCAGGACTACCGCCACCGCGGCCTCCCGGACGCCCCGCCGCCCTACCCCGACGCGGCCGTCGACGCCGTCGCCGCCCGGACCCCCGGCGCCTCCCTGGACGACTTCGACACCCTCCTCGCCCACCTCTCCGCCGTCCACCCCAGCCGCTACGGCGCGCTGCTCGACGACGTCACCGCCGTCTGCCTGCGCGGCGTCCGCCAGGTCGACGACCAGTCCACCGCCCTGCGCCTGGTCGTCCTCGCCGACCGCATGTACGACCGCGAGCTCCCCATCACCGCCTCCGGCCTCGCCTTCGACCAGGTCTTCCCCGACGACATGCTCCGCGGCGGCTACCGCAAGAAGTACCTCCGCGCCATCTCCCGGCTGGTAGCCCTCGCCCGCGACAGCGCGAAGACCTGAACCCGTGACCCCCGCCCCGGCCGGGCGTTGCTCCCTGGCCCTGTCCGGCAAGACCAGCCGGACAGGGCCCAGCGGAGCAGAGTGTGAGGCCGAGCATCTGCCCGCCGCCGACCACGACGTCTACGACCGGGAGGAGCAGCGGTGAGCAGCGGTTGTCACACGCGGTGGGTCGTGCCGCCGGAGCATCGGGAGAGCGAGCAGTACCGGGCGGCCGGGCGGCGGATGGCGCCGGCCGAGGCCGTGTACGCCCGCCGCTCCGCTCTCGGCTGGACGCTCGCCGAACTCGCGGAGCGGTCCGGGCTGGACGAGGCGACGGTCGAGAGCATCGAGGAGAGCGGCGTCGATCCGACCCTGCCGCTGGTCGAACGCCTCTCCGCCGCCTCCGACTCGGTCGTCCGCGTCGACCCGGCCCGCGAGCCGGCCATGAGGTTCGAGGGGCACGCGGCCTGAGGGAGCCGCACCGCTTGTCGGCGGTGGGCCGTACGGTGGACTCGTGCGACCCATCACGAGTATTGAGCGGTCAGTGGCGCCCTTCGAGGTCGTCAGTCCCTTCCAGCCGAACGGGGACCAGCCTGCGGCGATCGCCGAGCTGGAGCGGCGGATCAAGGGCGGGGAGAAGGACGTCGTCCTGCTCGGTGCCACCGGTACCGGGAAGTCGGCCACCACGGCCTGGATGATCGAGCGGCTGCAGCGGCCCACCCTGGTGATGGCGCCGAACAAGACGCTGGCCGCCCAGCTGGCGAACGAGTTCCGCGAGCTGCTGCCGAACAACGCGGTCGAGTACTTCGTCTCGTACTACGACTACTACCAGCCCGAGGCGTACGTCCCGCAGACGGACACCTACATCGAGAAGGACTCCTCGATCAACGAGGAGGTCGAGCGGCTGCGGCACTCGGCGACCAACTCGCTGCTGACCAGGCGGGACGTGATCGTGGTCGCGTCGGTGTCCTGCATCTACGGCCTCGGCACCCCGCAGGAGTACGTGGACCGGATGGTCCCGCTCAAGGTCGGCGAGGAGATCGACCGGGACGTCCTGCTGCGCCGCTTCGTGGACATCCAGTACGCCCGCAACGACGTGGCGTTCACCCGGGGCACCTTCCGGGTCCGCGGCGACACCATCGAGATCTTCCCGGTCTACGAGGAGCTGGCCGTCCGGATCGAGATGTTCGGCGACGAGATCGAGGCGCTGTACACCCTGCACCCGCTCACCGGCGAGATCATCAGCCAGGACGAGTCGGTGTACGTCTTCCCCGCCTCGCACTACGTGGCCGGCCCGGAGCGCATGGAGCGGGCGATCACCGGCATCGAGAAGGAGCTGGAGGAGACGCTCGCCCGGCAGGAGAAGCAGGGCAAGCTGCTGGAGGCCCAGCGGCTGCGCATGCGCACCACCTACGACATCGAGATGCTGCGCCAGATCGGCACCTGCTCGGGCGTCGAGAACTACTCGATGCACTTCGACGGCCGCGAGCCCGGCTCCCCGCCGAACACCCTGCTCGACTACTTCCCGGAGGACTTCCTCCTGGTCATCGACGAGTCGCACGTCACGGTCCCGCAGATCGGCGCGATGTACGAGGGCGACGCCTCGCGCAAGCGCACCCTGGTGGAGCACGGCTTCCGGCTGCCCTCCGCGATGGACAACCGCCCGCTGAAGTGGGAGGAGTTCCTGGGGCGGATCGACCAGACGGTGTACCTGTCGGCGACGCCCGGCCCGTACGAGCTGTCCCGCGGCGACGGCCAGGTCGAGCAGATCATCCGCCCGACCGGTCTGATCGACCCGGAGGTGATCGTCAAGCCGACCGAGGGCCAGATCGACGACCTGGTGCACGAGGTCCGCAAGCGGGTGGAGCGGGACGAGCGCGTCCTGGTGACCACGCTGACCAAGAAGATGGCCGAGGACCTCACCGACTACATGCTCGGCCTGGACATCCGGGTCCGGTACCTGCACAGCGACGTGGACACCCTGCGCCGGGTGGAGCTGCTGCGCGAGCTGCGCGCGGGCAGGTACGACGTGCTGGTCGGCATCAACCTGCTGCGCGAGGGCCTGGACCTGCCGGAGGTGTCGCTGGTGGCGATCCTGGACGCGGACAAGGAGGGCTTCCTGCGCTCCGGCACCTCGCTGATCCAGACGATCGGGCGGGCCGCCCGAAACGTCTCGGGCCAGGTGCACATGTACGCGGACCGGATCACCCCGTCGATGGAGAAGGCGATCGACGAGACCAACCGCCGCCGGGTCGTGCAGCAGGCGTACAACAAGGAGCACGGGATCGACCCGCAGCCGCTGCGGAAGAAGATCGGCGACATCCTGGACACCCTCGCCCGCGAGGACGTGGACACCGACGAGCTGCTGTCCACCGGCTACCGCGGGGCCGCCGGGAAGGGCAAGGCCCCGGTGCCGGCCCTGGGCATGGAGCGCAAGCAGGGCGAGAGCCTGCCGGCCGCCGAGCTGGCGGAGCTGATCCAGTCGATGACGGACCGGATGCACGCGGCCGCCGCCGACCTCCAGTTCGAGGTCGCGGCCCGGCTGCGCGACGAGGTGAAGGAGCTGAAGCGGGAGCTGCGCCAGATGAGGGAGGCCGGCGTGGCCTGAGCGGGGGCCGAGGGGGCCGAGGGGGCCGACGGGGGTCTGAGGCGGGTCGAGGCGACCGCCGGGCCGGGCCGGTGTGACACCGGTCAAGCCCGGCGGTGTCTCAGCCTTGCCACAATGCGGCGACCGCCGGGAGGTGCGGGGTGCCGCAGGCCCTAGGCTGGCCTGCGGCATCGACCTCGGGACGGGGTGGTGCGACAGCAACAGGGGGCCTCAGCCGGGGGACGGCACGGGGTGTTCCACCGTGGCGCCGCGCGGGGAGCGACCGCGTGGCCGGGTAGAGAGGACAACGCCGTGTCGGTGAACCTTGCCAAGGGACAGCGGGTCAGTCTCCAGAAGGGGCCGGGCGGCGCGTTGACCGTGGTCCGGATGGGGCTCGGCTGGCAGGCCGCGCCGAAGCGGGGCCTGTTCGGTAGCCGCACCAGGACGATCGACCTGGACGCGTCGGCGCTCCTGTACGCCGAGAAGACCCCGTCCGACGTGGTGTTCTTCCAGCACCTGGAGAGTACGGACGGTTCGGTCCGGCACACCGGGGACAACCTGGAGGGCGGCTCGGGCACGGAGGACGACGAGGCGATCCTGGTGGACCTGCTGCACGTGCCGGCGCACATCACCCAGGTGGTGTTCACGGTGAGCTCGTACACCGGGCAGACCTTCGCGGAGGTGCGGGGCGCCCACTGCCGGCTGGTGGACGAGACCACGGGCGAGGAACTGGCCCGGTACGAGCTGGCCGGGGGAGGGTCGCACACCGGGCAGATCATGGCGAAGGTGTTCCGTGACGGGGCCGGCGGCTGGGAGATGCAGGCGATCGGCGCGCCGGCCAAGGGGCGGACCTTCCAGGACCTGCTGCCGGCGATCGAGCCGTACCTCTGACGGTTCTTTACCTTCTTTACCTTTCTTTGGGCTTCCTGTTACTCTCGATGGCAGCGGAGGGGAGTATTCCCCCGCAGTTGTCCCCGTCATCACGGGCGCCCACGAGCGGCGCCCCGGGGCGCTGGTCCGTGCGGACGCCCCGAGAGCGGGCCCGACGGGCGGAAGAGACCTCCGGCAGTGACGATGACTGTCTCGCCTACCTGCCGGAGGAGCAGTAGTGGACGTTTCCATAGCCATGTGGGTCACCACGATCGGTGTGCTGATCGCACTGATCGTGGCGGACTTCTTCATCGGAGGGCGCAAGCCGCACGAGGTCTCGGTCAAGGAGGCCGGGATCTGGACCGCGGTCTGGATCGTGCTGGCGCTGATCTTCGGCGGGTTCCTCTGGTGGCACTCCGGTGCGCAGCCGGCCGGTGAGTTCTTCGCCGGTTACATCACCGAGAAGTCGCTCAGTGTCGACAACCTGTTCGTCTTCATCCTGATCATGGGCAAGTTCGCGGTGCCGAGGATCTACCAGCAGCGCGTGCTGATGTTCGGTGTGATCATCGCGCTGGTGCTGCGGGCGGTCTTCATCGCCGGCGGCGCGGCGCTGGTCACCCAGTTCTCCTGGGTGTTCTTCATCTTCGGCGCCTTCCTGATCTGGACCGCCTGGAAGCTGATCAAGGAGGCCCGGGCGGGCGAGGAGGAGGACGAGTTCGAGGAGAACCGCCTGCTCAAGTCGATCGAGCGGCGCTTCCCGTCCACCGACACGTACCACGGCACCAAGCTCTTCATCCGGGAGAACGGCCGCCGGCTGATGACCCCGATGCTGATCGTGATGCTGGCGATCGGCACCACGGACGTGCTGTTCGCGCTGGACTCCATCCCGGCGATCTTCGGCCTCACCCAGGACCCGTACATCGTCTTCACCGCCAACGCCTTCGCCCTGATGGGCCTGCGCCAGCTGTACTTCCTGATCGGCGGCCTGCTGAAGAAGCTGGTCCACCTGTCGTACGGCCTGTCGGTGATCCTCGGCTTCATCGGCGTGAAGCTGGTGCTGCACGCGGCGCACGAGGCGGGCGCGAACGTGCCGGAGATCGGCATCCCGCTCTCGCTGGGCGTCATCGTGGTCGTGCTGGCCGTCACCACGGTGACCAGCCTGATCGCCTCGAAGAAGCAGGAGCGGGCCGAGCGCGAGGCCCAGAAGCTGGACGCCTGACCCCCGCGAGACGGCCGAGGCCCCCGCGACCCGAAAGGGGTCGCGGGGGCCTCGTCGTGCCCGGTGCCCGGTGCCCGGTGCCCGGAGGGCGAGGTCACCAGCCGCGCTCGCGCCACTCCGTGAGGTGCGGGCGCTCGGCGCCGAGGGTGGTGTCGTTGCCGTGGCCGGGGTAGACCCAGGCCTCGTCCGGGAGGACGTCGAAGATCTTCTCGTTGACGTCCCGGAAGAGGCTCGTGAAGGCCTCCGGGTCGCCCCAGGTGTTGCCGACGCCACCGGGGAAGAGGCAGTCGCCGGTGAAGACGTGCGGGTGGCCCTGCGGGTCGTCGTAGACCAGCACGATCGCGCCCGGGGTGTGTCCGACCAGGTGCCGGACGGTGAGTTCCACGTCGCCGACCCGCAGCTTGTCGCCGTCCGCGAGCAGCAGTTCGGTGGGCACGTCGACGCCCTCGGCGTCGTGCGCGCCGGCGGCGGTGCGAGCCCCCGTCACCGCGACGACCTCGGCGAGCGCGGCCCAGTGGTCGTGGTGCCGGTGGGTGGTGACCACGGTGGCCAGCTCGTCGCCGATGGTCTCCAGCAGCACCGGGGCGTCGGCGGCCGCGTCGATCAGCAGCTGCTCGTCGGTGGCCCGGCAGCGCAGCAGGTAGGCGTTGTTGTCGTACGGGCCGACGGCCACCTTGGTGATGATCAGGTGCGCCAGCTCCCGCACGTCCGGCGGCCCGCCGACCTTGACCGCTCCGTGGTACGTCATCCGTCCGCTCCTCGTCCGGTGAAGGGGTTCAGGATCATCTTCGCGCCGTCAGCCCAGCGGGGGAAGCTGGGGGAGGGCGGTGTCGGGGGTGGCCCGGAGGCCGGCGCCGTCGGAGCGGCCGGAGAGCCAGGCGAGCAGGGAGCGGAGGGGGCCCCGGACGGTGAGGACGGGCTCGCCGGTGCCGATCAGGCCGATGTCCCCGGTGTCCTCGGCGACGAGCTCGACGCCGGGCAGGGCGGCGCCGTGCAGCTTGTTGGCGATCTTGTGGAACTCGGTGACGGCGAAGACCTCCGGCCAGTGCGCGGGGGTGTGGCCGGCGTCCAGGTCGACGTGGTGGTACTCGACCTCGGCGAGGCGCTTCCACGGGAGGTCGTGGGCGGGGAAGACGTAGCCGGTGCGGTGGCGGACCTCGACCGTCCAGGCTTCGGCGGGCAGCAGCGCGGCGGCCGCGGCGAAGCGCTTGCGGGAGTCGCGCAGGTCGGCGAGCTGGACGTCCACCGGGCGGGGCGCGCCCTCCTCGATCTGCCGGTCGCGGGCCTCGGTGCTGGCGTACTGCGGGATGTCGGTGCCGGTGCGGGCGCCGTCCAGCAGGTTGACCAGGGAGTCGGCGTTGCGGGCGAGGTGGGCCAGCACGTGACCGCGAGTCCAGCCGGGCAGGGCGGAGGGCTCGGCGACGGCCTCGGGCTTCAGCTCGGCGACGGTGTGCAGCAGGTGCCGGGTGCTCTCCTCGACCAGGGCCAGGTACTGCGCGGCGGCCTCGGCGGCGGTCTGCGGGTCGGTCATCGGATCGGCCTTCTGTGGGAGACGGCGCGTTGCCCGCGGGGGGCTCCGCTCGTTGACCAGCTGACGCTATCGCCGAATCCGACCGCTGAGCAGGGCCTTTTTCGGTCCGGGTACGGAGGGTCCGAGGGGCGCTCTCACTCGTTCGGGTGGACTCCACTGGACACGGTCGATATTCGAACGTCTGAGCTAGTAGGCTGGCTGCCGCATCCTGGAAGAAGCACACATCTCCCCGCAAGTCCTCTCGCCCCGGAGAAAGGCGCCAGAAGCAGTGGCCGACCGCCTCATCGTCCGCGGTGCTCGCGAGCACAACCTCAAGAACGTCTCGCTCGACCTGCCCCGCGACTCCCTCATCGTCTTCACGGGCCTCTCCGGCTCCGGCAAGTCCTCGCTCGCCTTCGACACGATCTTCGCCGAGGGCCAGCGCCGCTACGTCGAGTCGCTGTCCTCCTACGCCCGCCAGTTCCTCGGGCAGATGGACAAGCCCGATGTGGACTTCATCGAAGGCCTCTCCCCGGCCGTCTCGATCGATCAGAAGTCCACCAACCGCAACCCCCGTTCGACCGTCGGCACGATCACCGAGGTCTACGACTACCTGCGCCTGCTGTTCGCCCGGATCGGCAAGCCGCACTGCCCGCACTGCGGCCGCCCGATCGCCAAGCAGTCGCCGCAGGCGATCGTCGACAAGGTGCTGGAGCTCGCCGAGGGCACCCGGTTCCAGGTGCTCAGCCCGGTGGTGCGCGAGCGCAAGGGCGAGTTCGTCGACCTCTTCGCCGACCTCCAGTCCAAGGGCTACTCGCGCGCCCGGGTGGACGGCGAGACGATCCAGCTCGCCGAGCCGCCGAAGCTCAAGAAGCAGGAGAAGCACACCGTCGAGGTGGTCATCGACCGCCTGACCGTCAAGGAGAGCGCCAAGCGGCGGCTCACCGACTCGGTGGAGACGGCCCTGCGGCTGTCCGGCGGCATGGTCGTGCTCGACTTCGTCGACCTCGCGGAGGACGACCCGGAGCGCGAGCGGATGTACTCCGAGCACCTCTACTGCCCGTACGACGACGTGTCGTTCGAGGAGCTGGAGCCGCGCTCGTTCTCCTTCAACTCGCCGTTCGGCGCCTGCCCGGACTGCTCGGGACTGGGCAACCGGATGGAGGTCGACCCGGAGCTGGTCGTCCCGGACCCCGAGCGCTCGCTGGAGGAGGGCGCGATCCACCCGTGGTCGGCGGGCCACGCCAAGGAGTACTTCCAGCGGCTGATCGACGCGCTCGCCGGGGAGCTCGGCTTCCGCACCGACATCCCGTGGGCCGGGCTGCCGGCCCGCGCCAAGAAGGCGCTGCTGTACGGGCACAAGCACCAGGTGCAGGTCAGCTACCGCAACCGCTTCGGGCGCGAGCGCTCGTACAGCACCGGCTTCGAGGGCGCCGTCCCGTTCATCCAGCGCCGGCACACCGAGGCGGAGAGCGACAGCAGCCGCGAGCGCTTCGAGGGCTACATGCGCGAGGTGCCCTGCCCGACGTGCGAGGGCACCCGGCTCAAGCCGGTGGTGCTCGCGGTCACCGTCGAGGAGAAGTCGATCGCCGACGTCTCGGCGATGTCGATCAGCGACTGCGCCGAGTTCCTGGGCGCGATGAAGCTGAACGACCGGGACAAGCAGATCGCCGAGCGCGTCCTGAAGGAGGTCAACGAGCGGCTGCGCTTCCTGGTCGACGTCGGCCTGGACTACCTCTCGCTGAACCGCGCGGCCGGCACCCTGTCCGGCGGCGAGGCCCAGCGCATCCGGCTGGCCACCCAGATCGGCTCCGGCCTGGTCGGCGTGCTGTACGTGCTGGACGAGCCGTCCATCGGCCTGCACCAGCGGGACAACCACCGGCTGATCGAGACGCTGGTGCGGCTGCGCGACATCGGCAACACGCTGATCGTGGTCGAGCACGACGAGGACACCATCAAGACGGCGGACTGGGTGGTCGACATCGGCCCGGGCGCCGGCGAGCACGGCGGCAAGGTGGTGCACTCCGGCTCGCTGAAGGGGCTGCTGTCCAACAAGGATTCGCTGACCGGCCAGTACCTCTCCGGCAAGCGGTCCATCCCGATCCCGGCGGACCGCCGCGACCGGGACAAGAAGCGCCAGCTGACCGTTCACGGCGCCCGCGAGCACAACCTCAAGGACGTCACGGTCGGTTTCCCGCTCGGCACCTTCACCGCGATCACCGGTGTCTCCGGATCCGGCAAGTCGACGCTGGTCAACGACATCCTCTACACCCACCTCGCCCGGGAGCTGAACGGCGCCCGCAGCGTGCCCGGCCGGCACACCCGGATCACCGGCACCGACCTGGTGGACAAGGTGGTGCACGTCGACCAGTCGCCGATCGGGCGCACCCCGCGCTCCAACCCGGCCACCTACACCGGGGTGTTCGACCACGTGCGCCGGCTCTTCGCGGAGACGCAGGAGGCGAAGGTCCGCGGCTACCTGCCCGGCCGGTTCTCCTTCAACGTCAAGGGCGGCCGCTGCGAGAACTGCTCGGGCGACGGCACCATCAAGATCGAGATGAACTTCCTGCCGGACGTCTACGTGCCGTGCGAGGTCTGCCACGGCGCCCGGTACAACCGGGAGACGCTGGAGGTCCACTACAAGGGCAAGTCCATCTCCGAGGTGCTGGACATGCCGATCGAGGAGGCGCTGGCCTTCTTCGAAGCCGTCCCGGCGATCGCCCGGCACCTCAGGACGCTCAACGACGTCGGCCTCGGCTACGTCCGGCTCGGCCAGTCCGCGCCGACGCTCTCCGGCGGCGAGGCGCAGCGCGTCAAGCTCGCCTCCGAGCTGCAGAAGCGCTCCACCGGGCGGACGGTCTACGTGCTGGACGAGCCCACCACCGGCCTGCACTTCGAGGACATCAGCAAGCTGATCAAGGTGCTCAGCGGGCTGGTGGAGAAGGGCAACACGGTGATCGTCATCGAGCACAACCTCGATGTGATCAAGACCGCCGACTGGGTCGTCGACATGGGCCCCGAGGGCGGTTCCGGCGGCGGCATGGTGGTCGCCGAGGGCACCCCGGAGCAGATCGCCGCCGTCCCGGAGAGCCACACCGGAAAGTTCCTCCGGGACATCCTTCCGGGCGAGTTCGCGGACGCCCCGGTCGCCCCGGTGAAGAAGGCGCCGCGCAAGCGCGCCGCCGCGGCGAAGAAGTAGCGAAGAGGGAGAAGCGACCCGCTCCGCCGCCCCGCCCCCGGGGCGGCGGAGCGGGTGCCGCATAGACTTCCGTGGTCCCTCGTAGGAAGCCGAACCGCAGGAGCGCACCGATGTCAGAGGCCCCCGAGACCAGCCCCGCCACCTCCCGCCGCACCGTGCTCTGCGGCGCCGCCGCCGTACTGGCGGCCGGCGGCACCGTGGCGGTCGCCGGCTGCGGTTCCTCCTCGGGCTCCTCCGGCGCCGGCAGCGCGGCCAAGAGCCCGGTGGACCTCGGCCCGGCCTCGGCGGTGCCGGAGGGCGGCGGCAAGGTCTTCCGCAACCAGAAGATCGTCGTGACCCAGCCGACCGCGGGGGAGTACAAGGCCTTCAGCGCCGTCTGCACCCACGCCGGCTGCGTCGTCGACCAGGTGAAGAGCCAGCAGATCCAGTGCCCCTGCCACGGCAGCCGGTTCGCCATCACCGACGGCGCCGTCCAGGACGGCCCGGCCCCCAGGCCGCTGCCCGCCTACGCCGTCACGGTCGACGGCGGGAACCTCAAGGTGACCCCGAGCTGAAGCAGTTGATCTCCACCCAGTCGATCCCCGCCCCGTTGATCTCCGCCCCGTTGATCTCCCCTTCGCGGCCCCGGCCCCACTCGGTACGGTGGACCCATGGCTGACCCGAGCACCTACCGCCCGGCGCCGGGCGCGATCCCGACCTCACCGGGCGTCTACAAGTTCCGTGACGCCCACGGACGGGTCATCTACGTCGGCAAGGCCAAGAGCCTGCGGCCGCGGCTGTCGTCCTACTTCCAGGACCTGGCCGGCCTGCACCCGCGCACCGCGACCATGGTCACCACCGCCGCCTCGGTGGAGTGGACGGTGGTGGCCACCGAGGTCGAGGCGCTCCAGCTGGAGTACTCCTGGATCAAGGAGTTCGACCCGCGGTTCAACGTCAAGTACCGCGACGACAAGAGCTATCCGGAACTCGCCGTCACCCTCGACGAGGAGTACCCGCGGGTCCAGGTGATGCGCGGGGCGCACAAGAAGGGCGTGCGCTACTTCGGCCCGTACGGGCACGCCTGGGCGATCCGCGAGACGGTCGACCTGCTGCTGCGCGTCTTCCCCGTCCGCACCTGCTCCAACGGCGTGTTCAAGCGCGCCCGGCAGGTCGGCCGGCCCTGCCTGCTCGGCTACATCGGCAAGTGCGCCGCGCCCTGCGTCGGCAAGGTCTCGCCGGACGAACACCGGGCGCTGGCGGAGGACTTCTGCGACTTCATGGCCGGGCGCACCGGCAACTACCTGCGCCGGCTGGAAGAGCAGATGCGGGAGGCCGCCGAGGAGATGGAGTACGAGAAGGCGGCCCGGCTGCGGGACGACATCGGCGCCCTCAAGCGCGCGATGGAGAAGAACGCCATCGTGCTCGCCGACGCCACCGACGCCGACCTGCTGGCCGTCGCCGAGGACGAACTGGAGGCCGCCGTCCAGATCTTCCACGTCCGCGGCGGCCGGGTGCGCGGCCAGCGCGGCTGGGTCACCGACAAGGTCGAGGACGTCGACACCGCCGGCCTGGTCGAGCACGCCCTCCAGCAGCTCTACGGCGCCGCCGGCGGCCCGGACGAGCGCAACGAGTCCGTCCCGCGCGAGGTGCTCGTCCCCGCGCTGCCCGAGCCGGCCGGCCCGGTCCGGGACTGGCTGAGCGGCCTGCGCGGCAGCCAGGTCGACCTGCGGGTCCCGCAACGCGGCGACAAGAAGGACCTGATGGCCACCGTGCAGCGCAACGCCCAGCAGGCGCTGGCACTGCACAAGACCAAGCGCGCCTCCGACCTCACCACCCGCAGCCGCGCCCTGCAGGAGATCGCCGACGCGCTGGAGCTGGACTCGGTGCCGCTGCGCATCGAGTGCTTCGACATCTCCCACCTCCAGGGCGAGGACGTGGTCGCCTCGATGGTCGTCTTCGAGGACGGCCTGGCCCGCAAGAGCGAGTACCGGCGCTTCCAGATCAAGGGCTTCGAGGGCCAGGACGACGTCCGCTCGATGCACGAGGTGATCGGCCGGCGCTTCCGCCGCTACCTCCAGGAGCGCGAGCAGACCGGCGAGTGGGTCGTCCCCGAGGCCGACGACCCGGGCGCCGCCGCCGACGGCACCGGGGCCCCGGCCGGCCCGATCGACCCGGAGACGGGCCGTCCGCGCCGCTTCGCCTACCCGCCCCAACTGCTGGTCGTCGACGGCGGCCAGCCGCAGGTCGCCGCCGCCAAGCGCGCCCTGGACGAACTCGGCATCGACGACGTCGCGCTGTGCGGCCTGGCCAAGCGGCTGGAGGAGGTCTGGCTGCCCGGTGAGGACGACCCGGTCGTGCTGCCGCGCTCCAGCGAGGGCCTCTACCTGCTCCAGCGGGTCCGCGACGAGGCCCACCGCTTCGCGATCACCTACCAGCGCAGCAAGCGTTCCAAGCGACTCACCGCCGGGGAACTGGACTCCGTCCCGGGCCTCGGCGAGACTCGCCGCCAGGCGCTGCTCAAGCACTTCGGCTCGCTGAAGAGGCTCCGGGCCGCCACCGTCGACGAACTCTGCGCCGTACCCGGCATCGGACGCCGCACGGCGGAGACTGTTGCGGCGGCGTTGTCCTCCCGTACACCCGTCGCACCAGCGGTGAACACCGCTACCGGCGAGATCATCGAGGACGGGGCCGAACCGGCCGCCGAGCCGGTGGCCGCAGCATCCCAGACCGCACCATCCCAGGAGACGCCATGACGGCCGACGCCGACCGTCAGACGGCGCGCCCAGCCCCCGCCCGCCTGTCCGGGCAGGGGAAGGGCGGCCGCGCCGTGCGCGTTCTCCCCAGCAGAAAGACCGAGAGCGGGGAACCGAAGTGACCGTGTCAGACGTGGCCGAGAACGCGCCGGAGCTGGTGATCATCTCCGGCATGTCCGGAGCCGGCCGCTCCACCGCCGCGAAGTGCCTGGAGGACCTGGGCTGGTTCGTGGTGGACAACCTGCCACCGGCCCTGATCCCGACCATGGTCGACCTGGGCGCCCGCTCCCAGGGCAACGTCGCCCGGATCGGCGTGGTCGTGGACGTCCGGGGCCGCCAGTTCTTCGACGACCTGCTCACCTCGCTCGACGAGTTGGAGAAGCGCGGCGTCCGGCTCAGCGTGGTCTTCCTGGACTCCTCCGACGACGCGCTGGTCCGCCGCTTCGAGAGCGTGCGCCGCCCGCACCCGCTGCAGGCCGACGGCCGGATCGTCGACGGCATCGCCCAGGAGCGCGACCTGCTGCGCGACCTGCGCGGCGAGGCCGACCTGGTGATCGACACCTCCAACCTCAACGTGCACCAGCTGCGCGCCAAGCTGGACGCCCAGTTCGCCGACCACGACGAGCCCGAGCTGCGCGCCACCGTGATGTCCTTCGGCTTCAAGTACGGCCTGCCGGTCGACGCCGACCTGGTGGTGGACTGCCGCTTCCTGCCCAACCCGCACTGGGTGCCCGAGCTGCGCGCCCGCACCGGCACCGACGCGGACGTCGCCGACTACGTGTTCCAGCAGCCCGGTGCCAACGAGTTCCTGGACGGCTACGCCGAGCTCCTGCGCATCATCACCGAGGGGTACCGCCGCGAGGGGAAGCGCTACATGACGCTTGCCGTAGGCTGCACCGGTGGCAAGCACCGCAGCGTCGCGATGTCCGAACGCCTGACCAAGCGTCTCATCGCCGACGGAGTGGAGACGGTGCTCGTCCACCGTGACATGGGACGGGAGTGACCGCCGCCTCCTAGCCGGGCCGCCGGCGGGGCCGGCGGCCGCGGCGAGGAACGCGAGGTGAGTGTGGCGGGATATGTGCCCGGGCGGCAGTCGCAGAACAGGAGTGCCGACCGGGCGGGTGGCCCGGCCCGGCCGCCGGTCCCGAGCCGGCCGCGCAGCAGCCCCGCCCGGGCCAACCCGGCCCCCCGGATCACCGCGCTCGGCGGCGGCCAGGGCCTGTCCGCCTCGCTCTCCGCGCTGCGCCGGCTCACCAGCGACCTGACCGCCGTGGTCACCGTCGCCGACGACGGCGGCTCCAGCGGCCGGCTCCGCACCGAGCTGGGCGTGCTGCCCCCCGGCGACCTGCGCAAGGCGCTGGCCGCGCTGTGCGGGGACGACGACTGGGGGCGCACCTGGTCCGAGGTGATCCAGCAGCGCTTCACCGGCACCGGCGAGCTGGGCGGCCACGCGGTCGGCAACCTGCTGATCGTCGCGCTCTGGGAGAAGCTCGGTGACCCGGTGGCCGCCCTGGACTGGGTCGGCCGGCTGCTGAACGTCCAGGGCCGGGTGCTGCCGATGTCGGCGGTGCCGCTGGACATCGAGGCGACCGTGCGCGGCCACGACCCGGAGCGCCCCGGCGAGCTGTCGGCCGTCCGCGGCCAGGCCAGCGTCGCGGTCACGCCCGGCACCGTGCAGTCGATCCGGCTGCTGCCGGACGGGCCGCCGGCCGTCCCGGAGGCGGTCACCGCCGTCCGGGAGGCGGACTGGGTGGTGCTCGGTCCCGGCTCCTGGTTCACCAGCGTGCTGCCGCACCTGCTGGTCCCGGAGCTGGCCAAGGCGCTCACCGAGACCCGCGCCCGCCGCCTGCTCACCCTGAACCTGGCCCCCCAGCCCGGCGAGACCGAGGGCTTCACCCCACAGCGCCACCTGGAGGTCATCGCCGACCACGCCCCGGGCCTCGCGGTGGATGCGATCCTGGTGGACGAGCGCGCCGTCACCGGCGGCGCCTTCGGCCAGGCGGATCTGGCCGGTCTGGAGAAGGCCGCCGAGCGGATGGGCGCCGCCCTGGTCCTGGGCCGGGTGGCCCGCACCGACGGCACCCCGCGACACGACCCGGAGCTGTTGGCGGCAGCGTACGACCGGATTTTCCGGACACATGGAAGGATCGGGCCATGGCGATGACTCCAGCGGTGAAGGACGAGATCAGCCGGCTCCCGGTCACCAGGGCCTGCTGCCGCAAGGCGGAGGTGTCGGCGATCCTGCGGTTCGCGGGCGGGCTGCACATCGTGAGCGGCCGGATCGTGATCGAGGCGGAGCTGGACACCGGCGCGGCGGCGCGGCGGCTGCGCAAGGACCTGCTGGAGATCTTCGGACACTCCTCCGACCTCGTGGTGATGGCCCCCGGCGGACTGCGGCGCGGCAGCCGCTTCGTCGTCCGGGTGGTCAAGGACGGCGAACTGCTCGCGCGCCAGACCGGCCTCGTGGACGGCCGGGGCCGGCCGATCCGGGGGCTGCCCCCGGCAGTCGTCTCCGGGGCCACCTGCGATGCCGAGGCGGCCTGGCGCGGGGCCTTCCTGGCGCACGGCTCGCTCACCGAGCCGGGCCGCTCCTCCTCGCTGGAGATCACCTGCCCCGGCTCCGAGGCCGCCCTCGCCCTGGTCGGCGCGGCCCGCCGGCTCGGCATCCCGGCGAAGGCCCGCGAGGTGCGCGGCGTGGACCGGGTGGTGATCCGCGACGGCGACGCGATCGGCGCGCTGCTGACCCGGCTCGGCGCGCACGAGTCGGTGCTCGCCTGGGAGGAGCGCCGGATGCGGCGCGAGGTCCGGGCCACCGCCAACCGCCTGGCCAACTTCGACGACGCCAACCTGCGCCGCTCGGCCCGCGCCGCGGTGGCGGCCGGCGCCCGGGTGGCGCGGGCGCTGGAGATCCTCGGCGAGGAGGTGCCCGAGCACCTGGCCGCGGCCGGCCAGCTGCGGATGCAGCACAAGCAGGCCTCGCTGGAGGAGCTGGGCGCGCTCGCCGATCCGCCGCTGACCAAGGACGCGGTGGCCGGCCGGATCCGCCGCCTGCTGGCGATGGCGGACAAGCGCGCCTCCGAGCTCGGCCTGCCGAGCACCGAGGCCAACCTCACCGACGAGATGGCGATGAACTGACCGCCGCACCGAGCGGCTGTTCCGCGGCCGGTGTCCGGATTCCGGGCACCGGCCGCCGCCGTGTCCGGAGGGGATACCCGGACGCGCCCGGTGTGCGCAAATTGGTAGAGACCACTGGCCGGGACCAACTGCCCTGACGGCCAAGGACGGTCGGCCTGATTTCGCGCCACGCCAGGTCGTCGCACGTGGCGCGATGTGCCCTCCCAGGCCTGGGAGGGGTAGGGTCATAGGCGGTCGGGGACTTCCCAAATCTCACCCCCGTCGGCTTAGCTCCGGCGTACCTAACGAGGAGATCGGTTCGTGACGATCCGGGTAGGCATCAACGGATTCGGCCGCATCGGCCGCAACTTCTTCCGCGCGGTCAAGGCGCAGGGCGCGGACATCGAGATCGTCGGTGTCAACGACCTCACTGACACGAAGACCCTGGCTCACCTGCTCAAGTACGACACCACCCTGGGCACCTTCCCGGGCGAGGTCTCGCACACCGAGGACAGCATCACCGTCGACGGCAAGACCTTCCAGGTCAGCGCCGAGCGTGACCCCGCCAACCTGCCGTGGGCCGCCCTGGGCGCCGACATCGTCGTCGAGTCCACCGGCATCTTCACCAAGGCCGAGGCCGCGAAGAAGCACCTCACCGCCGGCGCCAAGAAGGTCATCATCTCGGCGCCCGCGAGCGACGAGGACGTCACCATCGTCCTGGGCGTCAACGAGGACAAGTACGACGCCGCCAACCACTCGATCATCTCCAACGCCTCGTGCACCACCAACTGCGTGGCGCCGATGGCCAAGGTGCTGCACGAGAACTTCGGCATCGTCAAGGGCCTGATGACGACCGTCCACGCGTTCACCAACGACCAGGTGACCCTGGACTTCCCGCACAAGGACCTGCGCCGCGCCCGTGCCGCGTCGCAGAACATCATCCCGACCTCGACCGGTGCCGCCAAGGCGACCGCCCTGGTCCTGCCGGAGCTGAAGGGCAAGCTGGACGGCACCTCGCTGCGCGTCCCGGTCCCGACCGGCTCCATCACCGACCTGGTCGTCACCCTGGAGCGCGAGGTGACCAAGGACGAGGTCAACGCCGCCTTCCAGAAGGCCTCGCAGGAGGGCCCGCTCAAGGGCATCCTGACCTACACCGAGGACCCGATCGTCTCCTCGGACATCGTCAACGACCCGGCCTCCTGCATCTTCGACTCCCAGCTCACCATGGTCCAGGGCAACCAGGTCAAGGTGCTCGGCTGGTACGACAACGAGTGGGGCTACTCGAACCGCCTCGTCAACCTGACCTCCCTCGTCGGCGGCCAGCTCTGACGCAGCGGGAGCTGACGTGATGTAGGGGCGAGGGCCCGGCTGGCGCACTGTGCCGACCGGGCCCTCGCTCTGCGCACCAGGACTTCCCAGGCGGCCCCTGCGCCGTGCCGCCTCTGCGCATCAACCATCTCCCCAGGAGAGCCAATCCCCGTGAAGACCATCGAAGACCTCGACGTCGCCGGCAAGCGCGTGTTCGTCCGTGCCGACCTGAACGTCCCGCTGGACGGCACCACGATCACCGACGACGGCCGGATCCGCGCCGTCGCCCCGACCATCGCCAAGCTCGTCGAGCGCGGCGCCCGGGTCGTCGTCGCCTCCCACCTCGGCCGCCCCAAGGGCGCGCCGGACCCGCAGTTCTCCCTCGCGCCGGCGGCCGTGCGCCTCGGCGAGATCCTCGGCAAGCCCGTCGCCTTCGCCACCGACACCGTGGGTGAGAGCGCCGAGTCCACCGTGGCCGCGCTGGGCGACGGCGAGGTCGCGCTGCTGGAGAACCTGCGCTTCAACGCCGGCGAGACCAGCAAGGACGACGCCGAGCGCAAGGCCTTCGCCGAGCAGCTGGCCGCCCTCGCGGACCTGTACGTCGGTGACGGCTTCGGCGCCGTGCACCGCAAGCACGCCTCGGTCTACGACCTGCCCGGCCTGCTGCCGCACGCGGCCGGCGACCTGATCGCCACCGAGGTCGGTGTGCTCAAGAAGCTCACCGAGGAGGTCGCGCGCCCGTACGTGGTCGTGCTCGGCGGCGCCAAGGTCTCCGACAAGCTCGGCGTGATCGACAACCTGCTGAAGAAGGCCGACCGGATCCTGATCGGCGGCGGCATGGCGTACACCTTCCTCAAGGCCAAGGGCCACGAGGTCGGCATCTCGCTGCTGCAGGAGGACCAGATCCCGGTCGTCCTGGACTACCTGAAGCGCGCCGAGGAGACGGGCGTCGAGTTCGTCCTGCCGGTGGACGTCCTGGTGTCGGCGGACTTCCCCGACCTCAAGACCAAGGCCCCGGCCAACCCCTCGCTCGTCGCCGCGGACGCGATCCCGGCCGACCAGGAGGGCCTGGACATCGGCCCGAAGACCCGCGAGCTGTACGCGGCGAAGCTGGCCGACGCGGGCACCGTGTTCTGGAACGGCCCGATGGGCGTCTTCGAGCACCCGGACTACGCGAACGGCACCAAGGCCGTGGCCCAGGCGCTGCTGGACAGCGACGCGTTCACCGTGGTCGGTGGCGGCGACTCCGCCGCGGCCGTCCGCATCCTGGGCTTCGACGAGAACGCATTCGGACACATCTCGACCGGCGGTGGCGCCAGCCTCGAGTACCTGGAGGGCAAGACCCTCCCCGGTCTCGCCGCCCTGGAAGGCTGAAAGCAATGACTGAGCGTCTCCCGCTGATGGCGGGCAACTGGAAGATGAACCTCAACCACCTTGAGGCCATCCAGCACACCCAGAAGCTGGCCTTCGCGCTGGCCGACAAGGACTACGAGGCCGTCGAGGTCGCCGTCCTGGTGCCGTTCACCGACCTGCGTTCGGTGCAGACCCTGGTCGACGGCGACAAGCTGAAGATCAAGTACGGCTCGCAGGACATCTCGCAGCACGACTCCGGTGCCTACACCGGCGAGGTCTCCGGCCCGATGCTGGCCAAGCTGAAGTGCACCTTCGCGGTGATCGGCCACTCGGAGCGCCGCCAGTACCACGGTGAGGACGAGGCGATCGTCAACGCCAAGGTCAAGGCCGCCTACCGGGCCGGGATCACCCCGATCCTGTGCATCGGCGAGCCGCTGGACGTCCGCAAGGCCGGCACCCACGTCGAGCACACCCTCGCCCAGCTGGACGGCGCCCTGGCGGACATCCCGGCCCACCAGGCCGAGTCCATCGTGGTCGCCTACGAGCCGGTCTGGGCGATCGGCACCGGCGAGGTGGCCACCCCGGAGGACGCGCAGGAGGTCTGCGCCGCCATCCGCAAGCGGATCGCCGAGCTGTACGACGCCGAGCTGGCCGACAAGGTCCGCGTGCTGTACGGCGGTTCGGTGAAGTCGTCGAGCGCGGCCGGCCTGATGGCCAAGCCCGACATCGACGGCGGCCTGATCGGCGGTGCCTCGCTGGACGCCGACGAGTTCGTCAAGATCGTGCGCTACCGTGAGCAGGCAGTAGGCTAACGCCGCTGCAGCAACGTAGGCTTTGGGGCCGGACCGCCGTCAGCGGTCCGGCCCCGTCGCCGAAGATACGAGAGAGTTGGTCCCGTCGTGGTTCTCGGGTTCTCGATTGCCCTGATCATCTTCAGTCTGCTGATGATCCTGCTGGTGCTGCTGCACAAGGGGAAGGGCGGCGGCCTGTCGGACATGTTCGGTGGCGGCGCGATGTCCACCGGCGGCGGCTCGGCGGTGGCCGAGCGCAACCTGGACCGCATCACGATCGTGGTCGGTCTCGCCTGGTTCGCCTGCATCATCGTGCTGGGCCTGGTGCTGAAGTACAAGAGCTGACGTAACCCTGACGCCCCGTCGCCCGAGCGCCTATCCTGGGACGGTCGGGGGCGGAGGCGATGGCGGTGGACGCTTAACTCCTGCTTACACTAGGACGACTTTCGCCACCGACGCGCACCGCGGAGGGTCGGCGCACCAGCACGCAGGGAGTCAGACCGTGGCAAGTGGCAACGCCATCCGTGGCAGCAGGGTCGGAGCGGGCCCGATGGGCGAGGCGGAGCGCGGCGAGTCCGCCCCGCGCAACCGGATCACCTTCTGGTGTGCCAACAAGCACGAGACCCGGCCGAGCTTCGCCGCCGAGGCCGTCATCCCGGACACCTGGGACTGCCCGCGGTGCGGTTTCCCGGCCGGACAGGACGAGCACAACCCGCCCGCGCCCTCGCGCAACGAGCCGTACAAGACCCACCTCGCCTACGTCCGCGAGCGGCGCACCGACGCCGACGGCGAGGCGATCCTCGCCGAGGCGCTGGCCAAGCTGCGCGGCGAGATCTGACCCGGACGACAGACAGCGAAGGGCGCCACCGTCGAGGACGGTGGCGCCCTTGTGCGTTGCCGGGCCCGTTACGCCGAGGCCGGCGGGTACAGCTGGGGCGGGATCTGCTCCGCCGCGGCCCGGTCCAGCAGCCACAGGGTGCGGCTGCGGCCGTACGCGCCGGAAGCGGGCGCCTGGAGCTCGCCCGGGCCGGACAGGGCCATCGCGACCGCGTCCGCCTTGTCCGCGCCGGCCGCCAGCAGCCAGACCTCGCGGGCCGCCCGGATCGCCGGGAGGGTGAGCGAGATCCGGGTCGGCGGGGGCTTGGGGGCCCCGCGCACGCCGATCACGGTCAGCTCGGTCTCCCGCACGCCCGGGTGCTCGGGGAAGAGCGAGGCGACGTGGGTGTCCGGGCCGACGCCGAGCAGCAGCACGTCGAAGGCCGGGACGCCGAGCCGGTCACCCGGGCCGGAGGCCTTCGCCAGCTCCTCCGCGTAGCGGGCGGCGGCGGCCTCCACGTCCGAGCCGTCCGCACCGTCCGAGGCGGGCATCTCGTGCACCCGCGCAGGGTCGAGCGGGACGGAGTCCAGCAGTTCGGCGCGGGCCTGGACGGCGTTGCGGTCCGGGTCCCCGGCGGGGACGAAGCGCTCGTCGCCCCACCAGAGGTCCAGCCGCGCCCAGTCGACCGCGTCGCGCGCCGGGGAGGCGGCGATCGCGGCCAGCAGGGCGTTGCCGTTGCGCCCGCCGGTGAGCACCACCGAGGCGGTGCCGCGGGCGGCCTGGGCGTCCACGATCCGGGTGATCAGCCGGGCCGCGGCCGCCTGGGCCATCAGCTCCTTGTCCCGGTGGACGACCAGCTGCGGGGTCGCGTTGGTCATGCGCTCCCCTTGGCGGCGCGCTTGGCGGGCTTCTTGGCGGGAGCCTTCTCGGCGGCCTCGGCCTCGGCCATGTCCTCGGACGCGGCCTCGGACGCGACCTTGGCGGTCACCCGGGCGGGGTTGGCCACCGCGGCCTCGGTGACCGCCGCGCGGGCGACCCGCTCGGCCGCCGCCGTCTCGGCGGTGTCCGGCTCGCGCAGCCGGTCGACGGGCGTGCGCACGGCCGTCGCGTAGATGTCGTCCGGGTCGAGCCGGCGCAGTTCCTCGGCGATCAGCTCCGAGGTCTCGCGCCGCTTGAGCGCCACCTGGCGGTCCGGGGAACCGACCATGGAGAGCGTGCCCATCAGGCCGTCCGGGCGGTCCAGGGTGATGTCGCCGTCCTTGGTGCGCAGGTGCACCGCGGTGATGCCGGGGCCGCCGGTGACGATCCGCTCGACCGGCACGTGCAGCCGGTTGTGCAGCCAGAGGCCGAGCAGTTCGACGCTGGGGTTGTAGGACTCGCCCTCGACCACCGCGGAGGTGATCGTGACCGGCCGCTGGTCCAGCGCGGCGGCCAGCATCGAGCGCCAGCCGGTGATCCGGGTCCAGGCCAGGTCGGTGTCGCCCGGGGTGTAGCTCTGGGCCCGCTGGGCGAGCTGGCCGACCGGGGACTCGGCGGTGACGGCGTCGGTGATCCTGCGCTGGGCGAGCGCGCCCAGCGGGTCCTGCGCCGGGTGCAGCGGCGCGTTGTCGGGCCACCAGACGACGACCGGGGCGTCCGGGAGCAGCAGTGGCAGGACCACCGACTGGGCGTGCGCGGCGAGTTCGCCGTGCATGCGCAGGATGACCGTCTCTCCCGAGCCGGCGTCGGTGCCGACCAGGATCTCGGCGTCCAGCCGGGTCTCGGCGCGGGCCCGGGGCGAGCGCCCGGCGCGCTTGATCACCGCGAGGGTGCGCGAGGGGTGCTCGCGGGAGGCGTCGTTGGCGGCCTTGAGGGCGTCGTACGCGCTGCCCTCGTCGGTCACGATCACCAGGGTGAGCACCATGCCGGCGGCGGTGGAGCCACTGGCCCGGCGCGCCTCCATCAGCGCGGCGTTGATCTTGCTGGACGTCGTGTTGGTGAGGTCGATCTTCATGGCCGGCGCCAGCTCCTGCCGTCTCGTGCGAGCATCTCGTCCGCCTCGGCCGGGCCCCAGGTCCCCGCGGAGTACTGGGCGGGCTTGCCGTGGGTGTCCCAGTACTTCTCGATCGGGTCGAGGATCTGCCAGGAGAGCTCGACCTCCTGGTGACGCGGGAACAGGTTGGCGTCGCCGAGCAGCACATCGAGGATGAGCCGCTCGTACGCCTCCGGGCTGGACTCGGTGAAGGACTCGCCGTAGGCGAAGTCCATCGTGACGTCCCGGACCTCGAAGGACGTGCCCGGCACCTTGGAGCCGAACCGCACCGTCACGCCCTCGTCCGGCTGGACCCGGATGACCAGGGCGTTCTGCCCCAGCTCCTCGGTCGCGTAGGAGTCGAACGGCAGGTACGGGGCGCGCTGGAAGACCACCGCGATCTCGGTGACCCGGCGGCCCAGCCGCTTGCCGGTGCGCAGGTAGAACGGGACGCCCGCCCAGCGGCGGTTGTTGATCTCCAGCTTGATCGCCGCGTAGGTGTCGGTCTTGGAGTCCGGGTCGATGCCGTCCTCGTCCAGGTAGCCGACCACCTCCTCGCCGCCCTGCCAGCCGGCCGCGTACTGGCCGCGCACGGTGTGCCGGCCGAGGTCGGCCGGGAGCTTGACGGCGCTGAGCACCTTGAGCTTCTCGGCCACCAGCGCCTTCGGGTGGAAGGACGCCGGCTCCTCGATGGCGGTGAGCGCCATCAGCTGGAGCAGGTGGTTCTGGATGACGTCGCGGGCGGAGCCGATGCCGTCGTAGTAGCCGGCCCGGCCGCCGATGCCGATGTCCTCGGCCATGGTGATCTGCACGTGGTCGACGTACGACCGGTTCCAGATCGGCTCGAACATCTGGTTGGCGAAGCGCAGCGCCAGGATGTTCTGGACCGTCTCCTTGCCCAGGTAGTGGTCGATCCGGAAGACCTCGTCCCGGGGGAAGACCTCGTGGACGATCCGGTTCAGCTCCTGGGCGCTCTCCAGGTCGTGGCCGAAGGGCTTCTCGATGACCGCGCGACGCCACGAGCCCTGCGGGGGGTCGGCCAGGCCGTGCTTCTTGAGCTGCTGGACGACGGTCGGGAAGAACTTCGGCGGGACGGACAGGTAGAAGGCGAAGTTGCCGCCGGTGCCCTGCGCCTTGTCCAGCTCGTCGATGGTCTCGCGGAGCTTGTCGAAGGCGTCGTCGTCGTCGAAGGTGCCGTGGACGAAGCGCATGCCCTTGGCGAGCTGCTGCCAGACCTCCTCCCGGAACGGGGTGCGGGCGTGGTCCTTGACCGCGTCGTGGACCTCCTTGGCGAAGTCCTCGTCGTCCCACTCGCGCCGGGCGAAGCCGACGAGAGAGAAGCCCGGCGGCAGCAGACCGCGGTTGGCCAGGTCGTAGATGGCCGGCATGAGCTTCTTGCGGGACAGGTCGCCGGTGACTCCGAAGATGACCAGACCGGACGGCCCCGCGATGCGCGGGAGCCGTCGGTCGGCCGGGTCACGAAGCGGGTTGACGGGGGCCGGCGGGAGATCGTCCGCGTCCGACTCCGAGGTCAACTCGGGGAAATCAGTGCTCACTTGTTGGGCTCCGCTTTCGTGCGCTGGCTGTGTGAGCGAACGGTCACTTCTCGCCGGCGAAGGAGGCGAGCGAGGCGGTGACGGTGTCGAGCAGCTCGTTCCAGGACTGCTCGAACTTCTCCACGCCCTCGTCCTCCAGCACCTGGACCACGTCGTCGTAGTCCACGCCGGCGGCGGCGATGGCGTCCATCACGGCCTTGGCGTCGGCGTAGTTGGGGACGATGGTGCCGCCGGTGACCACGCCGTGGTCGGCGGTGGCCTCCAGGGTGGCCTCGGGCATGGTGTTGACCGTGCCGGGGGCGACCAGCTCGGTGACGTACAGGGTGTCCGGCAGAGCCGGGTCCTTGACACCGGTGGAGGCCCACAGCGGGCGCTGCGGCTTGGCGCCGGCGGCCTCCAGCGAGCGCCAGCGGGCGCTGCCGGCGGACTTGCCGTCGACCGAGCCGAAGACCTCCTCGTACGCCTGGTAGGCGAGGCGGGCGTTGGCCAGGGCGGCCTTGGAGCGCAGGTCCCGGGCGTCGCCGCCGATCTTCTCCAGGCGCTTGTCGATCTCGGTGTCCACGCGGGAGACGAAGAAGGAGGCGACCGACTCGATCTGGGAGAGGTCCAGGCCCTTGGCCTTGGCGGCCTCCAGGCCGGTCAGGTAGGCGTCGATGACGGCCTTGTAGCGCTCCAGCGAGAAGATCAGCGTGACGTTGACGCTGATGCCCCGGCCGATCACCTCGGCGATCGCGGGCAGGCCGGCCTTGGTGGCGGGGATCTTGATGAAGACGTTCGGGCGGTCGACCAGCCACCACAGCTGCTTGGCCTCGGCCACGGTGGCCGCGGTCTCGTGCGCCAGGCGCGGGTCGACCTCGATGGAGACCCGGCCGTCGCGGCCGTTGGAGGCGTCGTAGACCGGGCGCAGCACGTCGGCCGCGTCGCGCACGTCCGAGGTGGTGATCATGCGGACGGCCTCGTCGGTGGTGACCTTGCGGACGGCGAGGTCGCGCAGCTGGCCGTCGTAGGAGTCGTCGCCGCCGCCGATGGCCTTCTGGAAGATGGTCGGGTTGGTGGTAACGCCCACCACGTGCTTGTTCTGCACCAGCTCGGCGAGGTTGCCGGTGTTCAGCCGCTTGCGGCTGAGGTCGTCCAGCCAGATCGCCACGCCTTCGTCGCTGAGGCGCTTCAGTGCGTCAGTCATGGTGCTTCAGTCCTTTTTTGTTCTGCTTCGTGGGGTAGTCAGAGGGGGCCGTGCGCCCGCGTGCGGGCGGGCGCACGGCCCGGGGGGCGTCAGCGGTTGACGGCCTCAAGGGAACGGAGGGCGTTGTGGGCCTCGGCCACCACGCGCTCGGCGGTCAGGCCGAACTCCTCGAAGAGCACCTTGTAGTCGGCGGAGGCGCCGAAGTGCTCCAGCGAGACGATCCGGCCGTGGTCGCCGACCAGCTCGCGCCAGCCCTGGCCGATGCCGGCCTCGACCGACACCCGGGCCTTGACCGACGGCGGCAGCACGCTGTCACGGTAGGCCTGGTCCTGCTCCTGGAACCACTCGAAGGACGGCACCGAGACCACCCGGGTGGCGATGCCCTCGGCCTCCAGCACCTCGCGGGCCTTGACGGCCAGCTGGACCTCGGAGCCGGTGCCCAGCAGGATCACCTGCGGGTCGCCGCTGGAGGCCTCGGCCAGGATGTAGCCGCCCTTCGCGGTGCCCTCGGCGGAGCCGAAGACCTCGCGGTCGAAGGTCGGGACGTTCTGGCGGGTGAGCGCCAGGCCGACCGGGCCGGGGTGGGTGGTCTGGCGCTCGATGACGGTGCGCCAGGCGACGGCCGTCTCGTTGGCGTCGGCCGGGCGGACCATGGCCAGGCCCGGGATGGCGCGCAGCGAGGCCATGTGCTCGACCGGCTGGTGGGTCGGGCCGTCCTCGCCGAGGCCGATCGAGTCGTGCGTCCAGACGTAGGTGACCGGCAGCTTCATCAGCGCGGCCAGGCGCACGGCCGGGCGCATGTAGTCGGCGAAGACCAGGAAGGTGCCGCCGTACACGCGGGTCTTGCCGTGCAGGGCGATGCCGTTCATGGTCGAGCCCATGGCGTGCTCGCGGATGCCGAAGTGGATCGTCCGGCCGTACGGGCTGGCGCTCTTCAGCGGGTTGCCCTCGGGGA
This sequence comes from Kitasatospora sp. NPDC091276, assembly GCF_040684355.1. Classification (NCBI taxonomy): domain Bacteria; kingdom Bacillati; phylum Actinomycetota; class Actinomycetes; order Kitasatosporales; family Streptomycetaceae; genus Kitasatospora; species Kitasatospora sp. NPDC091276. Next base: position 165,027 of record NZ_JBFBFU010000005.1, on the reverse strand, counting down.
GGAACGAGCTGTCCTCGTCGATGGTGGTGAGGTTGGACTCGGCGAGGTCGGCCGAGCCGCCCCACAGCTCCGGGATGACCGCGCCGATCGCCTTGAGGGTCTCGCCGGAGGCCTTGCGGGTGGCGACGTCCTTGCCGGCCGGGAAGACCGGGACGGTCTTCTTCCAGCCCTCGGGAAGCTCGCCGGCCTGGATGCGGTCGAACTCGGCGGCGCGCTGCGGGTCGGCGGCGCGCCAGGCCTCCAGGGACTGCTCCCACTCGGCGTGGGCGGCCTTGCCGCGCTTGATGACCTCGCGGGCGTGCTCGATCACCCTGTCGGAGACCTCGAAGGTCTTCTCCGGGTCGAAGCCCAGGACCTTCTTGGTGGCGGCGATCTCGGCGGCGCCGAGCGCGGAGCCGTGGGCCTTGGCGGTGTTCTGGGCGTCCGGGGCCGGCCAGGCGATGATCGTGCGCATCGCGATGATCGACGGACGGGTGGTCTCGGCCTTGGCCGCGGCCAGCGCGTCGGCCAGGACGGCCACGTCGATGTCGCCGTTGGCCTTCGGGGCGACCCGCTGGACGTGCCAGCCGTACGCCTCGTAGCGCTTGAGGACGTCCTCGGAGAAGGCGGTCTCGGTGTCGCCCTCGATCGAGATGTGGTTGTCGTCGTACAGGGCGACCAGGTTGCCCAGCTTCTGGTGACCGGCCAGCGAGGAGGCCTCGGCGGAGATGCCCTCCTCCAGGTCGCCGTCGGAGACGATGGCCCAGATGGTGTGGTCGAAGGGGGACTCGCCGGCGGCGGCGTCCGGGTCGAACAGGCCGCGCTCGTAGCGGGCGGCCATCGCCATGCCCACCGCGTTGGCGATGCCCTGGCCGAGCGGGCCGGTGGTGGTCTCCACGCCCGCGGTGTGGCCGTGCTCCGGGTGGCCCGGGGTGCGGCTGCCCGCGACGCGGAAGGCCTTGAGGTCGTCCAGCTCCAGGCCGTAGCCCGACAGGTACAGCTGGGTGTAGAGGGTCAGGCTCGTGTGCCCGGGGGACAGCACGAACCGGTCGCGGCCGACCCACGAGGGGTCGGTCGGGTCGTGGCGCAGGAAACGCTGGAAGATCAGGTACGCCGCGGGGGCCAGCGACATGGCCGTCCCGGGGTGTCCGTTGCCGACCTTCTGGACGGCGTCCATGGCCAGGACCCGCGCTGTGTCAACCGTGCGCTCATCCAGTTCGGACCACTCGAATGCGTTCGTCGGCGTCGTGCTCACCCTGTCTCAGGGCTCCTTCCGTTGTGAAGAGTGACCCCGTGAAAGGGGACCGGGTCGGCCACGGCGCTGTGGTCTCGACGCTGGGTGGTGCCGGTCACGGAGGGTAGATCCCGCTTCTGCGTGCGAGCCTACCGTCCGCCCCGGGGCTCACCCTCCGTGCTGGGACAACCAGGAAATCCGGATGGTGATTCCCACCAGGGCGGTCTGCCTGATTTTGTCCCAGGCTCTCCTGTTTTACGGCACCCTGCCGCCCCGGTGGTCAGGACGGGTTGCGGCGGCGCGCCGGAACGGCTCCGTGGCTTCACCCGGTCGGTTCACCCGGGGGTGTGCCATCGGCCTCGCCGGGGGACCCCGGAGCCGGATGGGATATATGGAGCGTCTAAGGTGGCGTGGTACGCGCAGAGCGGACGATTTGGGACCCTTCGTTCCTGTGGACGCCTGCGAGGATTCATCTTCAGTTGGGGTGTTAGTGACCGCCGTCGAAACCCGTCCCGCCGGGGTCACCGGGGCGACTCCTGCGCACCGGCCCATCGGGGCCCGTGTCGGCGCCTTCGTCGCACTGACCAAGCCACGGATCATCGAACTGCTGCTGATGAGCACGGTGCCGGTGATGTTCCTCGCCCAGCAGGGCGTCCCGAACATGCTGCTGGTGCTGAAGGTCGTGGTCGGCGGCTACCTCTCGGCGGGCGGCGCCAACGCCCTCAACATGTACATCGACCGCGACATCGACGCGGTGATGTCCCGCACCGAGCGCCGGCCGATCGTCACCGGGATGGTGTCGCCGCGCGAGGCGCTGGTGTTCGGCATCGCCCTCGCGGTCGTCTCGACGCTGCTGCTGGGCTTCGGCGTCAACTGGCTCTCCTCCGGACTGGCGCTCGGCGCGCTGCTGTTCTACGTGTTCGTCTACACGCTGGGGCTCAAGCGGCGCACCTCGCAGAACATCGTCTGGGGCGGCATCGCCGGCTGCATGCCGGTGCTGATCGGCTGGTCCTCCGTCACCAACTCGCTGTCCTGGGCGGCGGTCGCGCTGTTCCTGGTGGTGTTCTTCTGGACGCCGCCGCACACCTGGGTGCTCTCGATGAAGGTGCGCGAGGACTACGAGCGGGCCGGCGTGCCGATGCTGCCGGTGGTCAAGGGCAACGTCGCCGTCGGCAAGCAGGTCGTCGCCTACTCCTGGGTGATGGTGGCGACCTCGCTGGCGGTGTGGCCGCTGGGGCACATGAGCTGGCTGTACCCCGTCACCGCGGTGCTGCTCGGCGGGTTCTGGCTGCGCGAGGCGCACGCACTGTACGGCCGGGCCAAGGCCGGGGTGGTGGGCGCGAAGCTGAAGGAGATGCGGCTGTTCCACTGGTCGATCACCTACCTGTCGCTGCTGTTCGTGGTGTGCGCGATCGACCCGTTCGTGAAGTAGGGCCCGTCCGACGTCGAAGAGCCCCGGTCCGGTGGACCGGGGCTCTTCGCGTTCTCACCGGGTCGGCAGCTCGGACGGGCCGACGTGGTCGTCCAGCCAGTCCCGGAGCGGCTGGGAGGCGCGCAGGAAGGCGGTGATCCGGGTGCGGGCGCCGCGGGTGCCGAGCCACTTCGCGGGCGCCCACTCCTGCCAGGCGACCAGGCCCTTGTGGCGCAGCAGCTCGATCCTCGGGTGGTCCTTGGGGAAGCCGCGCGGAGCGGTCCTGAGGGAGTCCCGGCCGTGCACCTGGGGGCCGTCCTGCTCCACCGCGGCGATCACCCGCTCCAGTTCGGCGCCGCTGACGTCCTCGGCGACGGCGGCGCGGTAGCGGTCCAGCTGGTCGGGGGCGAGCTGGTACATCCCGTTGCCGCAGGCCAGGCCGTCGGCGGAGAGCTGGACGTAGCCGCCGGTCTCCAGGTGGGCGCCGATGTGCGTCTTGTACGGGGACTTGTCGGCGCTGAACCGGACGTCGCGGTTGGGACGGAAGATCTTCCCGGGCCCGAACTCCGGTTCCAGCTCGGCGAGCAGCAGCTCCATCGGGGTCCGTACGTCGTTGTCGTACTGCTCCTTGTGGGCCTGCCAGAAGGTCTTGGAATTGTCGGCTTCGAGGTGCTCGTAGAAGTCGAGCGCCTCGGCCGGCCAGCCGGAGAAGGTCACGCCTCCAGTATGTGGCCCGGTGCACAGGGCGCTCCCGTCGCCAGCTCGACTACCGGTGGGTAGCATGCGGGCATGAGCAGCGCAGAGACCGCCACCGCCACCGCGCCGGACGCCCGTACCGAGCGCCGCGCCAAGCGCATCGCCAAGCACCTCAGCAGCTTCGCCCGCCAGCACGGGGGCGGCGTCGACGCGGTCGTCGAGTACGTCGGCGCCGTGGCCACCCGGATCGTCGTGGTGGGCGCGGACGGCGCCTGGGGCGACCAGGTGGCCCCGAGCTACGCCGTCGGTCGCCGGGCCGCCGAACTGGCCGGGCTGACCCTGCACGACGACTTCGAGGGCGAGCTGGCCCTCAAGGTGAAGACCGGCCCGTACGAGTGGAAGCGCATGGCCGGCATCCAGCTCGGCGGCTGATCACTTCGGCGCGCACGGCAACGGCCCGGCTCCCCCCGGCTTAGGTTCTAACGGTCCTCGCAACTCCCACAGATCGCGGGTGTTGCGAGGACCGTTAGAACCTAAGGAGGATGGGGGCCTTCGACGAGGTTCAGACGGTGGCAGCCTGTGGGGTCTGTGCGGGCAACTGCTCGGGGGCGGGGGCCTCGTCGGCGCGGGTGCGCAGGGCGAGGGGGATGCGGAGGGCGGCGATCCAGGTGAGGGTGGCGCCGAGCATGTGGAGGCCGACCATCAGCTCGGGGGCGTCCGTGAAGTACTGGATGAAGCCGAGGACGCCCTGGAGGAGCAGGACCGCCAGCAGTTCCCTGGTGCGGGCCTTCGCCGCCGGCGGGGCCTTGATGGCGGCGAAGACGAAGATCATCGCGATGGTCAGGCCGACCGAGACGAACGCGAGGTCGGCGTGGAACTGGGCCAGCCTGTCGTAGTCGATCGGGATCCGGGGGACGATCTTGTTGTCCTTCGGCGTGCCCGGGTGGTGGCCGGCGCCGGTGACCAGGGTGCCGGCCGCGACCAGCAGTCCGACGACCAGGACCAGCACGTAGGAGAGCTGGTGGATCGGGCGGGCCACGGCGAGCTCGGGGGTGCCGTCGCCCTCCTTCGACCGCTCCCACATCAGCAGCGCGACCCACACCAGCGCCATCGCGGCGATCATGTGCAGCGCGACGGTGTACGGGTTGAGGCCGGTCAGCACGGTGATGCCGCCGAGCACCGCGTTGCTCATCACCAGCCAGAACTGCGCCCAGCCGAGCTTGGTCATGCTGTGCCGCCACGGGCGGTGGCAGCGGGCGGCCAGGATGGCCCAGCCGACGGCGGCGCTCAGCACGTAGGTGAGCATCCGGTTGGTGAACTCGACGACGCCGTGGAAGCCCATCTCGGCGGTCGGGGTCAGGCTGTCGGCGGTGCAGCGGGGCCACGTCGTACAGCCGAGGCCGGAGGCGGTGAGGCGGACGGCGCCGCCGGTGACGACGATCACCACGCTCATCACCAGCGCGGCGAACGCGGCGCGCCGGACCATCACGGCGGACGGCTGCCAGCGGTCGGCGAGCAGGGAGAAGGGATTAGGCACGGGGTCAATCGTAGGCGGCCTTACAGCCGATCTTGGGGCGGGGCGCGGGTGCCGCGCGGGCGCCGCCCGCACCGGGCCGGATGGGGTGCAAACCGGACTCTTCGGTCAAGGCGGTCATTGGTCTTGACCAATCACCGGTGAGGCCGAAAGAGTGCGGATTGGTCCATACCTTTTTCGGACCTCTCCCACTCCTCCCGCACAAGCGGAGACCTGCACATGCGCATACCCACGTCCGCCGCCGCGCTCGCAGTCGGCGGCTCGCTCGCACTGGCCGGCCTGATCGCCCCCGCCGCCGCCCACGCCGCCGACCCCGGCCAGGAGTGCCGCAGCCTCGGGGTCGCCAACCTCTACGGCGAGTTCATCGAGGGCGACGACACCCACACCCCCGACGCCGAGGGCGCCGTCGCGGTGGGCGGCAACGCCGACTTCACCGGTGGCTTCTCGGTCGGCCAGGAGCTGACCCCCGCCGAGGTCGACGCCCTGCCCGGCAAGAACGCGCTGGTGGTCGCCGGCCGCATCACCGGCCACAACACCCAGGTGATGAAGGGCAACGGCGTCTACGGCTCCAAGGCCGACGGCGCCGTCGTCCAGGCCCACCAGGGCGCCACCGCCCAGGGCGCCTCCCCGATCGACTTCAAGGCCGAGTTCGCCAAGCTGCGCGCCGCCGCCACCGCGCTGGCCGCCGCGCCGCAGACCGCCGGCGCCACCGTCCAGGCCGACGGCGCCAAGCTCACGTTCACCGGCGGCGACGCGAAGTACAACAGCTTCACCGTCGACGCCGCGAAGCTCCAGGGCGCCAAGGACGTCTTCCTCAAGGTGCCGGCCGGTTCCGTCACCGTGGTCACCGTGACCGGCGGCTCGTACGACATGGCGGCCGCCGGGACCACCGGCTTCCACCTGTGGGACGAGGCCAAGGCGTCCTTCGTCCTGGACGACAAGCTGCAGAGCGCGGCCGGCGGGGCGATCCGCGCCAAGCTGCTGTGGAACTTCCCCACCGCGACCAAGGTGGTCAAGAGCAGCAAGGCCGCCTGGGCCGGCACCGTGCTGGCGCCGAACGCCGCCTTCGACCTCGGCAGCGGCGGCCCGGTCAACGGTTCGGTCATCGCGGCCTCGCTGACCGGCAAGGGCGGGGCGGAGACGCACCACTACCCGTTCGCCGGCTGCCTGCCCGGCATCGTCGTCCCGACGCCGTCCACCACGCCCACCGTGCCGCCGGTGGTGCCGAGCGGGACGCCGTCGGCCTCCACCACGCCCGGGACTCCCGGCACCTCGGCCACCCCCGGGACCTCGGCGAGCCCCTCGGCCACGCCCTCCGCCCCGGTGAGCGGCAAGCCGAGCGCGGGTGCCTCGGCCAGCCCGTCGGCCACCGCCTCGGCGGGTGTGCCGGCCGTCTCGGCCTCGGCCTCGGCGAGCCCGTCCGCCCAGGCGAACGCGGGCGGCAACCTCGCGCACACCGGTTCCGGGCCCGTCGTGCCGCTGGCGATCGGCGGCGCGGTGGTGCTCGCGGCCGGTGGCGCGATCGTGGTCGTCACCCGGCGTCGGGCGGCGAAGAAGGCCTGATCATTTCGCCGGTCGACCGGTGCTGCGCCCTCGGTGATTGAACCTGATCACCGAGGGCGCACGTATTTCAGTCAGGTGACGAAGTTCATTCAAGTTTGCCGAATCCGCGTTCCGCGAGGTGGCAGCTGTGATGGGCTGGTCATACACATCAGACGACGGACCAACAGACGAAATTCGGTCGTACGGCGGGGTGTGGAGAGGTGCGGGAGTGCCGGTAGAGTCCCCCGGACAGTCGTAGCGGGCCACCGCGAAACCTTCAACACGCCTGCTGCGCAAGACCGTTCTGAGGGGAACAGCGTAAATGGCGCGACAGCAGCGGCACATGCGGATCGGCGCGGCGGCACTCGCCGGGACGGCAGCGGCCGGAATTCTCCTGCCTCTGGCGCTGGCAACCAACGCCTCGGCGCACGTGCCGAGTTGGTCGGTGACCTGCGACAAGATCGTGATCGATCTGATCAACTACAGCCCGAAGCCCGACGTGAAGAACACCGTCAGCCTCACCATCGACGGCGAGAAGGTCCTGGACGCCAAGGCCTTCCCCGCGGAGTTCCACGGCACCTTCCCGGTGAAGGACCACACGGCCCCCGTCAAGGCGAACCTCGTGGTGAACACGACGGAGACGCCCAACGAAAAGGGCTGGAACATCAACGAGACCAAGACGATCGAGCCGTGCCACACGCCGACTCCGACGCCGACTCCCACGCCCACCAAGACCTCGACCCCGACTCCCACCCCGACCCCGTCGCAGACCACGACTCCGACGCCGACTCCCACCCCCACGCCCACCAAGACGCCGCCTCCGTCGGCCTCGCCCACCGCGAGCAAGACCGCGACCGCGACGCCGACCCCGACCCCGGTCCCGACGCCCACCACCAGTGGCCCGGCGCTCGCCCAGACCGGTAGCAACGACGCCACCCCGATGATCGCGGCGGCCGGCGGCGGCGTGCTGCTGGTCGGTGGCGCGCTCGTCCTGCTGGCCCGCAAGCGTCGCGGCAGCCAGAGCTGACGTTCCGTCGGTGACGTGAGACCGCCCCCCGGCCGAAGCGGCCGGGGGGCGGTTCCCGTGCGGGGCGGCCTCACGCGCGTGCGGCCTCATGCACGTAGCGGTTCACGTGCGGGGCCGGGGCTACTCCCAGCGGAAGAAGCGGGCCGCGGCGGCCAGGCCGAGAACGGCCCAGCCGGCCAGGATGCCGAGGTCGGACCAGGGCACCCCGGCGCCGTGCTGGAGGACCGACCGCAGGCCGTCCGAGAGCGCGGAGATCGGCAGCAGTTCCAGCACCGACTGCACGGCCGAGGGGAACCTGCTCAGCGGCACGATCACCCCGCCGGCCAGCAGCAGCAGGATGAACACCAGGTTGGCGGCGGCCAGCGTGGCCTCCGCCTTGAGCGTGCCGGCCATCAGCAGGCCCAGGCCGGAGAAGGCCGCGGTGCCGAGCACCAGCAGCGCGACGACCGACAGGGGGTTGCCGTGCGGGGACCAGCCGAGCGCCAGCGCGATCGCGGACAGCAGCGCGACCTGCAGCGCCTCGGTGACCAGGACGCAGCCGGTCTTGGCGGTCAGCAGCGCCCAGCGCGGGAGCGGGCTGGCGCCGAGCCGCTTCAGCACGCCGTAGCGGCGCTCGAAGCCGGTGGCGATGGCCTGCCCGGTGAAGGCGGTGGACATCACGGCCAGCGCGAGCAGGCCGGGGGCCAGGAAGTCGACCCGCTTGCCGGGCCCGTCCACCGCGACGATGTCCACGGCCGAGAACAGCACCAGCAGCACGGTCGGGATGACCACGGTGAGCAGCAGCTGTTCGCCGTTGCGCAGCAGCATCCTGGTCTCGAAGGCGGTCTGGGCGAGCAGCATCCGGCCGACCGGGGCCGCGCCGGGCTTGGGGGAGTAGTCGGTGGTCGTACTCACGAGCGCAGGTCCCGTCCGGTCAGGTCGAGGAAGACGTCTTCGAGGCTGCGGCGCTGGACGGACAGCCGTTCGGGCAGGACGCCGGAGGCCGCGCACCAGCCGGTGACGGTGGCCACCAGCTGCGGGTCGACGGGCGCCTCGACGCGGTAGCCGCCGGGGGTGGTCTCGGTGGCGGTGGCGCCCTCGGGCAGTTCCTTGAGCAGCGGGCCGAGGTCGAGCCCGGGCGGGCCGTCGAAGCGCAGGGCGTTCTCGGCGCCGCCGCGGCACAGCTCCTCGGGGCTTCCGGTGGCGATCACCCGGCCGCGGTCGATGACGGCGACCTGGTCGGCGAGCTGTTCGGCCTCGTCCATGTGGTGGGTGGTGACGACCACGGTGACTCCGTCCCGGCGCAGGTCGCGGACCAGCTCCCAGGTGGCGCGCCGGGCCTGCGGGTCGAGTCCGGCGGTGGGCTCGTCCAGGAAGACCAGCTCGGGGCGGCCGACCACGGCCATGGCCAGGGCGAGCCGCTGCTGCTGGCCGCCGGACAGGCGCCGGTAGGCGGTGCGGCCGCAGGAGCCGAGGCCGAGCCGTTCGACCAGCGCGTCGACGTCCAGCGGGTGGGCGTGCAGCGCGGCGGTGTGACGCAGCATCTCGACGGCGCGCGCGCCCGCGTACACGCCGCCCGATTGCAGCATGACGCCGATCCGGGGGCGCAGCGCGGCGTTCTGGGCGACCGGGTCGAGGCCGAGGACGCGGACGGTGCCGGCGTCGGGGCGGCGGTAGCCCTCGCAGGTCTCGATGGTGGTGGTCTTGCCGGCGCCGTTGGGGCCGAGGACGGCGGTGATCGCGCCGCGTGCGATGGTGAGGTCGAGGCCGTCCACCGCGGGCTTGTCGCCGTAGTGCTTGACCAGCCCGGCGATCTTCACCGCGGGTTCGGAGTGCATACCGGCGAGTGTAAGAGGCCCCGACGCCGGGCCCGGACGGCGCCCTCGATGATCGTTTTTGCAGGTCAGGTAAGGCTTACCTGCGTGACAGATGACACGAGTGAGGCCTGCATCACGGCTTGTCCTGTCGGAAGTAATTACGCAACACTGGTGTTGTGAAAAACATGCGCGAGCACGCCACGCCCCAGGAGGCCGAGTCGGCCCCCGGGTGCGACGTGCCCGTGACGGCGGCCGAGGTGCTGCTGGAGGGCCACCGCGCCACCCGGGACCGGGTCGCCCGGTCGATCCTCGACCACGGCCCCTCCTCCGCCGCCGACCTGGCGACCCGGCTCGGCCTCACCGCCGCCGCCGTCCGCCGCCACCTGGACGGACTAGCCGCCGCCGGCCTGGTCGAGTCCCGCGAACAGCGGGTCTACGGCAGCCGTGGCCGGGGCCGCCCGGCCAAGGTCTTCGCCCTCACCGACGGTGGCCGGGACGCCTTCTACCAGGCGTACGACCAGCTCGCCGCCGACGCGCTGCGCTGGATCTCCGACTCGGTCGGCGGCGGCAAGGCGGGCGAGGAGGCGGTCGCCGCCTTCGCCCGGGCCCGGTTCGGCAAGCAGGGCGAGAGGTACCTGGAGCTCCTGCGGCTGGCCGAGGCGGGGGAGCGCACCGAGGCGCTCGCCCAGGCGCTGAGCGCGGACGGGTACGCTGCCACGGTGCGGCGGGTCCCGCCGGCCGTGGCGAAGGCCCCGGCAGGCGCCCAGCTCTGCCAGCACCACTGCCCGGTCGCGCACATCGCCGAGCAGTTCCCGCAGCTCTGCGAGGCGGAGACCGAGGTCTTCTCCCAGCTGCTGGGCACCCATGTGCAACGGCTGGCCACCATCGCCCACGGCGACGGGGTCTGCACCACCTATGTGCCGGCACCCGGTGCCGCATCGTCGCCTGCCCGGCGTTCCGCGGGCCGCGGCTCCGATGCAGTGCCGACTGCCGGTACGTCCACCGAAGATTCAGCGTCCGCGCGTTAGGAAGCTCGCATGACTGACACCGTTTCGCACCCCGAGCTCGAGGGCCTGGGCACCTACGAGTACGGCTGGGCCGACCCGGACACCGCCGGTGCCGCGGCCAAGCGCGGGCTCAGCGAGGAGGTCGTCCGCGACATCTCCGCGAAGAAGAACGAGTCCGAGTGGATGCTGAACCTGCGTCTCAAGGGCCTGAAGCTGTTCGGCAAGAAGCCCATGCCGACCTGGGGCTCCGACCTCTCCGGCATCGACTTCGACAACATCAAGTACTTCGTCCGCTCCACCGAGAAGCAGGCCGAGTCCTGGGAGGACCTGCCCGCGGACATCAAGGCCACCTACGACCGGCTGGGCATCCCGGAGGCCGAGAAGCAGCGCCTGGTCGCCGGTGTCGCCGCCCAGTACGAGTCCGAGGTCGTCTACCACCAGATCCGCGAGGACCTGGAGGAGCAGGGCGTCCTCTTCCTGGACACCGACACCGCGCTGCGCGAGCACCCGGAGATCTTCAAGGAGTACTTCGGCACCGTCATCCCGGCCGGCGACAACAAGTTCGCCGCGCTGAACACGGCGGTGTGGTCCGGCGGCTCGTTCATCTACGTGCCCAAGGGCGTCCACGTCGACATCCCGCTCCAGGCCTACTTCCGGATCAACACCGAGAACATGGGCCAGTTCGAGCGGACGCTGATCATCGTCGACGAGGACGCGTACGTCCACTACGTCGAGGGCTGCACCGCGCCGATCTACTCCTCCGACTCGCTGCACTCCGCGGTCGTGGAGATCATCGTCAAGAAGGGCGGCCGCTGCCGCTACACGACCATCCAGAACTGGTCGAACAACGTCTACAACCTGGTCACCAAGCGCGCCGTGGCGTACGAGGGCGCGACCATGGAGTGGGTCGACGGCAACATCGGCTCCAAGGTCACCATGAAGTACCCGGCCGTCTACCTGATGGGTGAGCACGCCAAGGGCGAGACCCTGTCGATCGCCTTCGCGGGCGAGGGCCAGCACCAGGACGCCGGCGCCAAGATGGTGCACATGGCGCCGAACACCTCCTCCAACATCGTCTCCAAGTCGGTGGCGCGCGGCGGCGGCCGGACCTCCTACCGCGGTCTGATCGAGATCGGCGAGGGCTCCAAGGGCGCCAAGTCCAACGTGCTGTGCGACGCGCTGCTGGTGGACACCATCTCCCGCTCGGACACCTACCCGTACGTGGACGTCCGCGAGGACGACGTGTCCATGGGCCACGAGGCGACGGTCTCCAAGGTCAGCGAGGACCAGCTGTTCTACCTGATGAGCCGGGGCATGACGGAGTTCGAGGCGATGGCGATGATCGTCCGCGGCTTCGTCGAGCCGATCGCGCGCGAGCTGCCGATGGAGTACGCGCTGGAGCTCAACCGGCTGATCGAGCTGCAGATGGAGGGTGCGGTCGGCTGACGTCCAGCCGCTGACCGCCCACCGACTTTTCGAGCTTTTCGAGGAAGAGAGCACTACGACAGCCATGGCTGACGTCAACACCACCACCGGCTCCACCACCGCCGGGTCGATCGAGGTCGGCACCGCCGGCGCCGGCGCCCAGCTCGCCGGCCCCGGCACCGGCCGCGCCACCGTCCAGCAGCCGATCGACGCCCGGGTCGCCGTCAAGCCCTCGTTCGAGGTCGGCGACTTCCCGGTGCCCACCGGCCGCGAGGAGGACTGGCGGTTCACCCCGATGCACCGCCTGGGCGGCCTGCACGACGGCACCGCCGCCGAGGCGGCCAAGGGCGAGGACAAGGTCGAGCTGAGCCTGCCGGACGGCGTCACCGCCGAGACCGTCGGCCGCGACGACGCCCGCCTGGGCAAGGCCGGCAAGCCCGTCGACCGGGTCGCCGCGCAGGCGTTCAGCGCCTTCGAGCAGGCGCTCGTGGTCACCGTCCCCCAGGACGCGGTGCTCACCGGGCCGGTCAAGATCGACGTGCACGGCGAGGGCGGCACCCGCTTCGCCCACGTGGTGGTCGACGTCAAGCCGTTCGCCGAGGCCGTCGTGGTGATCAACCACACCGGGACCGGCACCCGGGCCGCCAACGTCGAGCTGCTCGTCGGCGACGGCGCCAAGCTCACCTTCGTCTCCGTCCAGGACTGGGACCGCAACGCCGTCCACGTCGCCCAGCAGACCGCGCTGGTCGGCCGGGACGCCTCGCTGAAGTCCGTGGTCGTCACCTTCGGCGGCGACGTCGTCCGGATCCACCCGCGGGTCAGCTACGCCGCGCCCGGCGGCGAGGCCGAGCTGTTCGGCCTCTACTTCGCCGACGCCGGCCAGCACCTGGAGCACCGTCTGGTCATCGACCACGACACCCCGCACTGCCGCTCCAACGTGGTCTACAAGGGCGCGCTGCAGGGCCAGGACGCCCACGCCGTCTGGGTCGGCGACGTGCTGATCCGCGCCGCCGCCGAGGGCACCGACACCTACGAGCTCAACCGCAACCTGGTGCTCACCGACGGCGCCCGGGTCGACTCGATCCCCAACCTGGAGATCGAGACCGGCGAGATCGTCGGCGCCGGCCACGCCTCCGCGACCGGCCGCTTCGACGACGAGCAGCTGTTCTACCTGCGCTCCCGCGGCATCCCGGCCGACGAGGCCCGCCGCCTGGTGGTCCGCGGCTTCTTCGCCGAACTCGTCCAGCAGATCGGCGTCGCCGAGATCCAGGACCAGCTGATGGAGAAGATCGAGGCCGAGCTGGAAGCGGCGGTCTGATCCAGATGACCTTCCTCCGTGCCTGCGCGCTGAGCGACCTCCAGGAGGACGTGCCCAAGCGCGTGGACCTCAACGGCGTGCCGGTCTCCGTCGTCCGCACCGACGAGGGGGTGTTCGCGATCAACGACACCTGCTCGCACGCGAACGTCTCGCTCTCCGAGGGCGAGGTCGAGGACTGCATGATCGAGTGCTGGCTGCACGGTTCCAGCTTCGACCTGCGCACCGGCAAGCCCTCCGGCCTGCCCGCCACCAAGCCGGTCGCTGTCTACCCCGTAAAGATCGAAGGGGACGATGTGCTCGTCTCCGTCAACCAGGAGTCCTGAGTACCCATGGCAACGCTTGAAATCCGCGACCTGCACGTCTCCGTCGAGGCCGAGAACGGCCCGCGCGAGATCCTCAAGGGCGTCGACCTGACCGTGAAGCAGGGCGAGACCCACGCGATCATGGGTCCGAACGGCTCCGGCAAGTCCACCCTGGCCTACTCGCTCGCCGGCCACCCCAAGTACACCGTCACCGGCGGCTCGGTGCTGCTGGACGGCGAGGACGTCCTGGAGATGTCCGTCGACGAGCGCGCCAAGGCCGGCGTCTTCCTGGCCATGCAGTACCCGGTCGAGGTCCCGGGCGTCTCGGTGAGCAACTTCCTGCGCACCGCCGCCACCGCCGTCCGCGGCGAGGCCCCCAAGCTGCGTCTGTGGGTGAAGGAGGTCAAGGAGGCGATGGCTGCCCTCCAGATGGACCCGGCCTTCGCCGAGCGCAACGTCAACGAGGGCTTCTCCGGCGGCGAGAAGAAGCGCCACGAGATCCTCCAGCTGGAGCTCCTCAAGCCGAAGATCGCGATCCTCGACGAGACCGACTCCGGCCTGGACGTCGACGCGCTGCGGATCGTCTCCGAGGGCATCAACCGGGTCCGCTCGACCGGCGAGGTCGGCACCCTGCTGGTGACCCACTACACCCGCATCCTGCGGTACATCAAGCCCGACTACGTCCACGTCTTCGCGGGCGGCCGCATCGTCGAGTCCGGCGGTGCCGAGCTGGCCGACAAGCTGGAGAACGAGGGCTACGAGGCGTATGTGAAGGGGGGCGCGTCCGAGTGACGCATCCGTTCACGGGTCTGCTCGACACCGACGCGATCCGCAAGGACTTTCCGATCCTGCAGCGTGTGCTGCACGAGGAGAAGCCGCTCGTCTACCTGGACAACGCGGCCACCTCGCAGAAGCCGCGCCAGGTGCTGGAAGCCCTGACCGCCTACTACGAGCGGCACAACGCCAACGTCCACCGCGGCGTGCACGTGCTCGCCGAAGAGGCCACGGCGCTCTACGAGGGCGCGCGGGACAAGGTCGCGGCCTTCGTCAACGCGCCCAGCCGCAACGAGGTGATCTTCACCAAGAACGCCTCCGAGTCGCTCAACCTCGTTGCCAACATGCTCGGTTGGGCCGACGAGCCGTACCGGGTGGACGCCGACTCCGAGATCGTCATCACGGAGATGGAGCACCACTCCAACATCGTTCCCTGGCAGCTGCTGTCGCAGCGCACCGGCGCGAAGCTGAAGTGGTTCGGGCTCACCGACGAGGGCCGGCTCGACCTGTCCGACATCGACGAGCTGATCACCGAGAAGACCAAGGTGGTCTCCTTCACCCTGGTCTCCAACCTGCTCGGCACCGTCAACCCGGTCGAGACGATCGTCCGCAAGGCCCAGTCGGTCGGCGCGCTGGTCGTCATCGACGCCTCGCAGGCCGCCCCGCACATGGTGCTGGACGTCCAGGCGCTGGAAGCCGACTTCGTCGCCTTCACCGGTCACAAGATGCTCGCCCCGACCGGCATCGGCGTGCTCTGGGGCCGCCAGGAGCTGCTGGAGGACCTCCCGCCGTTCCTCGGCGGCGGCGAGATGATCGAGACCGTCACCATGGGCTCGTCCACCTACGCCCCGGCGCCGCACAAGTTCGAGGCCGGCACCCCGCCGATCGCCCAGGCGGTCGGGCTCGGCGCGGCCATCGACTACCTGTCGGACATCGGCATGGAGAAGATCGCCGCGCACGAGCACGCGATCACCGCGTACGCGGTCGAGCGCCTGCTGGAGGTCCCGGACCTGCGGATCATCGGCCCGCGCACGGCCGTCGACCGCGGCGCCGCGATCTCCTTCACCCTCGGCGACATCCACCCGCACGACGTGGGCCAGGTGCTGGACGAGCAGGGCATCGCCGTGCGCGTCGGCCACCACTGCGCGCGGCCGGTCTGCCTGCGGTACGGAATTCCGGCGACCACGCGGGCGTCGTTCTACCTGTACTCGACGCCGGGCGAGGTCGACGCACTGATCGACGGCCTGCACCACGTCCGGAACTTCTTCGGCTGACGGGACAGGGCAGGACATGAAGCTCGACTCGATGTACCAGGACATCATCCTGGACCACTACCGCAACCCCCACGGCAAGGGGCTGCGGGACGGCGACGCCGAGGTGCACCACGTCAACCCGACCTGCGGTGACGAGATCACCCTGCGGGTGCGGCTCGACGGCTCGACGGTCGCCGACGTCTCGTACGAGTCCCAGGGCTGCTCGATCAGCCAGGCCAGTGCCTCGGTGCTGAACGACCTGGTCGTGGGCAAGACCGTCGGCGAGGCGCAGACCGTCCAGGAGGCCTTCCTGGAGCTGATGCAGAGCAAGGGCCAGGGCGAGGGCGACGAGGAGGTGCTGGAGGATGCGGTCGCGTTCGCCGGCGTCTCCAAGTACCCCGCCCGGGTCAAGTGCGCCCTGCTCAGCTGGATGGCCTGGAAGGACGCCACCGCCCAGGCGCTCGCCCAGCACCCCGCCGTGAACGACTGACCCGCAGAGGAGGACAGACCATGAGTGACGAAACCCCCTCCGCTGCGGAGGACCAGCCGAACGGCGTCGTCATCGTCGGCACCACCGCCGGCACCGTGTCCGTGGAGGACCTGACCGAGGCCCTGATGGACGTCGTCGACCCCGAACTGGGCATCGACGTCGTCAACCTGGGCCTGATCTACGGCATCCACATCGACGAGTCCGACGTGGCCACCATCGACATGACGCTCACCTCGGCGGCCTGCCCGCTGACCGACGTCATCGAGGACCAGGCCAAGACCGCCACCGACGGCCTGGTCCAGGACCTGCGCATCAACTGGGTCTGGATGCCGCCGTGGGGCCCCGACAAGATCACCGACGACGGCCGCGACCAGCTCCGCGCCCTCGGCTTCAACGTCTGACGGACGGCTTTTCCGTCAACCCGCTGCCGCGCAAACCTCTCCTTCGGGGGAAAGGTTTGTGCGGCAGTGGTGTGTCCGCGCCTCAGTGGGCGCTGGCCTCGCTGTGACGGGAGCCGGGGAAGGGTGTTCCGGTTGCGAGGAGTGCCCCGCGCTCGACGGCTCCGCGTAGGACGGTGGCGATCTCCTGGGGCAGGAGGCTGATCGCGTCGAGCGCCTCGGTGGTGAGGGGGAGCTCCTCCAGGAGGTACTCGCCTCGGCCTTCCTGGCTGAACTCGGGACCGCTGCGGTCCTCGAAGCTCCACTTGTCGATGGTGGCGAGGTAGAAGTCCTGGCGCTCGTCGTCCGTCTCGATGGTGTGGAGGAGGCTGACGATCTCGGCTTCGCCGGCGATCTCCTCGTGGACCTCACGTCGGAGGGCGTCCTCGGGGCCGGCGTCGGTCGGCTCGATCTTGCCGCCGACGATCACCCAGTACGGGTCGATGCCTGGGCGGATGCGCTTGATCAGCAGCATGGTGTCGTTCGGGGTGAGGAGGACGGCGCGGACGCGGTGCTGCATGGTGGCCTGCTTCCTGTTCGGTGGGACGGCGGGTCAGTGAAGGATCCAGCCGCCGTCGACGTGCAACGACTGGCCGGTGATGAAGGACGCGCTGGGTCCGGCGAGGAAGGCGACCGCGGCGGCGACGTCCTCGGGGCGGCCCCGGCGCTGGACGCACTGGCGGTGGATCTGGTCCTCGGGGCGGGCACGGTGGTGGGCGGGCAGGCCGTTCTCCGCCTCGACCTGGATGGCCCCGGGTAGGACAGTGTTCACGCAGATTCCGTCCGGTCCAAGCTCCCTGGCCAGTGACCTGGTGAGGCCGAGCAGCCCGGCCTTGGCGGTGCTGTAGGCGGTGAGCCCTGGGCGGCCGGTGCGGGCGTTGACACTGCCGATGTTGACGATGCGCCCCCATCGGCGCTCAGCCATGCCGGGGGTGATGGCCCGGCAGGTCCGGTAGTGGATGGTCAGGTTGGACTCGATGGCGCGGGCCCACTCGTCTTCGCCGAGCTGGTCCCATGGGATGCGGGGGTAGGCGCCGGCGTTGTTGACGAGGATGTCGATCGGGCCGAGTTCGGACTCGACCTGGCTGGCGAGCGCGGCGACGGCGTTGGGGTCGGTGAGGTCGGCGCTGACCTCGATGCCGGTGCGGCCCTCGCGTCGCACGTCGCCGAGGACGGTACGGGCCTGGCGGATCTGGGCGAGGTGGTTGACGGCGACGGTGGCTCCGGCGGCGGCCAGGGCCCGGCTGGTCATGGCGCCGATCCCGGTGGCCCCGCCGGTCACGAGGGCGACCCTGCCTTGGAGCGGGAGGACGGCGATGGGCAGTTCAAGCGGCGTGAGTGCGGTCATCGTCGGTCCAATCATCGGGGCCGGTGGCCGGTGAGGGCTGGGTGTGGGCGAAGGTCTCGCCGACGGCCTCGGGGTGCTGGGTCTCGGCGAGCTTGGCCAGCAGCAGGAGCAGGTCGTGGCCGGTGAGACGGGCGGGCGGGATCACGCCGAGGATCCGCAGGGCGAGGAAGTGGCGGATCTGGGCGAGGAACCGATCCGGATTGAGGTCGGCGGCCGGGGCGAGGTCGGCTCGTACACGCTCCAGCAGACGGGTGATCGCCGCGTGGCGCCCGGC
The DNA here is from genome assembly GCF_040684355.1 of Kitasatospora sp. NPDC091276. NCBI lineage: Bacteria > Bacillati > Actinomycetota > Actinomycetes > Kitasatosporales > Streptomycetaceae > Kitasatospora > Kitasatospora sp. NPDC091276. Next base: position 147,180 of record NZ_JBFBFU010000005.1, on the reverse strand, counting down.
GCCGACCGGCCAGGTGTAGCGGACTTCCAGACGGCGGTGGCGCTCGTCGTGGTCGATGTGTTCGAGGTGCGGGGTGGCGACCGGTGGCAGGTGCAGCGGCAGGGTGCGGGCGTACACGTCGGGCTGGTAGGTCGGCACCAGCCAACCGCCCATGCCGAGCAGGTACCAGAGGAGGGTCGCGATCTCACCGGCGAGCGTGTTCCGTCCGGCGTACTCGAAGTCGAGCCAGCACAGCGGGTCGGCGATGTTCGGTTCGGTCGGGTCGCCCTGGGTGAGGGCGGTGACCCAGGTACGGCCGGGATGGAGCGCTTCACGGATCTCCCAGACGATGGCGGGCAGATCGAGCCGCAGCGGGACGCCGTTGACGACGAAGATGTGGCCCGTGAGGGTGTGCACCGGCGGCGGCTGGTCGGTACGCGGGGCGGGGACGGCGAGGTGACCGGACAGGTACCAGGAGTCGATCCGACCTCCGGGGCGAATACGGTCCTGGTAGAGGCCGGGCACGCAGGCTGACAGCGGCTCGGTCCGGCCGCTGTCAGCCACTGCTGCAAGCAGGTTGTCGCAGACGGCATCGATCAGCGCGGTGACCCGGGGCAGGGTGCTCGGGTGGCGGTCGGCGGTCGAGATGACGTCGCCGAGCAGCATGCTGCACCGGCCGGTGGCGAACACGTCCTCGTAGGCCACGACGTGCTTGCCGGCTGTTTGGCCGCGGCCCAGCAGCCGTGGCACTGGCAGTGCGTGGGCGATGGCCTGCCAGCCCTGGACCTCGGCGTCCGCAGCGGCCGGGGCGAGGAGCTTGCGGAAGGCCGGCGTTGAAGTGGCAGGGGCGTTCATGCGCGGCTCGTGGGCAGGGCGATGGTCGACAGCCAGTGGCCCAGGACGATGTTGGCCAAGTAGACCGCTTTGTCACGGTGTTCGCGTGCCTCGCGACGCAGGCCGGGGTCAGCGCCGGGCTCGCGGTCGAGGAAGACGCCCAGCGCGTCGTCGTCGGAGGCCCGCTCGGTGCCCTCGAAGCGGAGCATCACCTTGGCCAGCAGCGCGGTGATCTTGAACAGGGCGCGGAGGTCGGGGGCACCCTTGAGGAGCTGGCGCCGGATCTCGATGGCCGCCTGAACGCCTGCCTCGACGCTGGCCGCCACGTCGCTGGCCGCGTCCGGGGCGGGCAGGGCCAAACCAGGGCGGCACCACAGCGGCACGAGGCCGCCTGAGCCGATCAGCGCGAGGACGTGCAGCAGTCGGGAGGTGACCGCCCCGGTGCGGCACTCGTCCTGGGTCAGGACGGTCAGGCCGAGCTTGACGCCGCCGAGTTCGGCTTCGAGTTCGGCAAGAGCCCGCCGGATCCCGGGGATGCTCTCCTGCCCGGCGACCACGAAGACGTCCAGATCGGACCAGCCGTGCTGGTACTTCCCGCGTGCTCCGCTGCCGGTGACCGCGAGGAGGTCGATGACGGGCGGCTGCTGAAAGGTTGTGCGGTCCAGCAGCGCGGACAGGTAGGACTCCAGATGGACGGGCAGGCCCAGCGTGTTGACCGGCGCGCTGGACGGCTGCCGCAGCGGCCAGCGGTGGGCCAGCGCGATGCCGTCGAGGCGGCGCTCCAAGTGCAGGCGGCCGCGGTTATTGTCGACGACCTCGTGCGCGAGCGCGGCGATCCCGGCAGCCCCGCGACGGGCTTTGACGGCGTCGCGCTCGACCACGTCCTCGGGCCCGGCGGTGCCGCGTTCTGCACGGACCTCCGGCGTCGCGTCGACGTACACGACGGTCAGCTGCTCGCCGAGCATCTTTCGAAGTTCGGTGGTCGCATCCTGGTCGTGCAGCGACTCGATGGTGACGTGGCCGAGGAAGTGGTGGGCCGCGCAGTACCGGTCGAGACCGTCGATCAGCAGCTCAGCCCGCACCACGGCCGGGATCTCGTACGGGTAGGCGATACCGGCGGGCTGGGCGGTGGCTTCGATCAGGTAGCCGATCTTGAGGCGGGCGTATCCGTGCCTCACCCGCAGGTACTCGCCCGCCGTGCTCTTGCCGCTCTCCGACATGCCGCCGAGCGCGATCACCCGGACCCCTGGCAGGGCGCGAGCCGGCACGAGCGGGGTGATCGGGTGCAGAAGCCGACGAATCTCGTCTTGGACGGCCACGACCCGGCGCTCGCCGATCACGATGGCCTCGGCCCACCGCCCTTCGTCGGCCAGGCGGTGCACCTGCAGGTGGAGGTGCCGCTGGTAGTCCGCGTAGATCGGGGTGACGTGCCGCTCGTGGGAGAGGCTGCGGGAGGTGCCGATCACCGGGTCGTCGTCGTGGAGGAGCACGATGCCGTGTTCGGCGGCCTCAGCGGAGCGCAGGTCGGCGGTGTAGGGCTCCAGCAGCTTGCCGGCCCGTTCCGCAGCCTCGGCGGGGCTGAGCCGTTCACGCACTGCGACGGTCGCTGCCAGCGAGGCTTCCAGCATCGGGATGCCCCGGTCCATCAGGCGCACCGGTGCGGTGGTGGGCCTGCGGGAGCGCTCCAGGTAGGAGCTGGCGAGCACGTCGACCACCTCCTCCATCGGGCCGCGCTCGAACCACCAGGCCCCCATGCCCGTGGACTTGATGCGGTCCCAGCGCGGGTCGTGGTCGTCCAGCGGCCCGGTGGCGTGGCCGCCGGGGCCGAGGCGGCGGGCCAGGATGCCGATCTGCTTGGTCTTGCCGACGTTGTCGGGACCGCTGAACGCGATGGTGACGGGCCGGGAAGACGTGGGGTCGTGCTCGGGGGAGATGGACACGATTTCCTCCAGGGGCTGCGCAACGACTGTGGGGCAGGGGGGCGGCCCTCGTCCGGGCGCCGCTAGGGCGTCCGGACGAGGGCCGGATCGGGCTACCGGCCCGGGTACGGCGGCTTCGGCGGACCTGGTGGTGCCGGGGGCGGAGGCGGTGGGGGCGGTGGAGGCTGAGGGGCCTCCAAGATCGGCACGGCCGTTTGCGGCACGGCGAATCTCCCTTCGGTGCGATGGGGTTCCCGGCCCGGCGGGTCGCCAAGGCCGGCGAAGAGGGGCGGCTCCGGCTGTCGGGGTTCACCCGGAGTCGCCTGGCCCCGCCCTGGGCCGGGGGTGCCGTTGATGCCGGGGCAGGAGTAAAGGGATCAGGCAGGCGATGGCGTGTCGAGAATCGACTCCGAGGGTTCGGTCCGGTCCATGGGGCCCGCCTGGACGTGGTGCTGGATCAAGCCGACAAGAGAGCGAGAACGACGGCGTGGCCGAGTACCCACAGCCCGGTGAGCACGTCGCCCACAGGGTCGCGGTGCGCGCCCCGGTGCCGGGGGTTCATGCTCGGTCCGCGGCGATGTCGGCCCGCATCGTCTTGCCGAGCGAGTCCAAGTCGACGCCCCAGGCGACGGACAGGCGGTCGACCAGGGCCAGGCCGCGGCCGCACTCCGCGTCGTGGGCGGCGCCGATCAGGACCGGCAGGGCGCGGGAGCCGTCTCGGACGGAGATCCGTACGGCCTGGCCTGCCCGGTTGGTCACCCGCGTGATACTGACCCGCATGGCGGTCAGGCAACCGGTCTTGGCGGCGTTGGAGACCAGCTCCGTGACGATCAGCTCGGCGTCGTCGGCCAGGTGGGGCAGGTTCCACTCGGTGAGCTTGGCGCGGACCATGCGGCGGGCAGCGAGGGCCGATGCCGGGGTGTAGGGCAGCCGCAGGGTCGCCAGGCTCGACGGAACGTGGGCGAGCGCAGGGCGCTGGTGATGGAGCGTCAACATGTGCCCAATGTCGCGGAGTTCTCACCGTCCGTGAACGGACGGCGTGTATCACTTCCCGAAGTCGTACCGGCGCCGGGTGATACGCCGCGTATCAGTCCTCAGTTGATGATCACGGATGTTCCGAGGATCGATGAGAGCTTGCGTAGCTTGGCCGTAGTTGCGCTGCCCGCGCTCGCCTTCTGCGCGATCACCCCGGGCAATCCCTGATGACGAGCCCAACCAGGGGCGGCCGAGCACACCTCAAGCAGGGTGTCCAGGGCGGTGTCGGACTGCCGGGTCTCGGCTTGTGCGAGCGCCACGTCCAGCATCATCCGGTTGCGCGCCGACGGGGTGAGCGAGCTCATGTCGGCGATCGAATCGAACAGGCCGAGCGCCCTCCCCGGCCGACTGGTCGAGACGGAGATGCCGATCGCCTGTGCGGTGACCGTCGCGGGCCCGAACGCCGTGCCGTTCACCATGACATCCCGGCCCATCCGAGCCGCGACCGCATGCCCCTGCGACAGCAGGTCGTCGGCGCCGTCCACGTCTCCTTGGCGGGCGGCGACGACGGCCGCGAAGGTCACGTGCCATCCGTAGGTGGCGAGCATTACGAGATCTCTGTCCCCGTACCTGGGCTCGATGGATTCGTACGACATGCGGGCGGTCTCCTCCGCCTGGTCGAGCCGGGCATCCCGCAGGTAGATCCACGACCGGCCGGATGCGACCATGGCCGAGCGGACGGTATCCCCGCCGCGGTCGGCCTGGTGCTGCGCATGCCCGATCCCGGCGTACGCGAGATCGCGGGCGCCGAACTGGTTTGCCACGTAGGCGGCGAGCCGGTAGGCGTCGGCGAGGATGCCCGCCGCCGCACTCCCCTGGTCGACCGGAGCGGCTTTCAGCGAGGCGGCGGCTTCGCGTAGCGCCGGGGCGACGCGCACTCCGGCGCCCACGAAGTCGCCGGAGCGGTAGGTCTTCCATGCGGAGGCGAGCCCGGCCGCGAGTTCGGCCGGGGGCGGGGGTTGCACATCGACGCCGACCCCGGCGGCGGTGTCGTGAACGGCGCGGGACAGCTCACGCATCATCGCCCGGTCGGCACCGTGCATCGCGCGGCGGGGGGCCTGTTGGCCGAGGATCACCGAGATGTCGGCGTGCAGCGCGGTCGAGATCCGCAGTAGCGTCTGGAGGCTGCCGCCGAGGTTGCGTTCCGCCTTGCGGATCGTCGCCACCGACAGGCCAGATGCTTCGGCAAGCTGTTCCTGTGTCATGTCCGGCCCGCGTAGCAGCTTGATGCGCTCGCCCGTGGTGTAGTCGGTCCACTGCGTCATCCTGGTCCCCTTCCGGGTACACGGCCGTACTCGGAAGGTACCCGTTCCCAGGGGTGGGCGGACACGCTTCAACCCGTCTGATGGACGGGCCTTCGTCAACCTGGTGCCGCGCAAACCTCCCCTTCGAGGGAAAGGTTTGTGTGGCAGCGGTATGTGTGCCAGCGGGCAGCAAAGGTGGGGCTATGTCGCCTTTTGTTGCGTTCGGGCAGTGGACCTTGCCCGAATCGCCCTACGCGCTCTGGGTTCGGGGCGAGCTCGATGAACAGCTGGGGCTACCCGAAGTGCTGCGGGTTGAGGTGATCGGTGGGGAGTTCGTTGTGACGCCATATCCGCCGGTGAACCACGCCCTGATGCTCAGGGACATTCATGAATGGCTGTTCCGCGCCGAACTCGGGGGTGAAGGTTTCCCGTGGCAGGTGGTGCAGCATGTCGGCGTCGATCTCGCGGAGATCGGAGATGGCTACTGCTCCGACCTCATTGTGGTAACCGCTGAGGTGGATCTGTTGGCAAGGGCAGAGGATCGATACCTCAGTCCAAGCGAGATCAGCTTGGTGGCTGAGGTCACCGCGCATCCCAGCGCACACAGTGACCGGCGCCCGGTATTCGGTAAGCCCACCAAATGGAGCGGGTATGCGCGGACCGGGGTGCCGTACTACCTGCTGGTGGACCGGGATCCGCGGCAGCCCGGTGTCACGCTGTTCGGCGAGCCGGACCGGAGTGAGGGGGCGTACGAGGTGTTGGGGGAGTGGAAGTTCGGAGAAGCCGTCCGATTGCCGAAGCCCTTTGACATTGAGATCGGCACCGGCAAATGGAAGCCCTGGACGTAGGCCGGGGTGAATGCGCCGCCGCCCGGGACTTCGGTCCCGGGCGGCGGTGTTTTTGGCTGCGGTAGGTCAGGACTGCCTGGGTTTGCGGGCGACGGCGAGGGCCAGGGCCGCGCAGAGGAGGGCGGCGACGGCGGCGAAGCCGCTGACGGCGGGGAGGAGGCCGTAGTGCTGGACCAGGGCGCCGACGATCACGATGGGGAGGGAACTGCCGAGGTAGACGATGACCCAGAGGGCGGAGAGCTCGGAACCGCGGCGCTCCGGGTCCATCGCGGCGGCCGCGCTGGTGAACAGGGAGCGGAAGGCGATGCCCTGGCAGGCGCCGCCGAGGATGCTGCCGATGAAGAGCAGGGCGGGCGTGCCGGTGTACTGGGCGGCGACGACCAGGGCCAGGCCGGCGGCCAGGCCGGTCATGCCGAGGGCGATCACCAGACGGTCGGAGGTCGGCGGGACGACCAACTGGGCCAGCGCGGAGGAGCCGAGCAGCAGGGCGGCCACGATCGCGCCGGTCAGGTGCGAGGAGGTGTGCAGCAGCTTGGCGGAGAAGGCCGGGGCGAGTGCCAGGTAGACGCCGAACACCGCGTACGAGATGAAGCCGGCCGAGGCGGCGAGCAGGAACTCGCGGCGGCCGGCGACCGGCAGGGCGAGTCGGCGCGGGCGCAGGTGGGCCGGGGTGGTGATGCGGGGCGGGGTGGTCGGCGGGCGGTTGCGGCCGGGCATCCGCGGGTGGACGAGGGCCAGCGGCACGCAGAGTGCCAGCAGGGCGATGGCGTGCAGCAGGAAGGGCGTCAGCAGCGGGTCCGCGCCGTTGGCGAGCAGGGCGCCGACCACCGGGCCGAGCGCGACGCCGCCGGCGGAACAGGCCAGGGTGAGCTTGGCGGCGAGCGTCGGGTGGTCGGGCAGCAGGTCGCCGAGGGCGGCCCCGGCGGCGCCGGTGGAGAGGCCGACGGCGATGCCCTGGACGGCCCGGCCGGCGGCGAGCTGCCAGAAGCTGCCCGAGGTGGCGAACACGACGTCGCCGGCGGCGGCCAGGGCGACGGCGGGCAGGATCAGGGCGCGGCGGCCGAGGTGGTCGGACCAGTGGCCGACCACGGCGAGCACGGGGACCAGCGCGAACACGTAGATCGTGAAGAGGATCGTGGTGTCGAGCGGGCCGAGGCCGAGGCGCTGCTGGAGGAGCGGGTAGATCGGCGTCGCCAGGTTGGCACCGATCAGCATCAGCAGCAGGGCGGCGGCGACGAGGCCGACGCGGACACCGCGCAGCGCGTTCCAGCGGCTGACCGCGGCGAGCTGGAGCTGGGCGCGGGGCGCGAGCTCCAGGGGAAGCAGGGCCTCCGAGAGTCGGCGTCCGTCGAGCTGCGCGGTGCGCAGGCCGGAGCCGGCGGGGGAGAGGTCCGCCATGTAAGGGATCTCCTGTGGCAGGGCACCACCGGGTCGGCGGGGTGTGCCGGCGCGCCCGTCCTGAGGCGCTGTGGTGGTGGCCGCGGTGCGGGGCTCCCTGGTGGAGCGGGTGAGCTGAGTGGGCCCCTCCTGCCCGGTGTCGGGCGGGGAGGGCGAAGGGCTTCATTGCCCGGTGGCCCGCGCGGGGTGTGCACGGTGCCAATGCGAAGGATAAAGGGTGGGCGCACGGTTGCGGCGCGCGCCCCTTGAGGCCGGGCATCGGGGGTGCCCGGCCTATACGCTGAGGTGGTGGATCGGGACGCTGAGCTGATAGGCGGACCGCTGGCTGAGGGAGAACGCACAACGATGGCCGGACGACGTCGGAAGAACGCCGGGGCTTCGCCGGGGGAGAGTGCGGCCGAGCCGGTTCTGCCCGCCGACCTGGAGCTCCAGGACCTCTACGGGGCGTTCGCCGCGCACGGGCTGGACGACGAGGACCTGGACGACGCGGCAGTCCTGGTACCGCCGGTGAAGCTGCCCGCCGAGGAGGAGTTGGCCGCCCTGGCGAAGGCCGTGCCGATGTTCGGGTACGCGCTGGCGCTGGCCCGCTGGGCGGCCCCGCACCGGGTGGTGGACGAGTTCGGCGACCTGGTGGAGGAGGACCGGGCTCCCGCGGCGCAGCTGCTGGGCCTGGCCCCCGCCGAGGGGGAGGTGCCGGAGGAGGCGGAGGTCGAGGCGATGCGGGCCTGGTCGCTGGCCTGCGACCTGGACCTGGTGGAGATCGGGACGACGGCGGCCGGTGAGCACGTCGCCGTGCCGGGCCCGGATCTGGAGCCCGCCGAGGAGGGTGACCCGGAGACCGTCCTGGAGCTGTGGCTGACCGCCGCCGGAATCGTCCGGGAGCTGGCCGTGGAGGCTGACTCGCTGCCGGAGGAGGAGGCCGCGCGGGCCGCCGAGGGCGGGGAGGCCGGGGAGGCCGGGGAGGAGGACGAGGACGCCCTGAGCGAGGTCGAGGAGGCCCGGGACGCCGCCGCCGAGCTGCTGGACGAGGCGTTGCAGGTGCTGTACGAGACCACCGCCTTCGCCGATCCGGGCAACGAGACCGTGCCGCTGGGCGTGCTGGCCGCGCTGCTGGTGGTGCCGGAGGGCGAGGAGCCGAGCGAGGAGCTGCTGGGCGACATCACCGATGTGATGGTCGCACTGGACCCGATGCTGGGCGACCTGGCCGAGCTGGGCCTGCTGGAGTACCGGCCGATCGACCCGGAGCTGTTCGACGAGGAGGAGGGCCCGGAGGGCGAGGAGCCCGCCCTGGTCGGCGAGGCGCCGCTGGACGAGGAGGAGTCGGCGCGCTTCGGGCTCGTCCGGCTCACCCCGCTCGGCCAGTACGGCATCCGGCAGTGGCTGCTGGAGGACGGCTACGACGCGCCGTTGGTCGGCGAGCTGGCCCAGGGCGACGCGGCCGAGCTGCTGCGCGGGGTGTGCGAGGCCGCCAACGTGCTGCCGGACGAGGAGCTGCGGGTCTGGATCACCGGCCGGGAGCCGGTGGCGGCGGCGCGCGAGCTGCTGGCGGCGGCGCGCGGCGACGACGCGTACGCCCCGATGCGGCGGATGCTCGGCGTCTCGGCGCTGAACATGCTGGGCACGGCCGCCGAGCCGGCCGTGCGCGACGTGCTGGACGACCCCGAGCTGGGCGGCGCCGCCCGGGCCTGGCTGACCTCGAAGGGAGCGACGGACGTGCCGGTGCCGGAGCGGACGATGGCGCTGTGGACGGTGGTCGACACCTTCGCCGCCCAGCTGCTGGACAGCGGCGGCGACGCCGAACTGCTGCGCGAGCTGATCGCGGACCTGCCGGTGACCGGCAACCCGGCGTCCTACTTCGGCGAGCTCTGGCGGGTCGACCACCCGTACACGGCGGACGTCCTGGAGGCCGTCGGGGAGCTGCACCTGGACCGGGCGGTGGCCAAGGAGGCGCGCAAGGCGGCCTTCAAGGCGCGGTCCAAGGGCTGACGGGCCGATGGGGGGGGCTTCGACGGGCTGATGGGCGGGCGGGTCAGGGGAGATCCAGGGAGCCGTCCTCGGCGAAGGGGAAGAACGGGTTGTGGGCCAGCTCCCAGAGGTGGCCGTCCGGGTCCTCGAAGTAGCCGGAGTAGCCGCCCCAGCTGGTCGGGACCGGCGGCTTGACCACCACGGCGCCGGCCTCGACCGCCGTCTTCAACGCGGCGTCCACCAGCGCGGGGGACTCCAGGTTCACCGCGAGGGTGACGCCGCGGAATGCGGGCTCGCCGGTGGCGGGCACGCCCGCGTCGGCGGCCAGCTCCTCGGTGGGGAAGAGGCCGAGCGCCGAGTCGGCGGTGCGGAACCAGACGATCTCCGGGCTGGAGGCGGAGGACCGCCGCCAGCCCAGGCCTTCGTAGAAGCGGGCGCTGCGGTCGAGGTCGGAGACCCCGAGGGTGACGATGCTGATCCGGGCCGGGAAGCTGCTGTCTGCTGTCATGCCGCCAGGGTAGGGAGGGCGGCTGACAACCGCGCCTCCTGACACGGCCCGTGCCCGTTGGCGACCGGGCGTCCCGGGGGCCTGCGCCGGTGCCCGGCACCCGAGCTGATGACCCGGCAGGTCCCGGGCACTAAGGTGGCGTCGGCGGTGCGGGCGCGAGGACGGGGGTGCGGCACAGGATGATGCGGGAGAGTGGCGGCAGGCCCCCGGAGTGGAACGCCGGGCGGACGGACCCTGCGCGCGTCCCGGACCCGAGGAGCAGGGAGGAGCGTCTCGCCGCGGTGGAGGACTTCTCCCGCCGGACGGTGGCCGCGGCCGACTTCCCGGTGTACGGCGTCGTCGCGGGGCTGTCGCGCGGGGGCGGCGCGACGGGCGGCTGGGGCGAGGCGCTGGCCGCCTTCGAGACCTCCGGCGGCGAACTCGCCTGGGTCGAGGTGCAGTCCGGCGACTGGAGCTCGGTGGCCGGCCCGTACGTCAGCGTGCGCACCTACCGGCCGGGCGCGGAGCACGGCGAGGACCTGCCCGAGCTGGAGGACGTGGTCGAGGACGAACGGGACCGGGTCTACGACCACCTCGGGGTCGACGAGGGCGACGGGCCGGGCCGGGTGCGGGCGCTGCGCGAGTGGATCACGGTGGACGGCGAGCCGTACCCGGTGGAGGTGCACGAGGACCGGCCGGTGCTCTGGCCGGGCGCGTCGGCCGCCGACGGGGCGGCACCGGTCTGGGCCGGGCGGCTGCGGATCGGCGGGCTGACCGTGACGGTGTGCGGGCGCGGGGTGCCGCCCGGCGGCGTTGAGCTCGGCGGGATCGCGGACTTCGAGCCGTACCTGCGCGGCCGGGCCGAGCTGCTGGGCGAGCTGGCCGCCCGGCGGGCCCGGCAGGTCCCGGTGGAGGAGCGCGAACTGCCGCCCGCCGTCGGGCTGGAGGCGCACCGGGAGCTGATCGCGCAGAGCGTCGCCGAGTCCGCCGCCGTCGAGGCGCAGGTCCGGGCCGGGCGGACGCCGCGGCGCCCGCGCGGGGACGCCTACGAGGTGCGCTGGGAGGTGGCGGTGCGCCAGCAGATGCGGCTCGCCACCGAGACCCGGGAGGAGGCGGTGACGGCGCTGACCGCGATGGTCAACCACCTCAACCGGCTTGCCCGGCACACGCATTGGCTGATCGGCACGCCGGAGGGCGGGGCGGCCGTCGAGGAGGTCGTCCGGTACACGGTGTTCGCCAGCGAGGTGGCGAGCCTGCCGGCGCAGCGGGCCTGGGAGCAGCTCTGGCGGGAGCGGCGGGGCGGCGGGCCGGACGTCTGGGAGGAGCACCGGCTCGCCGAGCAGCTGTGGCTGTCGGCCTGGGAGCAGTGGCGGACGACGCGGTCGGGGTGACCCTCGGCAGGGCGCCGTAGGCAAAGCGGAGGTCATGTGTCGGTCATCGGTTGGCAAATGGCCGCCTGGGCGTGAGGTGGGCGTCATGCCGGGTTCATCCCCGCGGCGGAGTCTGCTGGTCGTCGACGCCCCGTCTCGACGCCCCGCCCGCCGGGCACCGGGCCCGCCCCCGGTCCGGCGGCCGATTCCTCAGGAGTTGCTGCCATGCCGCTGTCCCGCCGGGACTTCGTCAACCGTTCCACCCTCGTCGGGGCCGGCGTGCTGATCGCCGGCAGCGCGGAGGCGCTGGCCAGCGCTCCGGGCGCGATCGCCGCCCCGGTCGGCGGCGAGCTGCCGGCCGCGTCCGCGGCGGGTGACACCGGTGCCGCGCGCGCCGCCGTCGGCTACGGCCCGCTGGTGCAGGACCCGGCCGGGCTGCTGTCGCTGCCCAAGGGCTTCGCGTACAAGGTCGTCAACCGTGCCGGCGTCACCCGGCTGCGCACCGGCGAGTTCACCCCGAGCAACCACGACGGCACCTCCGCCTTCGAGGACGAGCGCGGCGGCAACCTGCTGGTCGTCAACCACGAGCTGTCCGGTGCCCGCGCCAACTGGCCGTACCCGGTGCCGCTGACCGAGGGCCACGTCTACGACCCGGGAGCGGCCGGCGGCTGCACCATCGTGCACGCCAAGCGGAACGGCTCGGTCGAGCAGTGGGTCGGCATCGCCGGCACCTCCACCAACTGCGCGGGCGGCGTGACCCCGTGGGGCACCTGGCTGTCCGGCGAGGAGACCGAGGACAAGGCCGGCAAGAACGGCTTCACCAAGGACCACGGGTACATCTTCGAGGTCGACCCGTTCGACGACGACTACAACCGCGACCCGCAGCCGGTGAAGGCCTTCGGCCGGTACGCGCACGAGGCCGTCGTGGTGGACCCGAAGCGCGGCCACGTCTACCTGACCGAGGACGCCTCGAACCCCAACGGCCTGCTGTTCCGCTGGACCCCGCCGGCCGGCTTCAAGCACGGCCGCTACCAGCTGCGCAAGCTGGCCGCCGACGCGGGCGTGCTGGAGGCCTTCAAGGTCTTCGACTCCCAGGGCAAGTTCGTCGACGACCTCTCCCGCGCCACCAAGGTCGGCACCACCTACGGTGCGGACTGGGTCAAGGTCCAGGACCGCGACGCCAGGACCGTCTCGGTCCGCAAGCAGTTCAAGGACGGCGAGGTCACCCGCGCCCGCAAGCTGGAGGGCATGTGGTGGGGTGACGGCGGCTTCTACTTCGTCTCCAGCTTCGCCCGCTCGGAGAGCCCGGTGCAGCACGACGGCCAGGTCTGGTTCTACAACCCGGCCCGCCGCACCATCACCCTGAAGGTGCTGCTCGGCGTCAACACCGACGTGCTCGGCGACCACGACAACTACGACGGCCCGGACAACATCACCGTGTCGCCGTACGGCGGCGTGGTCATCGCCGAGGACGGCGAGGGCGTGCAGCACCTGTTCGGCGCCACCGAGGACGGGCTGACCTACCCGATCGCGCGCAACGAGCTGAACATCGGCAGCGCGGCCAAGCCCGAGTTCAGCGAGTTCACCGGGGTGACCTTCTCGGACGACGGCAAGACCCTCTTCGCCAACATCCAGGAGCCGGGCATCCAACTGGCCATCACCGGCCCGTGGCACCGGCTGAACGAGCACAAGCGCGGTCAGGGCTACGGCGAGTGACGTAGCGCGCGATGAGGGGGCTGCCCGCGGTCATTCGTCTGCGGGCAGCCTCAGTTGCAGCATCGCCAGCAGGCGCTGCTGCGGCTGGGCGAGGTCGATGCCGGTCAACTGCTCGGCGCGGCGCACCCGGTAGCGCAGGGTGTTGGGGTGGATGTGCAGGGCGTCCGCGGCGACCCGGACCTCGCCGAGCGCGTCCAGCCAGGCCAGCACCGACTCGGCGAGCCGGGTGCCGTGCCGGCGGTCGTACGCGGCGAGCGCGGTGAGCCGGGGGTCGCGCAGGCCGGAGCGCTCCTGGAGCAGCGCGAGCATCTCACTGACCAGCACCTCGGCCTGGACGTCGATCAGCGCCGCCACGTCGAGGTCCACCCCGCCGCGGCCCATCGCGTCCAGGATGCGGTCCGCCTGCGCGCGGGAGTCCGGCACCTGGGCCAGGCCGTCCACGGTCGAGCCGATCGCGGCGCGCAGCGGGACGCCGAGGTGCTCCCGGGCGGCCGCCACCACCTCCTCCGCCCAGCCGCGCACGGTGGCCATCGGCAGGCCGGGCGGGAGTTCGGGCAGCAGCACGTACACCCGGGACTCGATCGGGGCGAGCAGTGCGGTGCGGTGTCGGGCGGCGGCGTGCACCGAGATCAGGCCGGTGACGTCGGAGCGGTGCAGCGCCTCGGTGGTGTGCGCGCTGTAGGCGAGCACGGTGGCCGGGCGCCGCAGGTCCAGCCCCAGGTGGGTGGCGAGCGACTGCGGGCCGGTGGAGCCCTCCAGCAGGCCGGTGAGCAGCGTCCGGGTGAGTCGCGTGTCGGCGGACAACTCACGTCGGCGGCGCACCAGTTGGGCGGCGGCCACCCGGGCGGCGCCGACCAGGGCCTGATCGGCGAGCGGCGCCAGCGGCTGCGCCCCCTCCTGCACCCAGATGGTGCCGAGCGGCTGCGCCCCGGCCCGGATGCCGATCGCCAGGCGGCGGCGCAGGCCGAGTTCGGGGTGCGGTTCGACCGCGATCGGGGCGTCCGAGGTGCGCAGGTGCTGGAAGATGCCCCACTCGCGGAGCTTGGACAGGTACGGCTCGGGGCCCTGCCAGCCGAGGATGGAGAGCCGGCGCAGGTCGTCGACCTCGTCCGAGTCGGAGGATCGGGAGTACGCCAGCACCCGGCTGGAGGTGTCCTCGATCGAGACGATGCCGTTGGTGAGCACGGCGACGGTCTGCGCGAGGGAGAAGAGGTCGCCCGCGTTGGGTTCGGGGGCGCCGGGGGTGTCCGGGGCGTCCGGGCCGGCGATGATCGCGCGGGCCAGCGAGTCGAGGTGCTCCCAGCGGGTCTCGCGGCGGACCGAGAGCAGGGCGACGCCCGCCTCGGTGGCGGCCTCGCGCAGTGCGTCCGCCTGGCCGGGGCCGTCCAGTTTGACCGCGACCGCCGCGGCGCCGGCCCGTCCGGCGGCACGCAGGGCGGGGAGGGCGGCGCGGCCGCGGGCGCCGATCGCGAGGACGAGTTCGCCGGGGGCGGCGGTCGGCGGGTCCTCCGGGTCGAGGATCGCGACGTCGCGGACCGGGACGTCCAGGCCCTGCGGGGCGGCCTGGAGTTCGACCAGGGGTTCGCCGAGGGACATCAGCAGCCGGCGGAGCGGGAGGCCGGAGGTGGGTGGGAGTCCGGAGGTGGGTGGAAGTCCGGAGGTGGGCGGGAGTCCGGGGGTGGCGGGGAGGCCGGGGGTCGTCATCGGGCCTCCTTCATCCGCTCGGACAATGCCGTGTGGTTGATTTTAGCCGGGCGGACAGAGTCGTGGCCCGGCTTTCGTAAATAGTTGACTCTGACTATTCAGGAGTGGATAGTCAGTAATGACCAAGAGATGAGGACGTCTCGTGGCGAAGCGACGCAAGGTATCGAACCCGCTGGCCCTCGCGGTCCTGGCCGAACTCGTGGCCGGGCCGATGCACCCGTACGAGATGGGGCGCCGGCTCAAGGAGCACGGCAAGGACCGCAACATCAAGTACAACCGCAGCTCGCTGTACATGGTCGTGGAGCAACTGCGGAAGGCCGGGTTCGTCGCCGAACAGGAGACCGTCCGCGACACCCAGCGACCGGAGCGCACCGTCTACGCCGTCACCCCCGAGGGCCGGGCGGAGCTCACCGACTGGATGCGCGAACTCGTCGCCGAACCGCAGCACGAGTACCCCGCGTTCGGGGTCGCGCTGTCGCTGCTCATGGTGGTCCCGCCGGCCGAGGCCGTGGAACTGCTGGAACAGCGGCGGGCCGCGCTGGCCGCCGAGGTGGCGGGCATCCGGGCGGCCCTGCGGAAGGCCTCGGACGACGGCGTGGCCTGGATCTTCCTGATCGAGGAGGAGCACCGGGTCGGCGCGCTGGAGGCCGAGGGCCGCTTCGTCGAGCACCTCGTCGGTCGACTCAAGGAGCCGGAGTTCATCCGGACCTGGCACGAGATCTTCGGGAGCCTGGAATGAGTACGAGCAACGGGGAGAAGAGGGCCCTCGTCATCGGCGGCGGGATCGCCGGGCCGGTGACGGCACTGGCCCTGCGCAAGGCCGGCGTCGAAGCCGTCGTCTTCGAGGCCTACGAGTCCTCCGCCGAGGGCATCGGCGGCACCTTCATGATCGCCCCCAACGGGCTCGACGCCCTGGCGACCGTCGGGCTCGGGGCGGAGGTCGGCGCGATCGGGCAGCCGATCGGCCCGATGCTGATCGAGGACGGCCGGGGCGGCGTGCTGGCCGAGTTCGCCGGCCTCCCCGACCTGCCGCCCGGCCGGGTCATGCGCCGCGCCGAACTGTACGAGGTGCTCCAGCGGCGGCTGCGCGAGAGCGGCATCGAAGTCCGGTACGGCAAACGGCTGGTCGGCGCCGAGGAGGGCGCCGACGGCATCACCGCCCGCTTCGCCGACGGCGACACCGCCACCGGCGACCTGCTGATCGGCACCGACGGCACCCGCTCCACCGTCCGCACCCTGATCGACCCGGCCGCACCCGGCGCGCGGTACACCGGCCTGCTCGGCGTCGGCGGCTACAGCCCGCACCGGCTGCCCGGCCGGGCCGGACACGGCGAGACCATGCACTTCGCCAACGGCGCCCGCGCCTTCTTCGGCTACTGGGGGCTGCCGGACGGCGCCGGGACGGCCTGGTTCAGCAACATCCCGCAGCCCGATCAGCTGACCGCCGAGCAGGTCCGCGCCGTCAGCCCGGAGCAGTGGCTGCGCCGGGTCCGCGACCTGCACGCCGACGACCTGCCCGCCCGGGACGTGCTGCGCGAGGCCGCCGCCGACACCGTCGAGGTCTTCCCGCGGCTGGAGATCATGCCGTCCGTCCCGCACTGGTACCGCGGCCGGATGGTGCTGGTCGGCGACTGCGCGCACGCCCCCTCCAACAGCTCCGGCCAGGGCGTCTCGCTGGCCGTCGAGAGCGCCGTCGAACTCGCCCGCTGCCTGCGGGACCTGCCCGACCACACCGCCGCCTTCGCCGCCTACGAGGCGCTGCGCCGGCCCCGGGTCGAGAAGATCGCGGCCGACGCGGCGCGCACCAACAACCAGAAGTCCTCCGGGCCGGTCGGCCGGGTGCTGTTCCGGCTGCTCGCGCCGATCGCGATGCGGACCTTCCTGAGCCCGGAGAAGATGCTCCGCCCGGTGCACGGCCACCGGATCGACTGGGACCGGCCGGTGCTCCCGGTGGCCTCCGGCGCGACGGGCCGGCAACGGCGCGCCGTGACCGCGCCGTGACTGCGCCGTGACCCCTTCGTCGGGCCGGACAACGCCGTACGGGGGAATTTAGCCTTCCGGCCAATCAAGTGGCCCCAGGGGCAGGAATAGCGTTCGTGCTGTGGCCGACGTGCGACCCGCGCCGGCATCCCCCCGCATCAACGAAGGAGAGCGTGCGCTCTATGGACGCTGTGACCCAGGTCCCCGCGCCGGTGAACGAGCCGGTCCACAGCTACGCCCCGGGCAGCCCGGAACGGGCCCGTCTGGAGGCCAAGCTGAAGGAGCTGGGCGGCCAGGAGCCGGTCCAGCTGACCATGACGATCAACGGTGAGCGCCGCATGGGCGGCGGCGCCGAGATCCACGTCGTCCAGCCGCACAACCACGCGGCGAGGCTCGGCACCCTGCGCAACGCCACCCAGGCCGACGCGCAGGAGGCCATCGACACTGCCCTGGCCGCGGCCCCGGCCTGGCAGGCGCTCTCCTTCGACTCCCGCGCCGCGATCTTCCTCAAGGCCGCCGACCTGCTGGCCGGCCCCTGGCGCGAGACCCTGGCCGCCGCCACCATGCTCGGCCAGTCCAAGACCGCCCAGCAGGCCGAGATCGACACGCCCTGCGAGCTGGTCGACTTCCTGCGCTTCAACGTGCACTTCGCCCGCCAGATCATGGCCGAGCAGCCGATCTCCTCGGACGGCGTGTGGAACCGCAGCGACCACCGCCCGCTGGAGGGCTTCGTCTACGCGATCACCCCGTTCAACTTCACCGCGATCGCCGGCAACCTGCCGACCGCGCCCGCGCTGATGGGCAACGTGGTGCTCTGGAAGCCGTCCCCGACCCAGCAGTACTCCGCGCACCTGCTGATGCAGCTGCTGGAGGAGGCCGGCTTGCCCAAGGGCGTCATCAACATGGTGACCGGCGACGGCCTGGACGTCTCCGCCGTGGCGCTCAAGCACCCGGCGCTGGCCGGCATCCACTTCACCGGCTCCACCGCCACCTTCCAGCACCTGTGGCGCTCCGTCGGCGAGAACATCGCCGGCTACCGCACCTACCCGCGGATCGTCGGCGAGACCGGTGGCAAGGACTTCCTGGTCGCCCACCCGTCCGCCGACCCGGCCGTGCTGAAGACCGCGATGACCCGCGGCGCCTTCGAGTTCCAGGGCCAGAAGTGCTCGGCGCTCTCCCGCGCCTACGTCCCGGCCTCGATCTGGGCCGGCCTCAAGGACGAGTTCGCCGCCGAGGTCGAGGGCCTCACCATGGGCGACGTCACCGACCTGGCGAACTTCATGTCCGCCGTCATCGACGACCGTGCCTTCGCCAAGAACAAGGCCGCCATCGACCGCGCCCAGGCCGACCCCGCGGTCGAGGTCCTGGCCGGCGGCACCTACGACGACTCGGTCGGCTACTTCGTCCGCCCGACCGTCCTGGTCTGCGAGGACCCGGCGTCCGAGTACTTCCGCGAGGAGTACTTCGGCCCGATCCTCGCCGTGCACGTCTACCAGGACGACAAGTACGACGAGATGCTGGCCCAGATGGAGTCGGCCTCCGCCTACGGCCTGACCGGTGCGATCATCGCCCAGGACCGCGCGGCCGCCCAGGACGCCATGCACAAGCTGCGCTTCGCGGCCGGCAACTTCTACATCAACGACAAGCCGACCGGCGCCGTCGTCGGCCAGCAGCCCTTCGGCGGCGGCCGGGCCTCCGGCACCAACGACAAGGCCGGTGCCAAGCAGAACCTGGCGCGGTGGACCTCGACCCGCTCGGTCAAGGAGACCTTCGTCCCGCCGACGGACTACCGCTACCCGCACATGGGCTGAGTGCCCCTCCCGACCGTTCCGGTCGCCTGACCGTCCAGGTCACGTGGCCGCGCCGGTCACCTGACCACTCCGGTCGCCTGACCACTCGGTCACCCGCGACGCCCGGCCCCGCAGCCGGGCGCCGCCCGCCGGGGCGGCGGTGTCACATACCCGCCGCCCGCCGCCCCGGCCCCCCTTCTGCCACCCTTAGAAGCACCAGCTCCAGGAGTCACGATGCTCCGTTCCGCCCTTCTCGCGGCCTCCCGGTCGCCGCAGGTCCGCACCGTGGTCGAGAAGTTCCCGCCGACCCACGCGATAGTCGAGCGCTTCGTCGCCGGTGACGTCCTCGACGACGCCGTCACCGCCACCGACGACCTGATCGCCACCGGCCGCAAGGTCACCCTGGACCACCTCGGCGAGGACACCCAGGACGCCGCCCAGGCCGCCGGCACCGCCGAGGCCTACGAGCACCTGCTCAAGGCGCTCAAGGAGACCGGCCTCGCGGCCGGCGCCGAGGTGTCGGTCAAGCTGTCGGCCGTCGGCCAGTTCCTCCCGGTGGACGGCGAGAAGATCGCGCTGGAGAACGCCCGCCGCATCTGCGAGGCCGCCGCCGACGCCGGCACCACGGTGACCCTCGACATGGAGGACCACACCACCACCGACTCCACCCTCGGCATCGCGCGCGAGCTGCGGGCGGACTTCCCCTGGCTGGGCGTCGTGCTCCAGGCCTACCTGCGCCGCACCGAGGCCGACTGCCGCGAGTTCTCCGGCCCCGGCTCGCGCGTGCGCCTGTGCAAGGGCGCCTACAAGGAGCCCGAGTCGGTCGCCTTCCAGGGCAAGCACGAGGTCGACCTCGCGTACGTCCGCGCGCTCAAGGTCCTGATGGCCGGCGAGGGCTACCCGATGATCGCCTCGCACGACCCCAACATGATCAAGATCGCCGGCCAGCTCGCCCAGTGGAACGGCCGCAAGCGCGACTCCTTCGAGTACCAGATGCTGTTCGGCATCCGCCCCGAGGAGCAGCTGCGCCTCGCCGGCGAGGGCAACACCATGCGCGTGTACCTGCCCTACGGCCAGGAGTGGTACGGCTACTTCATGCGCCGCCTCGCCGAGCGCCCGGCCAACCTCACCTTCTTCCTGCGCGCCATGGCCACCCGCGGCTGACCCGCGCGCACCCGCACGACGACGGCCCGCACCCCCGGTGGAAGGGGGAGTGCGGGCCGTTTGTCGCGTTCTTGGGACTTCTAGAGGAAGTCCTTGGTGTCCGACTCGAACTCGAACGGGGCGGGGAGGGCGAGCGGTTCGCCGAAGGCTGCCAGGTGCACCTCGGCGTACTCGTCGCGGTGGGGAGTGCTGAAGAGGCTGGCCTGGGCCCGCTCGCGGTCGATTGGTTGGACGCGCCAACAGAATAGGTGAGCTCGGAGTGGCACGTCGGGTGGATGGACGACGATCGCTCAATGGGGTGAGGCGGAACCCCGGATTAGGATCGAGGCAGCGTGAACTGAGCTTTTGGCGGGAGGAGTTGGGGATGCTGAAGGAGTTCGCAGGGTTGTCGACGCCGTTGGTGGCGGATGCGTGTGTGCGGTTGGGGGTGGGGCTCAGGGCGGCGCCGGTGGGGGTGGCGGCGGTGGCGGCCGGGGGGAGGGTCGCGGGGCGGGTGCTTCCGGTGCGGCACTACGGGAGCGTGGACGTGTTCCTGGAGGCGTACGGGGCGGCCCGGGACGGTGACGTGCTGGTGATCGACAACGGTGGGCGCACGGACGAGGCCTGCATCGGGGACCTCGCGGTGCTGGAGGCGCGGGCCGCCGGGATCGCCGGGATCGTGGTGTGGGGGCTGCACCGGGACACTCCCGAACTGGTGGAGATCGGGCTGCCGGTGTTCAGCTACGGCGCGCTGCCGCTGGGGCCGGTGCGGCTGGACGGGCGGGAGCCGGAGGCGCTGGTGACGGCGCGGGTCGGGCTGCACCTGGTGAGCGCCGGGGACGTGGTGTTCGGCGACGCGGACGGGGTGCTGTTCGTGCCGGCCGACCGGGCCGGGGAGGTGCTGGATACGGCCGCCGGGATCGCCGGGACCGAGCGCGCGCAGGCCGGGCGGATCGCCTCCGGCGACACGCTGCGCCGGCAGACCGCCTTCGACGAGTACCTGGAGCGCCGCGCCGCCGACCCGTCGTACAGCTTCCGGCAGCACCTGCGGCGGGTCGGCGGGGCGATCGAGGAGTAGCGAACTCCCTTACAGTGCCCGGTGCATGACGTGCAGGCCGACGTAGCCGTCGACGGGGTGGTGGAAGGCCTCGGGGACGGTGCCGACGATGTCGAAGCCGAGGGACCGGTAGAGCTTCACGGCGTGGTGGTTGTTGGCGACCACGGCGTTGAACTGCATGGCGCGGTAGCCGTTGGCGCGAGCCCAGTCGAGGGTGTACTCGACCAGGGCCCGCCCGATGCCGCGGCCGTGGTGCGCCGGGTCGACCAGGTAGCTGGCGCTGGCCACGTGCGCGCCGTTGCCGGGGCGGTTACGGGTCATGTTGGCGGTGCCGACGACCGTGCCGGCCTCGTCCACCGCGACCACCGTGCGATGGGGTGCGGCGAGCATCCACCACTCCCGGCCGAGGTCGGAGGAGAGGTCGAGGGGGTAGGGGAACGTCTCACCGGCGGCGATGACGGTGTGGAAGAAGGGCCAGACGGCAGGCCAGTCCTCGGGGGCGGCTTCGCGGATGAGCATCCGCTCAGCATGATCCGCGACGGGAGGGCCTGCCACTGGTTTTCGATCGGTTCTCGATGCGCGGGCGTTTCCGGCGCGGCTGCTTCCGGCGCGGCTGCTTCCGGTTCGGCCGCTTCCGGTGCGGCCGGTCAGTTCAGGACGGCGTCCTCGACCAGGGCGGCCGCGTGGGCCTGGCCCTTGGCGTTCGGGTGCACCAGGGCGTAACGCAGCGGGATGATGCTGGTCAGCACGCCGTCCAGCCAGTGGTCCTGGTCGCACACGCTGTGGCCGGTGGTGGAGGGGTAGAGGTCGACGAAGGTGTCGCCGCGGGCGGCGGTCCGCTGGGCGATGATCGCGTTGAGCGGCTCCAGGATGGCCGTCCGCGCCCAGGCGAGGTCGCCAGTGGTGAAGGTGGCGAACTGCTCCAGGTTGCCGTAGGTGCAGCGGGTGGCGTCCTCGGGGACGAGGTGGGGGTAGCCGACGGCCAGCAGTCGCGCGGACGGGGCCTTGGCGTGCAGGGCGCCGAGCATCTGGTCGAAGTCGCCGCGCAGTTGGTCGAAGCGGTCGGGCAGGCTCGCGTCGAACTTGTCCTTGCAGGGCGTGCCCTGGCCGAGGACCGCGGCGCCGAGTTCGATGCAGCCCTTGAGGATCTCGGCGAAGCCGAGGGTGTTGCCGCCGATCTCGACGGTGATCACGTCGGCGCTCGGGGAGACGGCGTCGATCTGCGACGGGACCGGTGGGAAGGGGGCGCCGGGGTTGGTCCCGAGCGGCGGGAGCGGGCGGCCGGGCGGGGCCTCCTTGGTCTGGTAGACGTCCTTGACGGTGGCGCCGGAACAGCTGGCGTTGCGCAGTTCGACCAGGGGGCCGAGGCCGCGGCGGATCAGCTCGGGGTAGGAGCCGGTGGTGCGGGCGCAGCCGTCGCGGGGTTCGGTCTCGTCGCCGGCGGCCTCGACGAAGCCGGCCGTGTAGGAGTCGCCGAGCGCGGCCCAGGCGAGCGTCCGGACGCGGCCGGACGGCTCGGCGGCGGCCTGGGCGGCGGACGGGGTGATCAGGCCGGCGGTGAGCGCGACGGCGGTGCCGGCGACGGCGAGGCGGGACAGGAAGCGTGGCACGGTCTCTCCCTCAACGAGTGCGCGGGAGAGCGCGATTCACCCCCCTAGAGGTAAATCGAGTCGGCGGGTGGACGACTTGATCCCTCAGGAGGGTGAATTCGCGTGTGCGGCCATGACATTGGGCCGATCGGCCCTGGGCGTCAGGGCGGGTCGGTGAGGGGTGGGGCGGAGCGGTGTGGGGTGGGGGCGAAACGGTTCAGAGCAGGGCGGCGGACGGATCGACCATCGCCCGGGCGGTCTTGGCGTCGACGTACTCGCCGAGCGCGGTCATCACCCACTCGCCGGACGACTGCCGGACCAGCTTGCACATCACCACGCCCGTGTGCGGCTCGGAGTGGGTGAGGTCGAAGCGGACCAGCTCCTCCTCCGTCCGGGCGTCCAGCAGGCGGCAGTAGGCGTTCTTGACCTCGGTGAACCGCTGGCCGGAGAAGGAGTTGACGACGAAGACCAGGCCGGTGACCTCGGCCGGCAGGCCGTCCAGATGGACGGTGATCGACTCGTCGTCGCCGGCTCCGCCGCCGGTGAGGTTGTCGCCGGAGTGGGCGATCGCGCCCTTGAAGACGGTCAGCTTCATGAACCAGGCCGTCTCCAGCTTCTTGCGCCGGGCGTCGAAGGCGAGGCAGGAGGCGTCCAGGTCGACGCTGCGGCCGCGGCCGGCGGGCTCCCAGCCGAGCGCCATCCGGACCGAGGAGAGGAACGGGCGGCCGTTCTTCACCAGGGAGACCGAACTGCCCTTGACCAGATTGACCCGGCCCTTGTCCAGGGTGACCTTGGCGGGGGCGGCCGGGGCCGGCGGGGCGACCGGGGGCACGGGGGGCGCGGGCGGGGTGGCGGCGAGGGCGATCCGCGGGTCGACGGGGGGAGCAGGGGGAGCCGGGGGCGCGGCCGGAGGGGTGGGCGGGGCCGCGGGGGGAGTGGCGGGGGCCGGGGCCTGGGCGGCCGGGGCCGCGGCCGGAGAGTCGTCGACGGAGACGCCGAAGTCGGTGGCGATGCCCGCCAGGCCGTTGGCGTAGCCCTGGCCGACCGCGCGCACCTTCCAGGCGCCACCGCGCTGGTAGACCTCGACCACGATGAGCGCGGTCTCCTGGCCCAGCTGCGGCGGGGTGAAGGTGACCAGGGCCTGCCCGGTGTCGGCGTCGCGGACGGTGGCGGTCGGCTCCATCCCGGCGAAGGTGGAGGACTGGTCGGCGGGGCTGGCGGTCACCACGATCTTGGTGATGCCGGCCGGGACGGCCAGGGTGTCGACGGTGATCGCGTCCGGCGCTCCGGCGGCGGCCGGGCGGTGGCTGACGCCGGGGCCGTGCGGGGCGTTGAAGAAGACGAAGTCGTCGTCCGAGCGCACCTTTCCGGCGTCGGTCAGCAGCAGGCCGGAGACGTCCAGCGCCTTGGGCGCGGTGACCTCGACAGTCACCCGCGCGGCGGTCAGCGGGGCGTTGCCGCCTTGGGTCAGGACGGTGGACACGGACTCCTCCTCGGATGCGGAACGGCGGCCGGCCGGGGCCGCTGGGACCGCCGGGCCGGGTGCTGCCCACAGTAACGAACGGGCGCGTCGGGATGAGCCCGTCCGGGGCGGTGACCTGTCGGATCGTCGGACGGTACGGCCGGACGACGGGGTCGGGCGGCAGATCCCGGCGAGGTGGCGAGGCTGCGAGGTGGCGAGCCTGCGGGACGGCGCGGCCGGAGAGGTCAGCGGGGCGTGAAGGCCGTCGGCGTGCCGGGGCGCGGCGGGAGCCCGGGTGCCTCGGGCGCGGCGGGCCGCGGTGTGACCGGCTGGGGCGCGGCCGGCTCTGGTGCGACCGGGTCGAAGGCGCCGAGCGCGGCGACCGCCCGGGGCCGGTCGATGCCGAAGGCGGCGGCGCTCCAGCTCTCCGCCGCGGCGGCCTTGCGGACCGGGCCGGACGAAGCGGGCCAACCGGATGAAGCGGGCCAACCGGACGGGAGGGATGGGCCGGACGGGAGCGAGGGGCCGGACGGGCCGGTGGGTCCCGAGGGTTCGGCGGCGGGGCGGGTGCCGCGCACGCCGAAGGCGTAGTGGCCGGGCGGGACGTCGATGCCGGCCGGGGTGGTGAAGCGGTAGACGAGGGTGCCGCGCTCCTGTTGGGCGGTGACGACCGCGCCGGGCAGGTCGGTCCAGGCGGCGCCGCTTCCGGGGGCCAACTCGCCCGGGGTGAGGCGGAATTCGGCCTGAAATGCGGTGAGCGGCTCGGTGGCGGTGAGGTCGAGCTGGTGCCGGAGGCCGTCCCGGCCGAGCGGTGTGACCGTGGCGACGCCGGTCAGGGCCTGGTCGGTGCCCGGGTCAGGGGTGTCGGCGCCCGGGGCAACCGCGCCGGGCGGTGGCGGTGCGGGCTGTGCCGGGGCGGCCGGGCGGGGTCCGGGCGCGTGCGGCGTGGTCGGCGAGGGGGAGGGCGAAGAGGGGTCGGCCGGCTGCTCGGCGGCGGGCGCGACGGGCTGGGCCGACGGCGAGGGCGCGGCGGCGTCGGCCGGCGTGGCGGGCTCGCCGGTGCCGGCCGGCCGGGTGCCGGGGCCGTGGTCGGCCATGGGTTCGGCCGCGGCCTGTCCGCCGGCGGGTTCCGGGGGTGCCGACCGGGTGCCGGGCACGCTGGGCGAGGCGCTGGGCGAGGCAGCTCCGGCGGCCGTGCCCTCCGCCGCCCCCGGGCGGTGCGCCGAGGGGCTCGGTGCGGGCGGTCGGCCGGTGGCCGGGAGGTCGGTGGGGTTCGGCGCGGTGGGGTTCGGCGCGGTCGGGGCCCGGTCGGCGGCCGCCTCGGCCTGGTCGCCCGCGGCGGGGGTGGGCGGCGGGGTGGTGCCGACGCGTGCGACCCCGGCCCGCCGGCCCACACCCTGCTGCTCGTTGAGCAGGAGGGTGGTGGCGATGCTGATGCCGACGACCGTGGACATCGCCATCGCGGCACCGGAGAAGCGCAGGGTGGGCAACCGGAACCGGCCGCCGAACGGGCGTGGCCGCCCGTGCCGGCCGTGCCGTTCGGGTTCGTGCCGAACGTCCCGCGCAGTGTCCTCGCGCGCAGCCACCGGACCCCTCCCTCCCCGAAGTCGCCGTCGCGGTCGCGGTATTCTCCCATGCGCTGCCACCGGGCCGGCATCGGCCGCCCGGGGTCGGTCGGCCGGGGTCCGGGTGGGGCCCGTGCCGGGAGGGGGAGAGCGTACCAGCGGCTCGTCGCGGCCTGGACGGTTTTGATCCGTTTCGTGGACACCCGTTCGACAGAAGGAAGTTGACGATCCGTCTGATAAGTCGGTGAGGACGGCCGGGTCCGCCCGGGCGGGGATCGATGCAACCTCCTTGCAACCCTTGCCCGGCCGGCCGGAAGTGGCTCAGGCTGAGGTCATCCCACGCCGTCCCGGAGAGACCGTCATGCCGCCCGACCCGCTGTCCGCAGCCTCCAGTGCACCCCTCGCCGCCACCCCCACGGGCGGCGATGGGGACGGCTCCACCGCCGCTCCGGCGGCGGTGGAGGAGGTGCTGATGCTGCGGATCTCGCTGGGCGAGGAGGTGGTCGGCGAGGTGCGCACCCGGTTCCGGTTCGAGGCCGCGCGCCCGTACGAGGTGCTGCTGACCTTCCATCTGGGGCGGCCGGACGAGGCCGACTGGGTGTTCTCGCGCGAGCTGCTGCGCGACGGTCTCCAGGCGCTGAGCGGCCAGGGCGACGTCAAGCTGTGGCCGGCGTACTGCCCGTGCCACGGCTCGACGCTGCACCTGGCGCTCGAATCACCGCACGGCAGCGCCCTGCTGGAGGCCTCCAAGCCCCGGGTGCAGGCGTGGCTGGACCGTACCTACGCGCTGGTCTCCGCCGAGGCGGAGCGCGCCTGCGGCCCGACCGACGCCCAGCTGGCCGCGCTGCTCGCCGGCGGCTGAGGCCCGGCCGGGGCACCGGTGGGCCCGCGCGGCGGCGGGACGGGCACCGTACCCGGCAGCCGGACCGTCCCCGTGGCCAGCCCGGCCCGCAGCCGCCGGACGGCCGGGGCCGAGGAGGCCGGCAGCAGGTCGTACGGGTCGTCCGGCCCGTCCACCGTGACCAGCACCGACTCGGCGATGCGGTACGGCCGGTGGGCCAGCAGGCCGCCCAGGTAGCGGCGCAGCCGGGACAGCTCGGCGCGGACCGTCACCGTCCGGCCCGGGTCGCCGAACAGCGCCTCCGCGAGCTGCGCGGCCGTGCTGCCCTCGCGTCCGGTGGCGAGCAGGAGCAGCAGTTCGGCGTGGCGCGGGCTGAGCGGGTGCGACCAGCTGCCGGCCGCGCCCCGGACGGTCAGCTCCGGGCGGTCCTGGCGGCGCAGGTCGAGCCGGAGCCGGGCGCCCTCGGCCTGCTCGGCCTGTTCGGCCGTCACCGTGCCGGAGCCGTCCGCCTCGGGTGGCCGGACCGGTCGCACCAGCCAGCCGTCCGCGAGCGGTTCCAGGGCGCACTCGCCGAGGCCCGGCACCCAGTGCACGGCGGCGGTCCCCCAGCCGCCGACCGGCACCCGCAGCCGGCCGGGCGGCGGCAGCCCGGCCGCGGCGGCGGTCCACCCGGCGGAGTCCACCACCAGGGCAGGGCCGGCCACCCGGGCGAGCATCGGCGCGGCCAGGGTGCGCAGTTGGTGCAGCGCCTCCAGCCGGTGGGCGCGCAGCTCGGTCTCGGCGAGCCGGGCGGCGGTGGCGGTGAGCTGCAGCAGGTACGGGCGGACGTTGCGGGCCGGGCCGCTGAGGTTGATCGCGCCGACCAGCCGCCCGGTGCCCGGGTCGTGCACGGGAGCGGCCACGCAGGTCCAGGAGTGGTGGCTGCGCAGGTAGTGCTCGGCGGAGTGGACGTGCATCGGGCGCTGGGCGCGCAGTGCGACGGCGATGCCGTTGGTGCCGACGCTCTCCTCGATCCAGCGGGCGCCGGTGAGGAAGCCGATCCGGTCGGCGCTGCGGCGCAGGGCGCGCTCGCCCTCCTGCCAGAGCACGTGGCCGTCGGCGTCGGCGATGGCGAGGATCAGCGGACTCTGGCCGACCGGCTGGAGCAGGGTGTCGCGCAGCACCGGCAGGACCGCGTCCAGGCCGCTGGTGCGGCGGCGCTGCTCGATCTCGGCGGGGCCGAGGTGGACGGCGGCGGCACCGGCGTCGGGGTCGAGCCCGAGGCGGCGCAGCCGGGCCCAGGAGTCGCCGATCTCGGGGCGGGGTTCGAGCAGGCCGGGGGAGCCGGGGTCGGGGTAGGGGGGCTGGGCGAGTTCGCGGGCGGCGGCTTCGGCGAGGGTGCGGTCGTGGACCCTGGCCAGCTCGGCCGTGCTCGGCGCGGTGCGGCGTTCTGGTCGTCGGGACTGCCGTCCGGTCTGCCGCACTCGCGTTGCTCCTCGCCGCCGTTCGAGGCCGCGCCGGGGTCGACGCGCTGACGAAAGCGTACGGGGGCGGTGAGTGTCTGGGGACGGGGTCTGCCAACTCGGCATACCGGACGGTATGACCGTGGACATGCCGGGGTGTGATGACTAGCGGGGGTCCTGGGGTGGGCCTGCTGTGAGCCTGACGCGGGCCTGGTGCGAGGCCTGGTGCGGGACCTGATGAGGGCCTTGCGTGGGCCTGGTGCGGGCTCGGTGGATCGTGCCGCGGTCAGCGGTCAGCGGTCAGCGGTCAGCGGTCAGCGGTCAGCGTTCAGCGGTCAGCGTTCAGCGTTCCGCGCCGGTGCCGCGCTGGGCCGCCTCGACGGTGTGGTGCAGGTCGGCGGTGGCCTCCAGGGAGGCGGCGGTGCTCAGCGCCAGGCAGGCGGCCAGCGCGATCGCCACCGCGCGCAGGCGGGTGCCGGTGGCGGTGGCCGCCGGGCGGGGCTGGAGCAGGGCGGCGACCCGGCGCGGGACCGGCCCGGAGTGGGCGGCGGGGACGAGCCGGGGCCGGGCCGGCCAGGGGGAGCGGCTGGCGGCCAGGGCGGCCCGGCCGACCGCGCGGGCGGTCACGGCGCGGTCGCCGACCCGGGCGGCCGCCACCTCGTCGGCCCAGCGCTCCAGGTGGTACCCGAGGGGCGCGCGCAGCGGACGCAGCGCCGGGTGGAGGTCGGCGGCGTGCTCGGCGAGGGCGAGGAAGACGTGGTGGCGGGCGGTCAGGTGGGCGCGCTCGTGGGCGAGCAGGGCGGCCCGCTCGGGCCCGGTGAGGATGCGCAGCATGCCGGAGGTGACCACGATCCGGCCGGGCTCGCCGGGCCGGCCGGGGAGGGGCAGGCGCCCCGGCAGGGCGAAGGCGTCGGCGCGCTCGTCGTCGAGGACGGCGAGCGGGTGCTCGCTCGGCTGGAGCAGGGCGCGGGCGCCGGCCAGGACGGCCTGCGGGGTGCGCGCCCGGCGCATGGTGACGTGCCCGGGGCGTGCGTCCGGATGCCGGCCCTCGGTCGGCGTGGGGCAGTCCGGCGTGGGGCCGGCCGGCGCGGGGCAGGCCGGGAGGGCGGCCCGGGCCTCGCGCAGTTCCAGCCGGTGGCGGCGGGCGGTGCGGACGGCCCGGGCGGTCAGCGCGGCGAGCACCAGGCCGGCCGCGGCGGCCGCCACCGGCGCGTCGGGTGCGGCGGCGGTGAGCCAGGGGAGCGACAGGTGGCCGATCGCGGCGACCGGCGGTAGCTGGAGCAGCCCGGCGGCGGCGAGCAGGCCGAGCGAGCAGAGGGTGCCGCCGGCCAGCACGGCGGACGTCCCGGCGAGCATCCAGGCGGCGGCCCGGGGCGGCAGCGCGTCGGCGAGGCGGCGGGCCAGCGGGGCGGCCAGGAACGGCAGCAGCAGCGGGGCCCAGACGGCGATCATCACGATCCGGCCGCCCCGGGGGTGCCGTGGCCGGAGGTTCGGTGGCCGGGGGCGGGGGCGATCCCCGGGGTGGAGTCGAGACCCGGGGCGCCGTCGCCGAGCAGGTCGCGCAGCAGCTGCTCGTCCTCGGCGGAGAGGTCGGAGACGAAGCGGGCGAGCACGGTGGAGCGGTCGGCCTCGCGGCCGAGCTCGGTGTGCATCCGGCGGGCGGCGAGGCCCGCGGTGTCCTGGACGGTCGGGGTGTAGGCGTAGGCGCGGCCGGCCCGGGTGCGCTCCACGGTGCCCTTGTCGTGGAGGCGGGCGAGGATCGTGGCGATGGTGGTGCGGGCGAGGTCCCCGCCGAGTGCCGACTGGACGTCCTGCGGGGTCATCGGCTGCCGGGCCGACCAGAGCGCGGCCAGCACCTCGGCCTCCAGCTCCCCGGCGGGCCGGCGGGCGGACGGTACGTCGGACATGGCGGCGCTTCCTCCAGGTTTCGTCTACAGTCATGTAGACCGTCTACGTCACTGTAGACGGTCGGGGTGGGTTCCGCTGTGAACCGCCCCCCAACGTACGGGAGGTCCGCCAGCCTTGCTTCAGTTCCTCGCCGATCCGGCCGCTCACCTCGCGGTGAACCCGTTGGACGCGTCCTCGCTGCTCGCCGCCTTCGGCGCACTCGGCATCGCCGTCGTGCTCTTCGCCGAGACCGGCCTGCTGGTGGGCTTCTTCCTGCCCGGAGACTCGCTGCTGTTCACCGCGGGCCTGCTGTGCGTGCCCGGCGCCACCAAGGGCCCGCAGCTGGAGCTCTACCAGGTGCTGCCCGCCGCCCTGGTCGGCGCGCTGGCAGGCGCCCAGGTCGGCTACCTGATCGGCAAGCGCGGCGGCCGCGCGCTGCTGCGCCGCACCGAGCGCAAGAGCCTGCTGGAGGGCGTCGAGCGGGCCGAGGAACTGCTGGGCAAGTACGGCCACGGCAAGGCGATCGTGCTCGCCCGCTTCATCCCGGTGGTCCGAACGGTGCTGAACCCGCTCTGCGGCGTGCTCGAAGTGCCGGCCCGCTCGTTCACGTTCTGGCAGGTGACCGGCGGCGCCGTCTGGACCGTCGGCGTCGTGCTCGCCGGGTACGGGCTCGGATCGTCGATCCCCAGCATCGACAGATATCTGCTCCCGATCATCGGTCTGGTAGTAGTTGTCTCCGTGCTCCCCATTGTTCTCGAACTGTTCCGCGCCCGTAAGGCGCACCGTCACGGAGGTGACAAGTGACGTCTTCCCGGGCTCTCGCCGTCTACGACGGCAGCGGCATCGACGGCAGCCTCTACACCCGGGTGAACGGGTGGGCGCAAGCCGCCCCGCACTGGCTCGACGAGCTGATCAAGGTCTGGTCGGCGCTCGGCCTCGGCCTGTTCGCGGTCTTCATGCTCTACGCCTGGTGGCGGGCGCGCGGCGCCGACTCGGCCGTGATGGCCAAGGTGCTCGCCTCGCCGGTGATCGTCGTCGTCGCGTACGGCGTCAACTCGGTGCTCAAGGGCATGGTCGAAGAAGTCCGGCCGTGCGCCCAGATCCCCGGCAGCGTCTCGCTGGAGACCTGCCCCGGCGCCGGTGACTGGTCCTTCCCCAGCAACCACACCGTGATCGCCTTCGCCGCTGCCACCGCACTCTGGTTCGCCGACCGGCGGCTCGGCTGGATCGCCGGGATCTTCGCGGTGCTGATGGGCGCCTCCCGGGTCTGGG
This sequence comes from Kitasatospora sp. NPDC091276, assembly GCF_040684355.1. Lineage (NCBI taxonomy): Bacteria > Bacillati > Actinomycetota > Actinomycetes > Kitasatosporales > Streptomycetaceae > Kitasatospora > Kitasatospora sp. NPDC091276. The sequence continues at coordinate 116,653 of NZ_JBFBFU010000005.1, read as the reverse complement.
TCGGCGTGCACTACCCGCACGACGTGGCCGTCGGCGCGCTGGTCGGCCTCCTGGTCGCGGCGGTGCTGGCGCCGCTCGCCGGCCGCTGCGGGCCGCTGGTGGACCGGATGCGGACGGGTGCGCTGCGCCCGCTGCTCGGCCCGGGCGCGGTGCCGGTGACGGCCGGCCGCCATGCCGCGTACGGGACGCGGCAGCACTGAACGGCGGGCGCCGGCGGCACTGTTGGCGGGTGCCGGTGACACTGACGACGAGACCCGACAGCGCTGATTCCGTAGCCTCCCCGTAGCCCGTCCGACCCTTGTCTGGCCGGGGTGGCGGGTAGAGCATGTGAGCCGGGCGTGGGGCCCCTTCGCGGGGAACCCGCCCGGCTCAGTCGTGCCGGGGCGCGGGAGCGCCGGGCGTGCCAGCGGAGGGAGTGCCAATGCCGTACCGACTCGACATCACGCAGGGGGACTGGCCGGGCGAGTCGCCGCACAAGGGCGTCGAGGGCCTGCTCGCCGAGGCCATGGTGCTCACCCTCGCCACCGCCGGCCACGAGCACGGCCCGCACGCCAACCTGGCCTTCTTCGCGTACGACGACGACCTCGTCCTGTACTTCGTCAGCGAGCGCTCCACCCGGCACAGCCACCACCTCGCCGAGGAGGCCCGGGCCGCCGCCACCGTCTTCCTGCCGCCGCCGGTCTTCGGCGAGCAGCTGCGCGGCCTGCAGCTGGCCGGCGGCGCGAGCGAGGCCTGGGGGCGGCAGGCCGAGGCGGCGCTGGCCGCCTACCAGGGGCGGTACCCGTCCTTCGCGCAGGACGAGCAGGTGCGGCGGCAGTTCCTCACCGGGGGCGGGGCGGCGGCGCTGTACCGGTTCCAGGTGGAGGAGCTGACGGCGGTGGACGAGCCGAACTTCGGGCGGCGCAACTACCTGCGGGCGCGGGTGCTGCGGCCGTAGGCCCTGTCCGGCCCCCAGGGTTGTCTGTACAACTTTTCGGGTGATTCATCTGCGGGACGCTGCTGGGACGCCCCCAGGACACCTGGGCGCACCAGCCTGGCCGCATGAGAGTCATCGTCGTAGGAGCAGGCGTGCTCGGCACCATGCACGCCTGGCAGGCCGTCGAACGCGGCCACGAGGTCGTCCACCTGGAGCGCGAGACCGAGGCGCGCGGCGCCTCGGTGCGCAACTTCGGCCTGGTCTGGGTCAGCGGCCGCGCGCAGGGCGAGGAACTGGACACCGCGCTGCGCGCCCGCGAACTGTGGGAAGGCATCGGCGCCCGGGTCCCCGACCTCGGCTTCCGCGCCAACGGATCGCTCACCGCGATCCGTACCCAGGCCGAACTCGCCGTCGCCGAACAGGCACTCACCCTGCCCGACGCCACCGCCCGCGGCTACCGGCTGCTCGACGCCGACCAGACCAGGGCCGCCAACCCCGCCCTGCGCGGCGAACTCCTCGGCGCCCTGTGGTGCGAGCGCGACGCCGCCGTCGAACCCCGCACCGCCCAGCCCGCGCTGCGCGCCGCCCTCCAGGCCACCGGCCGCTACACCTTCCTGCCCGGCCGCGAGGTCCGCGACGTGATCGGCGAGAACGCCGTCCGCGACGACCACGGCGACATCCACACCGGTGACCTCGTCATTCTCTGCACCGGCGCCTGGCTCGGCGGCCTCGTCCGCGAACTCGCCCCCTCGCTGCCCGTACGCAGGGTCCGGCTGCAGATGATGCAGACCGACCCGCTCGGTGAGACCCTCACCACCTCCGTCGCCGACGGCGACAGCTTCCGCTACTACCCGGCCTTCGCCGGCACCGCCCTGGACCGCCTCCGCGACACCCAGCCGCAGCCCGACGTCGCCGCCGAACACAAGATGCAGCTGCTCATGGTCCAGCGGCGCGACGGCGGCCTCACCATCGGCGACACCCACGAGTACGACCAGCCGTTCGGCTTCGACGTCGTCGAGGACCCGTACGACCACCTGGTCGCCGTGGCCGAGGACCTGCTCGGCCGCCCCCTGCCGCGCGTCCGCCGCCGCTGGGCCGGGGTGTACGCGCAGTGCGTCGACACCACCCGGGTCGTCCACCGCGAACGACTCCGCGACGGCGTCTGGCTCGTCACCGGCCCCGGCGGCCGCGGCATGACCTGCTCCCCGGCCATCGCCGAAACCACCGCCGAACTCGCAAACCTGTAATGGTAGTTGACATGTCCTTTGATATCCGCCTGGTCGTCCTCGACATGGCCGGCACCACCGTGGCCGACGACGGCCTCGTCGAACAGGCCTTCACCGCCGCCGCCCGGACGCTCGGTGTCGAGGCCGGCAGCCCGGGCTTCGGCCCCATGCTGGAACATGTCCGCGCCACCATGGGCGAATCCAAGATCTCCGTCTTCCGGCACCTCTTCGGGGACGAGGACAAGGCCCGGCGGGCCAACACCGCCTTCGAGGCCGCCTACCACGACCTCGTCGACGCCGGGCACTGCGCCGCCCTGCCCGGCGCCGCCGAAGCCATCGCCGAACTGCGCGGCCAGGGCCGGAAGGTCGCCCTCACCACCGGCTTCTCCCGGGCCACCCAGGACCGCATCCTCACCGCCCTCGGCTGGCAGTCCGTCGCCGACCTCACCCTCAGCCCCGCCGAGGCCGGCCGCGGCCGCCCCTACCCGGACCTCGCGCTCACCGCGCTGCTGCGGACCGGAGTCGAGTCGGTGCGGCAGATCGCCGTCGCCGGCGACACCGGCTACGACATGCTGACCGGCGTACGGGCCGGAGCGTCCGTCGTCGCCGGCGTGCTCACCGGCGCCCACGACGAGGCCCGGCTGCGCGCCGACGGAGCGACGCACGTGCTGGGCTCGGTCGCGGAACTGCCCGCTCTGCTGGGCTGATCGATCCTTTTCCCGGAGCAGGAAGTCGGCCCGGCCGACTTCCTGCTTCCCGGGTCGGATCAGGACACCTGCCCGGCCGCTCCGCCGCCTCGCCGCCGGGCCGACTCGCGGCACAGCCAGGTGACGGCGAGCATCAGGGCGGCCGTCAGCCCGACGGCGAGCCCGAGATCCCGGGGAAGGCTGATGTCCCCCGGGCGCTGCGGGTCGGCGCGGCCGGCCGGATCGAAACGGACCGTCACCCGGTCACCGACCGCGAGCGCGCGCAGCCCCGTCGACAACTCGCCGCCGGGCAACGCGGTGCCGTCCTCGGCCGCGAGGTCGTACATCGAGGACGGGTGCTTCCCGGCGAGGCGGTCCGTCTCCCCGGTGACCCGGGCCGTCACCGTCTCGCCGGACAGCCGCAGGATCACGTCGTCCCGCGCCATGGCCACGGCCCCCGTCGCCACGCCCGCGAGGACGACGGCGAACAGCGCCACCCAACAGCCCACCCACCGCCCCAGCAGCCGCACCAAACCCACCACCCAGGCCACCACCAGCACCAGCCCGAGCAGCGACGCGGCAGCCCCACCGAGGTAGGTGCCCGCGAGCACCAGCCCGAACGTCCCCACGGGGACGCCCAGGATCAGGACAGTGCTCAGCGCGGTGGCCCGGCTGCGGTCCCTGGTCGTACCCATGACTCTCCCCGCGTGCGTCCGATCGGGCTGGAAGAGTACGACGCGTCCCCTCGCCCCCGGACACGGGGGCTGGTCGGGCGGGAGGGGGACTTCCTCGGCACCGAGGAGGAGGCGGCACGCGTGGGCCTTCGTCAGGCATGGCGCAGGGCCGCGAGCACGCGGAGCCGCTCGTAGTGCTCAGCTGTTGTCCACCGGGTGTCCGGTGCGGGCCGCCAGCGCTCGGAACTCGGCCCAGGACTGCGCATCCAGGTCGTCGAGGATGCCGTCGTCGAGTTCGACGACGGGCTCCGGCGACAGGTGGGCGCGCCAGTTGCCGCGCTTCACCATCAGCATGCCGAAGTCGAGGAAGCCGTTGGCGAACGAGAAACCGGCGCCGCCGCGCTCGTAGACCCGGATCAGTGGCTCGAAGGGATCGGGCAGCGGATGCAGCACCGGCCCGGGGGCGTCACCCAGGGCGGCCCACTGGACGGCGGCCGCCGAGCACTCGATCGCGTGCCACGAACCGGAGGCGTCCTCCACGAAATCCTCGATGTCGGAGACCACCGCCGGGTCGGCCCGCACGGACGGCGCCACGATCGCCGCGAGATCGAAGAAAGGCCATTCTTCGGTTTCCCCGTAGGCATCGAGCCAGAGCGCGGCCCGTCGGAAGTACTCCTTCATGAGCGCCGCGCGAGAAAAGGCCTTCCGTTCCCCCTCCCGATAGGCCGTCCACTGGATGGCTTTGAGGCGGTCGACCATCAACTGAACATTTTCCGTGCTCACTTGAGATCATAACCTTTCTCGCGGAGTTGGGATTTAATGGCATCGACTACGATATCAAGGTTCGAGAGGTCTTCGGCTACAGCCCCGGTGGGCGCCTTGAGCCCGTAGAGCTTCCAGTGGTCGAGTGATCCGTCCGCCGACACTTCTCCCTCGTGGTAGCTCCGCGGTGCCAGATTGTGTGCGCCGAAATGCTCGGGGTGGACAATTGGCGCGCCCTCCGAGTTCCATGCGTCCGGATGGCTGGAAAGATAGGGGAGGCCGGCTTCGAGAAGCTTGGCCTCGACATACTCGTGGGCGAGCGTTCCACGCAGCGGTGGAATGCTGCCCGGTTTTATGAATCCGTTGACGGCGGCGTTCCAGGGTGTGGAGACCGCCGGGTCCGGTTCGAAATGGACGTTCTTCAGGACATTGTGTGCGCCTGGTCCCACCGGGACGTCATGCCGGTTGATCATGAGGTTGTCCTTGGCGACCTGGACGATCCGCGGATCGACACCGGTTTCCTTGGCGACCTCGATCACATCGTCCGTCCTGGTGCGGTAGTCCTCGTAGCGTTGCACGGCCCTCTTGTTCGGTGTACCGGTCGGGTCGATCGCGTACGGGGTTCCCGACTCGGAGAGCCAGGGCTCTGGGCGGGCGCCAAGTCCGCCCTCCCAGCCGTTCGCGTCGGCCCCGGTGAAACCGGGGCGGCGCTTCGGGGTGCTGCTCCCGGGAGCCGCCGCGCTGCCGATGGCGCCGAGGATGAGGTCGAGGGGCATGACCGGGCCGGTTTTGAAGGTGGCGTCGTAGCCGTAGGTGAGGCCGGCGCCGGTGAGCATGCGGCCGGGGAGGGTGTCGGCGGCGCCCGCGGCCTTGGCGAGGCCGGCGAGGGCGACGGAGGCGTTCTCGGCGCCCTCGGCGGTGTTGGCGACGACGCGGCCGCCGGCGCCGAGGCCGCCTCCGGCGCCGCCCATCACGCCGCCGGTCTCGGCGGAGTCGACGGCCTCCTGGAGGCTGTAGCCGCCGTCGTCGAAGAACTCGACGCGGATCGGCTGGGCGACGGCGAGGTCGACGGCGATGGCCTCGACGGCGCCGAAGACGACGCCGGTGAGGATGGTGGCGGCGATGGTGGCGATGGCTTCGGAGACGGCGACGCCGAGGCTCGCGGCGGTGGCGATGATGCCCGCGGCGGCGGTGCCGGCGGCGGCTTCGGAGATGCCGGCGGTGAAGATGGCGAGGGCGGTGCCGGCGACCAGGGTCGCGCCGACGATCGCGGCCTCCTCCTTCAGCTTCTTGAGCGCCTTGTCGACCTCGTCGGCGAAGGCGCGCAGGGCCTTGGCGAGGTTGCGGCAGGCGGCGGCGACATCGGGGAGCCAGCCCTTGCCCTTGCCTCCGTAGTACTGGCCCCAGAACTTGCCGAAGGCGTCGATGGCGGGGCCGTGGTTGTTGGCGACGATGGCGGCGGCGGCCTGGTGGGTGGGCGCGGTGACGTTGTCGATGGCGGTGGCCATCGTGTCCCAGGCGGCGGCGACCGTGCGGAGCTGGTCCGGGTCGGCGTCGGGCCACCACAGGCCGGTGACCTTGCGGACGATCTTCTCGGCCGCGGACTCACCCACGCGCCGGCTCCCTCCGCGGTGGGCGGCCGATCACGGCGTCAGGTCCTTGCGGACGTGGTTGTCGGCGTCGGTGTGGTTGTCGGCGTGGGCGTTCAGCCCGTCGTGAATGCTGGTGAGGCCTTTGACCAGGGTGTCCAGCGCGGAGAGCACGTGGTCGTGCGGGCCGTTGTAGGCCTGGGCGAACTCCTTGCCCTGCTTGTCGTCGCCCCACGGGCCGCCGGCGTCGGCGAGGCTGTGCCTGAGCGTGTCGAGGGCGTCCTTGAGTGCCTTGCTCTGAGCCTGGAAGGTCGGCGCGGCCGCCTTCAGGTCCCCCGGCCGGATCTTGAACTCCGGGCCGCCGGCTTTCGCCCCGTCATCCGCCATGGCGTCATCCCCCGTACTGTCCGTGTGTCATGAGCAGCGAGGAGTGAGATGCCCGTTCGGAGCGACAGGGTTGCCGATACTTCGTGTGACGGGCGTCACGCCGTGGCGGGCTGGTCGGCTCGGCCGCGCGTCACCGGACGGTGATCACGTCGCCGGGCTTGAGCCGGGCGGAACTCTGTTCCAGGCCCCCGCCGGGGACCTCGTCGGCCAACTCGGCCCTGTGTGCCCTGGCCGAACCTGGCGGTCATCGTCCGAATGCCTTCCGTGCCGTCCCGACTCCTTCCGCCGGCGCGTGCCGGGTCGTCGGTCAGAGGAACAGGGCGAGCGCGGTGAAGACGAGACCGACCGCGAGGAGGACCAGGCCCTGGGGTTGCTTCCGGTCCTCGTCGCGAACGAGCGAGCCGAAGGCCGCCAACCCGGCGAGGGGATAGGGGATCGCGACCATCAGGGCCAAGCCGAGACGGTTCTGGACGAGCAGGAAGCACAGGAGCCAGGGCACCGAGACCGCCGTCGCCGCCGCGGTGAGCGGCAGCCCGTCGAGTCGGCGCATGCGCTCGCGCCACGGTCCGGCCGGGCGCGGGTCCCGGGGCGGCTTGCTGCTGTCGTAGGCGAACCACAGCAGGAACAGGGCGATGACCGCGTTGATTCCGATCGCGCTCCACAGGGATGCCGGGGAATCGGCCTCCCCGGGCAGCTTGGGGGCGACCCGGCCGGCCGGGTCCATCCGGACGGTGACGTGGTCGCCGGGGTTGAAGCGCCGACTGTCCGGCTCCAGGGGTCCGCCGGGGACCTTCTCGCCCTGCGTGGAGAGGTCGTACGTCCGCTTCGTGCCGTGGATCGACTTGTCGACGTGCTCGGCGATGACCACCGCCTTGACGTCCCGCCCCGAACCCAGCAGCTGGTTGTGCCAGGCGTCGGCGCCCGCACCGGTGGCGATGAGGACGGCGAAGAAGACGAGGACCAGCCCGGCGCTGACGTCCTTGCCATCGGGGTCGTTCCCCGGTCCTCCGAGCTTCGCCAGTCCGACGCCCGTCGCGACCATGTAGAGCGCACCCAGGCCGAAAGCCAGGAGGGTGCCGACGTACACGAACGCGAGGACGGTGCCGACGGACAGGCAGGTCAGGACGGCGACCAGGACGGCGCCACGGCGGAGCCAGCGCGCCTTGCTTCCCGTCTCCGGGGCGGACTGGGCGAGTGTCACCCGAAGGCCTTTCGGATGGTGTCCCGCCGCTCCGGCGACAGGGCGTTCTGTGCTTCGTCGAGTGGAGGGTGGAAGGAGATCCCACTGATGGCGGCGCCCACCAGGACCGACCACCCGTCCCAGTAGTCCAGGTGCTGGGTGGTGAAGACGACGGCGAGCACGTGAGGGCTCCACGGATGAGGGAACAGGGCTTCCAGCTGGCGGACGGTGACGACGCCCGATCCCGGCAGGCCGTAGACCGCCCCGGACACGGGTACGGCCAGGTCGCGGACGGTCACGGTGGCACGGCCGAGCCGGAAGTCGAGGACGTCGACGTCGGCGTCCGGCCAGGCGGCCGCGAGCTCCTCGGCGACGCGCTGGGGGTAGGTGCCCGGGGCGCCTTGCTCCTGCTCGCGGAGGAACAGGCTGAACATGCCCTGGACGATCGTGCCTTCCTCGGTCTGTACCAGGCAGTTGGAGACGTGGACCGCACCCTCGCGCAGCTGCGCCTGGAGGGCGAGCTCGGCGGAGACAGTGATACCGAGCTTCTGTTCCGGACCGGCATCGGTGAGCGCGTCGAGTCCGTCCACGATCCGACTCATGCGGTCGCCCGGATCCTCGGACAGGTCGATGCTCGTGAACCCTTCGGGCAGGGAGAGCCAGAACGACGGGGCGGTCGTGTCAGCCATGGCCGACTCCCCACACACCGGTGACGATCGCACTGCCGCCACCGAGCAGTCCGGCTACGATCCGGCTCTTGCCGCTGCCGCCGATGGCGGATCCGGCACCGTTGAGCGCCGTCCCGCCTCCGGTGGTGTAGTTCACCGCGGCGCTCAGCCCCGGGCTCGGGTTGTCCTGGGTGAGGCCCCAGGCGGTAGGGGCCGTCAGCGCGACGCCACTGGCTGCCTGCACGCCGTCGGAGACGTTCATCGCAGCGGCCTTGGATAGCCCGAGTTTGACGGCGGGCTTCTCGATCGCCGTCGTGAAGATCGGGCTGGCCGGGTCCATCGCCCTGGCGGCGGTGCGGATCTCGGTGGCGCCGGCGCTCACGGCCTTGACCCCGGTGCCGGCCGCGCGGGCACCCCTGAACGCGGTGATTCCGCCTTTGAGGAGGGCTCCTCCGGGGAGCGCCCCGAGGAGATCACCGGCCAGGGTGAGGTCGTTGCCGAGGTTCGCCATGCTGGTCGGCATCAGTCCCTTGATGCCGTACTGCTTCACGTGAGCGCCTGCCGCGGCGGCGCTCAGCAGGAGGGCCGGCAGCGCGAAGGCGGGGAAGAAGATCGCCGCGACGCCGCAGATGCCGGCTGCGACGGTGAGCATGTCGGCGCCGTGGTTCTTGAGCCAGTTGCCGACCTTGCTGAGCCAGCCGGGTTCCGGCGGGGCCTTGCTGTCGGCGGCCTTGCGGATGGCGGCCGCGGTCTTGTGGGCGTCGGACTTGTGGCCCCCGGCGAGTTCGTGGGCCTGCTTCTGGAGCTGGGTGAGGTCGTTGGCGGCGCTGCTGACGAGCGCGGCGGCCGCGTCCAGGTGGTCCTTCGCCTTGGTGTAGCGCTGTTCGGCGGCGGCGAGGCCGGCGTCGTCGGGGAAGGTCTGGCCGGCGAGCTTGAGGTCGGGGGCGGCGGCCGCGGCGGTGTGTGCCTGTTCGGCCTGCTCCTTCTGCTGCTTGGCGGCGACCGCGGAGCGGGCCAACTCGGCTGCCTTGGGCTGGTGTTCGGTCAGCGCCTGGTACCAGACGTCGAGGGCCTGGTAGGCGGCGGTGATCGAGTCGGCGGCGTCCTGGAGGTACGCGGGGAGCTTGCCGAACTGGCCGGCGAAGGCCTTGGCGGCCTCGCCGGTCCACTGGCCCTGGTTGGCGGAGAGCTGCGAGAGCGTGGTGTGGACGTCGGTCAGGTGCTGGCCCACCCGGCGCAGGCTTCCGCTGAGGCCGGTGACGGCGGTGGCGTCGCCGGGGGTCGGGTTGAAGCCGAGGCCGGACCAGTCCGGCGTGGGGGCGGTCATGAGCGCCCCTGGGGGGTGAGGGCCTTGGTGGTGTCCTGTTCGGTGCTGTCGTAGCCCTGCTGCACCTTCTCCAGGCCGTCGTCAAGGATCTTGACGCATTCCCGGACCTTCTTCAGCCCGTACTCCCACGTGCCCTGGAAGTGTCCGCAGGCCTCGTCGAGGAAGTCGTAGCCCAGTCCGCTGCGACTCGCTTCCTTGAGCGCCTTGAGTCCCTGGTCGAGTTCGTCGCCGCAGCCTTTGAGGTCCTTGGCCAGCTTGGCGAGGAACTCGGTGCTGACCGTGAAGTCGGCCACTGCTCCCCCGATGTGTCGATGGCGTGACCGGCCGAGCATAGCCGCAGCCGGTGCGCGGGCGATCCGTTGTGACGGGTGCTTCGCGGTGCGATGACGGGACCTTGACGATGCGTCGGCGCGCGGCCGCGTCGGGGTCAGCGGCGCCAGAAACCGCGCTTCTTCGGGGTGACGAGCTTCGCCACCGCGGCGACGAACAGCTCGGCGACGGGGGAGGGGCCCTCGCCGTGGTTGAGGTGGCCTTCGGACGACCACTCGCCGAGGACGGTGCCGGGGCTGCCGTCGAAGGGGTTGAGCGCGTGCTCCAGGGTCACGTAGCGGACGGTCTTGGTGCCCTGGGGGTGGACGGCGGCGACGAAGTGGGCCTCGGTGGCGCTGGTCGGGGTGGGGAGGGTGACGAGCAGCAGGGGGTGGCCGTCGGCCCGCAGGTGCTGGCAGTCCAGACCGTGGCTGGGCAGCCGGTCCTCGGGCGGGAGGGTCTGGCCGAGGTTGTCCCAGATGCCGGTGAGGACGGGCAGGAGGCTGCCGCCGGCGTCCGGTACGGTCAGCCGCGGGCCGAATTCGAGGACCTGGCGGGCGAGCTCGCGGTGGACGAAGCGGTAGTGGTGGGGTCGTGGGTCGCTCATGGGGCCCACGGTAGCGAACCACTCGGAGCGGGCGGTCGGCACATCCGACTTCCCGCTCCGAAAGGGTAGTTGACCAGCCCCGCAGGCCGGGGGCGGCCCGTCAGTGACTGTTCTTGAGGTTGAGCACGACCACTCCGACGATCACCAGGGCGATCCCCAGCCACTGGAGGCGTCCCAGCGATTCGCCGAAGGCGACCACGCCTATTCCGGCGACCGCCGCCGTCCCGGCCCCGGACCAGACGGCGTAGGCGACCGAGACCGGGATGTGCTTGAGCGCGCGCCCGAGCAGCACGAAGGACAGCACGTAGCCGACCGCCACCCCCACGCTCGGCCAGAGACGGGTGAACCCCTCGGTGAGCTTGAGGCAGCTGGTCGCGCAGACCTCGCTCAGGATGGCGAGGGAGAGCAGGAGATAGGGCATGCCGGTCAAACGGCCCGGGCGGCGCCGAGCTTCCCCAGCAGGGCGAGGTCGGCCTGTTCCAGGCTGGCGAGCAGGGTGATCCGGCCGCCGTCGGGCATCGGCGTCGCGGTGGACGGCACGGCGAGCACGGCGCAGCCGGCCGCGGCGGCGGAGGCGACTCCGGTCGGGGTGTCCTCGACGGCGACGCAGGTGGCCGGGTCCAGGCCGAGCCGTTCGGCGGCGGCGAGGTAAGGGTCCGGTGCGGGCTTGGTGCGCGGGGTGTCCTCGGCGGCCAGGGTGACGGCGAACCAGTCCCGGCCGATGGCGGCGAGGACCAGGTCGACGACCTGGCGCGGGGAGGCGGAGACCAGCGCGGTGGGCACCCGCGCGTCCCGCAGGGAGGCCAGCAGGGCGAGCGCGCCGGGGCGCGGGACGGTCTCGGCGGCGACCTTGGCGGCGAAGGACTCGCCGAGCCGGGCGGCGAGTTCGGCCTCGGTGAGGGTGGTGCCGCTGACCCTGTGCAGGTGGGCGGCGGTGTGCTCGACGGCCTGGCCGAGCACTTCGGGGGCGTCCTGGTCGGTGAGCGCGTGGTGGAGCTCGTCGGCGAGTTCGGCGGCGGCCTGCCACCAGAGCTGCTCGGTGTCGACCAGGGTGCCGTCCATGTCGAACAGGACGGCGGCGGGGCGGGGGGCCTCGGTCGTCGAGGGGCCGGGCGTCGGGGCGCCGGGCGTCAGGGAGGAGGGCGTCGGGGCTTCAGGCATGGCGGTACCTTCGGTGGTTCATCAGATGGTGCTACGCAGATGGGGTTCGAGGCTCTCAGACGGTGCGGCGGTCCACCAGCACCGGACGCTCCGGCAGCAGGAGTTCGGCGCGCGAGCCGGCCGGCAGCGCGGCGGCGGCCTCGGTCGGCAGGTCGGCCTTGACCTCGGTGCCGTCGTCGAGGCGGACGGTGAGCCGGGTGACGGCGCCCAGGAAGGACGCGGTGATCACCAGGGCCGGGCCGGCCTCGGACGGGGTCAGGGTGACGTTCTCCGGGCGGACCAGCACCTGGAGCTCGCCGTCGGCGGGCAGGTCGCCGTCCACCGCGTGCCGGCGGCCGAGCACCTCGACGCCGTCGGACGTGCGGGTGCACGGGATGCGGCTCATGGTGCCGACGAACTCGGCGACGAACGCGGTGGCCGGGCGGCCGTACAGCTCGGACGGGGTGGCGCACTGCTCCAGCCGGCCCGCGCGCAGCACCGCGACCCGGTCGGCCATCGACAGCGCCTCCTCCTGGTCGTGGGTGACGAACAGGGTAGTGATCCCCAGTTCCTGCTGGAGCCGGCGGATCTCCTCGCGCAGCTGGAGGCGGACCTTGGCGTCCAGCGCGGACAGCGGCTCGTCGAGCAGCAGCACGCGCGGCTGCAGGGCGAGCGCCCGGGCGAGCGCGATGCGCTGCTGCTGGCCGCCGGACATCTGGTGCGGGTAGTGCTCGGCGCGGTGCGGCAGGCCGACCAGCTCCAGCAGTTCCTGGGCGCGCTTGCGGCGCTCGGCCTTGCCGGCGCCGCGCATCCGCAGCCCGAAGGCGACGTTGTCCAGCGCGGTCAGGTGCGGGAAGAGGCTGTACGACTGGAACACCATGCCCGCGTCGCGCTTGTGGGCGGGGATCGCGGTGATGTCCTGCCCGTCGACCAGGACCTCGCCGGAGTCGTGCTGCTCGAAGCCGGCCAGGATGCGCAGCGCGGTGGTCTTGCCGCAGCCGGACGGGCCGAGCAGGGCGAGCAGTTCGCCCGGGTGGACGGTCAGGTCCAGGCCGTCGAGGGCGGTGGTGGCGCCGAACGAGCGGCGCAGCGAGCGGAACTCGACGGTGGCGCCGCCGGGGGCGAGCGCGACACCGGTGACGGGGGCGGAAACCGTGGTCATGGCTGGTAACTCCTGGAAAGCGTGGGGTGGTTCAGGACCGTGCGGCCGGAGCGCGGGATGGCCGTGCGGCGGGGCGCCTCAGGCCCGCGCGGCCTTGCGGCCGCGGCCGGCGGCGGACATCAGCAGCAGGACGAGCCAGACGATCAGCAGGCTGAGCATCGAGACGGCGACGGACATCTGGCCGTCGCTCTTGCCGTTGGAGTTGATCCACACCGAGAAGGGGGCGAAGCCGAGGATGGAGGCGGTGGTGAACTCGCCGAGCACCAGGGCGACGGTGAGGACGGCCGCGTTCAGCAGCGCGCTGCGCAGGTTCGGCAGGACGACGGTGAACACCGCGCGCAGCCAGCCGGCCCCGCAGTTGCGGGCGGCCTCGACCAGGGTGGCGACGTCCACGCCGCGCAGCCCGGCGTCCAGCGCCCGGTAGGCGAACGGCAGCGCCATCAGCACGTAGGCGATGACCAGGACGATCGGGAACTTCGGGTCCTGGATGGCCACGATGGTCTGGAACAGCGGGGTGTCCTGGAGGTAGTCCGGGCCCCAGCGCAGCACGCCGATGATGCCGGTGGTGAGCGCGACCACGGGGACGACCAGCGGCATCGAGCACATCACCTCGATCACCGGGCGCAGCTTCGGCGCACCGAGCCGGGCGGCGAGCATCGCCGGGACCAGCAGGAGCAGCAGCACCGCCACCGTGACGCCGGCCAGCTCCAGGCTCAGCACCAGGCTGTCCAGGAAGCCGGGCGCGTTCAGCAGCTCGGTGTAGGCCCGGAAGGTGGTGCCGCCCTTGTTGTCGTCGACGCTGAAGATCACCGAGGAGGCCAGCGGTACGGCGAAGTAGACGCCGCAGAGCAGCAGGACGAGGCCGCGGCCGAAACGGATGCGATTGATCAGGCGAGCCACTTGGCACTCCGGCGCTGAAGGGGCAGGTACACGGCCATCACCAGGCAGGCGACCACGATCATGTCGAGGCCGAGGGCGAGGGCGAGGTTGCCCTGGCCGACCAGGACGTTGCCGGACAGCGCGTCGCCGATCTGCATCGAGATGAGCGGCACCGAACTGCCCACCATGGCCTCGGCGGTGGCGTACGCGGCGAAGGAGGCGCCGAACAGCAGCACGAAGCCGCCGAGCAGCGAGGGCACCAGGACCGGCAGGGCCACGTGCCGCCAGTACTGCACGACGGTGGCGCCGTTGTTGTACGCGGCCTCGCGCCACTGGGTGCGCAGGCCCTCCAGGGCCGGGGTGATGGTGATGACCATCAGCGGCACCAGGAAGTACAGGTAGACCACGGAGAGGCCGGTGAAGGTGTAGAGGTTCCAGCCGTGGCTGGTGAGGCCGAACTTCTTGGTGACCTCGCCGGCGTTGCCGAGGGTGGCGACGAACATGAAGGCGAGCGGCACGCCGCCGAAGTTGGCGAGCACGCCGGAGGCGGAGAGCACCGCCTCGCGGAACACCCGGAACCGGGAGGTGGCCACGGCCTGGGCCAGCGGCAGGCCGACCACGGCGGCGATCAGCGCGGTCAGCAGGGAGAGCTTGACGCTGCCCCACAGGGCGGTCCAGTAGGCGCCCTGCAGCGAGCCGGTGAGGTTGTCGGTGGTGAAGGTGCCGCCGCCGTCGGGGGCGTCGGGCGAGGTGGTGAACGCGCCGATGGCGATCGCGACGGCGGGCAGGCCGAAGCCGACCAGGAAGAACAGGAGCAGGGGAAGGGCGGCCATCCAGGCGCGACCGCGGCCGGCCCGGGGCTTGCCGGGGCGGGGGGCCCTGGCGGTCTCGGTGCTCTTGGCCGCGGCGGTCTCGGCCGCGGTGTCGGTGGCCTCGGCCGTGGTGGCGTCGGCGGTGGCGGGGGTGGTTGCTGCGGGGCCGGGGGCGCCCCCGCCGCTCTGGGCGGCGGAGGCGGGGGCCGGCACCGGGGTGGGAGCCGTGGTCATCGTCAGGTCAGCCCGCGATCGCCTTGGCCCAGTTCTCGGTCACGGTCTTCTTGGCCGTGTCCGTCTGCTCCTGGGTCGGGAAGGTGGTGAAGGGCTTCTCGACCGGGGGGAGCTTCGCGGCGCCCGCGGCGTCCAGGGTGCCGGCCGTCTTCATGGCGTCGAACAGGGCCGGGGTGGCGTAGCCGCCCAGGAAGCCGTTCTGGCCCTCGGCGCTGTACAGGTACTCCTCCCACAGGCGGGCGGCGGCCGGGTGCGGCGCGTCCTTGTTGATCGCCTGGTTGTAGTACTGCGCGTAGGAGCCGTCCGAGGGGATGGCCACCTGCCAGTCGATGCCCTTGCTCCTGAACTTGTCGGCGTAGCCGGCGTTCAGGTACGACCAGTCGATGCTGATCGGGGTCTCGCCCTTCTCGATGGTCGCCGGGGTGACCTCGACCGGGTTGAAGTTGCCGGCCTGCTTGACCTTGGCGAAGAAGTCGATGCCGGGCTGGATGTTGTCCAGCGAGCCGCCGTTGGCGAGCGCCGCCGCGTAGACGGCGCCGAACGCGGCACCGGCCTTGGTCGGGTTGCCGTTCAGGGCGACCATGCCCTTGTACTCGGGCTTCAGCAGGTCGGCGAAGGTCTTCGGGCAGGCGGACACCTTCTTGGCGTCGCACGCGATCGACATGTAGCCGCCGTAGTCGTTGTAGTGCAGGCCGTCGGCGTTCTTCATGGTGGCCGGGATCTTGTCGAAGTCGGTGACCTTGTACGGGGCCAGCAGGCCCTGCTTGGCGGCGCTGAGCGCGAAGGCCGAGCCGAGGTCGACGACGTCGGGGGCGCGGTCCTGGCCCTTGCGGGAGGTGATCGCGTTGATCTCGTCCTGGCTGGCGCCGTCGGGGTTCTCGTCCTCGATCTCGATGCCGTACTTCGCCTTGAAGTCGTCCATCAGCTTGCCGTAGTTCGCCCAGTCGCGAGGCAGCGTGATGACGTGCAGCTTCCCCTCCTTCTTGGCGGCGGCGATCAGGCCGTCCATCCCGCCGAAGTCGGCGACCGAGGTGGCGGTCTTGGCGCTCTTGCCGCCCGCGGCGTCGCCGGACTTCGCGGTGGAGGAGCCGGCGGAGCCGCAGGCGGTGAGGGACAGCGCGGCGGCGGTCAGGACCGCTGCGAAGGCGGCGGAACGGGCGCGGTGCACGGACACGGGTCAGTCTCCTGATCGGGTGTACTGCAAGGGGGTGAGCTGCGGTGGGGTTGTCTGATCGGGGGATCGTGCGAGTGGCCGTTCGGAGCCGTTCTGAGGTGCCCGGTGCCGTTCGGAGCCGCCCGGAGCCGTTCGAGGCCGTCCGAGTTGACTAGCCAACTTCGCTGACGGAGGTAAGTACGCCGGAGTCCGATGACGGGAAGGTGAACGGACGGCCCAGAACCGGGGTCGGCTGCGGGAACGGTCGAATCCGGCCATCGGAGCGTGATCCGTTCGGTGCGATGCTTCAAAGGCGCAGCGGGATAAGGTCGGGCTGTCCGTGCCGGTACGGCTGCGCAGGACACCGCCCCAGGAGGGACATTGACTGACGTGGCACTTGAGCCCGGGCGCCCCGCCGAGCGCGCTCCCGGCGCCCTGTACCGGAAGGTCGCCGCCGACCTGCGCGAGGCCATCACCACCGGCGCGTACGGCGAGGCCGGCCGGCTGCCCGCCGAGGGCGCGCTCGCCGAGCAGTACGGCGTCTCCCGGGGCACCGTCCGCCAGGCGCTCGCCGTCCTCCGCTCCGACGGGCTGGTCACCTCCCGCCGCGGCACCCGGCGCGTCGTGCTCGGGGGCGCCCGGGTGCAGAGCTTCTCCGAACTGCTCAGCTTCACGCACTGGGCGTACTCGATGGGCGAGGAGCCCGGCGGCATCCTGGACTCGCTGGTCCGCCGCCCCGCCGACACCGCCGAACGCGAGCAACTGCGCCTGGAGCCGGGCGCCGAGGTGTACGTGACCGTCCGGCTGCGCACCCTCTCCGGCGCGCCCGTGATGGTCGAGCGGACCGTCTACCCGCCGCGGGTCGGCGAGATCGTCGCCGAGCTGCCGGCGGACGTCGTCTCGCACACCGAAGTCCTGCGCGAGCACGGCATCCTGTTCACCGACGCCGACCACACCATCGACATCGTGGCGGCCAACGCCGAGGACGCCCGGCTCCTCGGCTGCCGCCGCGGCGGCCCGCTGCTGCGCGAACGGCGGCGCACGACGGACCCGACCGGCACTCCGGTGGAGTGGTCCCAGGACCGCTACCTGCCCGGGACGGTGGCGTTCAGCATCCACAACTCGCTGGCCGCGTCGGCGCTTTCGCGGCACGCCCGGGAGGGGGACTGAGCCCGTTCCGCCTCCCGGGCGCCGCCGGTCACTTCATCAGTGCGGTGAGCAGCGGGCGGTAGTGCTCGAAGCCGGGTGTCGGCGCCCCGGCCGTCTTCGCCTGCTCGTCCCAGCGGCGGACGGCCACCGCGTCGGCGGCGCCAGGGAGTTCGGCGAACGCGGCGGCCTGCCGCTCGTCCATCGGGCCGCCCTGGACGGTGAGGGTGTACTCCGAGGCCTCGGACAGTCGCTGCC
Organism: Kitasatospora sp. NPDC091276; assembly: GCF_040684355.1. Lineage (NCBI taxonomy): Bacteria > Bacillati > Actinomycetota > Actinomycetes > Kitasatosporales > Streptomycetaceae > Kitasatospora > Kitasatospora sp. NPDC091276. The sequence continues at coordinate 99,538 of NZ_JBFBFU010000005.1, read as the reverse complement.
GGTAGTCCGGCTCCACCGCGCACAGGTAGCGCTTGGCGGCCACGTGCAGCCGGACCGGCTCGGTCACCTCCGGGCCGAACCACCGTGCCAGCCAGTCGGCGCCGGTGTCGCCGTGCCGATTGTCCTGACCCTCCATCAAGTCCCTTCCGTGCAGCGCTCCCTGGAAGTGGCCGACGTCGTGCAGCAGCGCGGCGGCGACGAGGTGGTCCGGCGCCCCGGCCGCCTCGGCGGCAGCGGCGGCCTGGAGCATGTGCTCGGCCATGGTGACCTCCTCGCCCAGGTACTCCCCGGCGCCCTCGCCCGCGAACAGCCCGGCGACCGCGTCCAGCGCGGCGGCGCGCCGGTGCAGCACGGCGAGGGTGCTGCCCAGCGTGTCCAGGTCGGCGTAGCAGCCCTGGAGGTGGCGGTGGCCGTCCTGCTGGAAGGCCGTACGGGCGTGCAGCAGCCGGGTGTTGTCGAAGATCAGGCAGTCGCCGCGGTCGAGGCGGAAGGTGAGCTGCAGCTCGGGGCGCAGGGTGATCGCGGCGAAGCGGCGGTACGCGGCGTAGAAGGCCGTCAGTTCGGCGGAACTCCCGCGCAGGGTGCCGATCGAGCGGTTGTTGAACCGCACCTCGCGGATCCGGCCCAGGGCGTCCACCTCGATCAGCGGGCGGTCGGCGCGCAGTTCGGTGCGGCGGTCGCGGAAGACGAACGGGACGGGCGTGCGGGTGAGCGTCTCGAAGTCCGCCGGCGCCTCCTCCCGGAGGACCGCCGCCGCCCGGAACCCGTCCACCAGGCCGGAGTCGCCGCCGGTCGCGGAGTTCTCCAGGCAGTGCAGGAGCTGGAGCGTCGGCACCGGGTCCCGGTACGGGTTGTCGGTGTGCGGCGCGATCGCGACGCTGGTGAACGCCAGGTTGTTCGGATCCGGCTCGACCCGGACGTCGAACAGCTCCCCGTAGTTGGTGACCCGGACGTAGCCGAAGCTCTCGGCCACCGCGAGGACCTGCCGCTCCACCGCCGGCACCCCGCGCAGCACCGCGAAGCCGCTTCTGCGCACGGCGGTGAGGACGGCGGCCTGCTCGGCGGGGTCGGACAGGTACGCCTCCCACCGTGCCTCGGGGATCCCGCGCGCGAAGTCCGCCGCCACCCAGAGCCGCTTGCCCTCCTCCGTCCGCCCGTCGCCGTCCCGCTCGGCGCCCAGCCACTCCAGCGGGTACCGCGAGCGGTGCCCGTCCGACCAGAGCACCTCCAGGCCCCCGTCGGTCTCGGTGCTCGCGGCGACCGCCAGGTCCTGCGGCAGGTCGTCGATCTGGAACAGTTTCTGCCCGTTCCGGGGGTCCCGGCACTCGGCGCACGGGCAGTTGTCGCGCAGCCAGTACGGCGGCAGCTCGGTCACGGTGGTCTCCTCCTCGGCGGCGTCTCGGGTGAAGTTGTATAGCCAACTTCACCCCTGGCCGGAGCCTGCCGGTCCCCGGTGAGATCGGCGTGCCGCGCAGATGAACGCTGCGGGAACTGTGCCGGGAGCCCGTGGCCGAAACCCGCCGTGCCGTGCGCGGCCAGGCCCTGTCCGGGGGAGGGACGGAGCGGCCCCCGGGACCGAGTGTCCCGGGGGCCGCTCCGCGTGCTCGGGCCTTGACGGCGCCGTGGTGTCAGTCCTGGACAGTGGCCGTCCAGGCGGCTTCGGCGGCGGCCAGGGCCGGGGCCGGGTCCGTGTCCGTCGCGGTGGCGAGGGCGGTGAGGCAGGCGTGGACGGTGGGCAGGGCGGCGGCGGGGCCGTAGTGGTTGACGCGGAGCATCGAGGCGGCGAGGGGGCCGCCGCCGGGCTGGACGGGGAGGGCGGGGTCGAGGCGGGCGGCGAGCTCGGCCGCGTGCACGCCGGCCGGGGTGCGCAGGGTGGTGGCGACCGGGGCGGCGTGGGCGTCCTCGGTGACGAACGGGGCGAGGGTGCCGAGCGCGCGGGCGCCCGCGCGGGTGGCGGCGGAGGCGGCGCGGTGGCGGGCGATGACGGCGGGCAGGCCGTCGGCGCCGATCCGGTCGAGGCAGGCGCCGAGGGCCAGCATCTCCAACTGGGCGGGGGCGTGCGGGAGCACGGTGCGCCCGGCGTCCGTCCAGCGCTCCTTCCAGTCGAGCAGGGACAGGTAGGAGCGGCGCGGGGCGGCCGGGTTGGCGGCGATCCGTTCCCAGGCGCGCTGGGAGACGGAGACGGCGGAGACCCCGGCAGGGCCGCCCATGGCCTTCTGGCCCCCGATGACGCACAGGTCGACGCCCCACTCGTCGGTGAGCAGCGGCTCGGCGGCGACGGAGGCGACCGCGTCGAGCATCAGCAGGGCGCCGTGCTCGCGGACGGCGGCGGCGATCCCGGCGACGGGGTTGGTGTTGCCGGTGGCGGCCTCGGCGTGGACGAGGGAGACGAAGTCGACGGCCGGACGGGCGGCGAGGGCGTCGGCGACCTGCTGCGCGCTGACCGCGCTGTCGAAGGGGACGGCCAGGTCCACGACCTCGACCCCGCAGGATCGCAGCCAGTTGCCGAAGGTCTGCCCGTACGGGCCGGTGACGACGTTGAGCGCGGTGGAGCCGGGGTGCGCGGCGCCGCGGATCGCGGCCTCCAGCGGCAGCAGCGCCTCACCCTGGGTGACGATGACGTCCGCGGTGGTGTGCAGCAGTGCGGCCACCTGGTCCTCGATCGCCGCGAACTCGGCGGCGCTGAGCGGGGGGAGGTCGAGGAAGGGACTCACGGTAGCGGCCTTTCGGGCGTGGGGTGGTGGGTGCCGGAACGAGTCTGCCGCATCTTTGCTGCTTACAGGGAACACCCCCGTCGGTAGAGTGCGGGCCATGAGCGATGGCGCGGTGCTGCACGTCCGGGGTCGGGTGCTGGTCGGTCCGGAGGACGTCCGGGACGAACTCTGGGTCGTGGACGGCCGGGTGAGCTTCACCCGCCCGCCCGGCGCCGAGGACGTCCGGACGGTGACCGGCTGGGTGCTGCCCGGCCTGGTGGACGCGCACTGCCACGTCGGCCTGGACGCGCACGGCGCCGTCGATGCGGAGACCAGCGAGAAGCAGGCGCTCACCGACCGTGACGCCGGCACCCTGCTGATCCGCGACGCCGGCTCGGCCGCCGACACCCGGTGGATCGACGAGCGCGAGGACCTGCCCCGGATCATCCGCGCCGGGCGGCACATCGCCCGCACCCGCCGCTACATCCGCAACTACGCGCACGAGATCGAGCCCGGCGACCTCGCCGCGTACGTCCGCGCGGAGGCCCGGCGCGGCGACGGCTGGGTGAAGCTGGTCGGCGACTGGATCGACCGCGAGCGCGGCGACCTCGCCGCCTGCTGGCCCGGCGACGCGCTGGCCGAGGCGATCGCGGCGGCGCACGAGGAAGGCGCGCGGGTCACCGCGCACTGCTTCGCCGCCGAGTCGCTGCCGGACCTGCTGGCGGCCGGCATCGACTGCATCGAGCACGCCACCGGACTGACCGAGGAACTGATCCCGGCCTTCGCCGAGCGCGGCGTGGCGATCGTCCCGACGCTGGTCAACATCGCCACCTTCCCGGGCCTGGCGGCCGGCGGCGAGGGCAGGTTCCCGGCCTGGGCGGCCCACATGCGGCGGCTGCACGAGCGCCGCTACGCCACCGTCGGCGCCGCGCACGACGCCGGCATCCCGGTGTTCGTCGGCACGGACGCGGGCGGCTCGCTGGCGCACGGGCTGGTCGCGGAGGAGGTGGCGGAGCTGGTGAAGGCGGGGCTGAGCCCGGCGCAGGCGCTGTCGGCGGCCAGTTGGGGCGCGCGGGAGTGGCTGGGGCGGCCGGGGCTGGAGGAGGGGGAGTCGGCCGACTTCGTGGTGTACGGGGAGGACCCGCGGGCGGACGTCCGGGTGCTCGCCGACCCGCGGCTGGTGGTGCTGCGCGGCCGGCCGGTGGGGTGAGCGGGTGACCCGTCGTGGTCGGCCGCCGGGCCGGACGGCTCCGGGCTCGTGTGCATGATCATCCGCTGAACGCACTGTCGGTGTAGGCCGATAGGGTGGCCACCATGGCACCGCGTCCACTGAACGAGATCGTCGAGCCCGGTTGGGCCACCGCCCTGGAGCCCGTCGGCGGGCGGGTCGCCGCCATGGGCGACTTCCTGCGCGCCGAACTGGCCGCCGGCCGTACCTACCTGCCGTCCGGGCCGAACGTGCTGCGGGCCTTCCAGCAGCCCTTCGCCGACGTGCGGGTGCTGATCGTCGGCCAGGACCCGTACCCGACGCCTGGCCACGCCGTCGGGCTCAGCTTCTCGGTGGCGCCGGAGACCCGGCCGATCCCGGCCAGCCTGATCAACATCTTCCAGGAGTACGGCAGCGACCTCGGCCTGCCCCAGCCGTCCAACGGCGACCTCACCCCGTGGACGCGGCAGGGCGTCCTGCTGCTCAACCGCGCGCTGACCACCGCGCCGCGCAAGCCCGCCGCGCACCGGGGCAAGGGCTGGGAGGAGGTCACCGAGCAGGCGATCCGGGCGCTGGTGGCGCGCGGCGGCCCGCTGGTGGCGATCCTGTGGGGGCGCGACGCCCGCAACCTGAGGCCGCTGCTCGGGGACGTCCCGGCGATCGAGTCGGCGCACCCGAGCCCGTACTCGGCGAGCGGCGGCTTCTTCGGCTCGCGGCCGTTCAGCCGGGCGAACGAGCTGCTGGCGCGGCAGGGGGCGCAGCCGGTGGACTGGCGGCTGCCGTAGCAGACCGGGGTCAGTAGCAGACGTCAATCTCACTCCAACGAGTGAAATGACGTTCTGTGTGACTCCTGTGACGGACTGTTCGAGAAGACTGGCGGCTCACCGTTCGGAACGCCGGCCCCTCCCCGCCTGTCGCGGGTGACGTCTGGGCGCGCTCCGGATCAACAGCACCTGTGGGGGTACCGCCATGTCTTCTCGTTCCACCAGTTCCACCAGTTCCACCAGTTCCACCAGTTCCACCGGCTCCGCCCGTTCCGTCCGCCGAACCGCTTCCGCCGCCGCCGTGGTCGCGGCCTGCACGCTGCTCACCGTCCCGCCCGCGTACGCCGCCCCGGCGGCCACCGCGTCGCCCTCTCCGTCGTCCGCCGCCTCGCCCGGCAAGGCGCGCGCCGTCACCGCCGAACTCGCCCTGGACGTCAGCCTGTTGAACAAGGCGGTCGACGTCCCGGTGGACCTCGCGCTCAACAAGGTGGAGACGCCGGCCCAGCGCGAGGGCTCGCTCCTCACCGCCAAGGTCGACGGCGTCGACCAGCAGGGCCCGGTCACCCTGGTCAAGGCCGACATCGGCACGGCCGTGACCCGCATCGACGCCAAGGGCACCGCCGCCTCCGTCAAGCTGGTCAACGCCGACGTGCACGCCCCCGGCCTGCCCGCCACCACGCTGATCGGCCTGGAGGCGATGAGCGCCGAGGCGACCTGCCCCGTCGACGGGCAGCCGACCGCCGACGTCGTCGCGCCCGCCAGGCTGACGGTGCTCGGCAAGCCCGTCACCATCGGCCTGTACGGGCCGACCAAGGTGGACGTGCCGCTGATCGGCAGCGTGTCGGTGGAGCTCTCCAAGAAGAGCACCACCTCGACCACCGCCGCCGCCTCCGCCCTGGAGGTCCAGGTGGAGGTGAACCCGCTGAACCTGAACGTCGCCAAGGTCACCGGCAAGATCACCGTGGCCTCGGTGAGCTGTGAGAAGCCCTCCGCGCCGGCTGCCGTCGCGACCCCGACCCAGGCCCCGACGTCGCCCGCGCCGACCGGCACCGCCGCCACCGCCCAGCCGGTCGCGGACACCACCACCCGCGCCGTCGTCCCGCAGGCCGCCACCGAGAAGCCCGGCCCGTCGGAGAAGCCGGCCGCCGGCCTCGCCGCGACCGGCGGCAGCAGCGCCACCGGCCCGCTGGCCGCCGGGGCCGCCGCCCTCGTCGCCGGCGGGGCCGGCGCCCTGTGGGCCACCCGGCGCCGCCGGGCCGCGCACGCCCGCCGGCACTGAGCCCCGGCCCCTCGCGGTGCGGGAGCGCCACCCGGGGTGCCACCTCGGCACCCCGGGTGCCACCCCGCCACTCCGGGTGTCGCCCTGGCACTCCCGCACCGTCACCGTGCCATCACGGAGGGTTGGTTCACATCCGCGTTACACGAGAGGAACAACCGGGAAACGGCGGCTTGCGACGCTACGCGGGCACCCACCACCCAGCAATGCGAGGTACACCGCCGTGGCAATCAAGGCCGAGTACATCTGGATCGACGGCACCAAGCCGACCGCGAAGCTCCGTTCCAAGACTCGGGTCCTGCCCAACGCGGACAAGATCCCGACCTGGGGTTTCGACGGCTCCTCGACCAACCAGGCGGAGGGCCACGCCTCGGACCGCGTGCTGGACCCGGTGAAGGTCGTGCCGGACCCGATCCGCGGCGGTGACAACATCCTCGTCCTGTGCGAGGTGCTGGAGACCGACGGCACCCCGCACAAGTCCAACACCCGCGCCCTGCTGCGCGAGGTCGACGAGAAGTACGCGGCCCAGGAGTCGATCTTCGGCATCGAGCAGGAGTACACCTTCTTCAAGGGCTCCCGCCCGCTCGGCTTCCCGGAGGGCGGCTTCCCGGCCCCGCAGGGCGGCTACTACTGCGGCATCGGCGCCGAGGAGGTCTTCGGCCGCGAGATCGTCGAGCTGCACCTGGACCGCTGCATCGACGCCGGCCTGGCGATCTGCGGCATCAACGCCGAGGTCATGCCCGGCCAGTGGGAGTTCCAGATCGGCCCGGTCTCCTCGCTGACCGTCTCGGACGACCTGTGGATCGCCCGCTACCTGCTGTACCGCACCGCCGAGGAGTTCGGCATCGACGCCACCCTGGACGCCAAGCCGGTCAGGGGCGACTGGAACGGCGCGGGTGCGCACACCAACTTCTCCACCAAGGCGATGCGCGAGGGCTACGACGCCATCATCACCGCCTGCGAGTCCCTCGGCGCCTCCCAGGACAAGGTGCTGGAGCACGTCAGCCAGTACGGCGACGACATCCAGTCCCGCCTGACCGGCAAGCACGAGACCGCCCCGTGGAACGTCTACAGCTACGGCGTCTCCAACCGCGGCGCCTCGGTCCGCATCCCGTGGCAGGTCGAGGTGGAGCAGAAGGGCTACATCGAGGACCGTCGCCCGAACGCCAACATCGACCCGTACGTCGTCACCCGCCTCATGATCAACACCTGCTGCGAGGCCCTGGAGAAGGCCGGCCAGGTCTGATCCGCCCCCGCTCCGCACCGGCCGCCGGTCCTCCCGTACGAGGGAGGGCCGGCGGCCGTCGTCGTCGGGCATAATCGCTCGCATGACCGCTTCCGCCCGCCGTGTCCTCGTGCGACGTCTGCACGTGGACCTGGTGCGGGTGTGCGCGGCCGCGTGTTGCCGGTGAGTGTCTCCGTCCTCATCCCGCAGGCAACCCGGCGTAGGAGTGTGTCCGTTCATGTCGCTCGTGTTCCACTGGTTCCTTCCCACCAACGGTGACAGCCGGCAGATCGTCGGGGGTGGTCACGGGTCCACGCCGGGGGTGGCGGGGGCGGACCGGCCGCCGAGCCTGGGGTACCTGGGGCAGGTCGCCCGCAGCGCGGAGCAGTTGGGGTTCGAGGGGGTGCTGACGCCGACCGGGGCGTGGTGCGAGGACGCCTGGCTGACGACGGCGATGCTGACGCAGGTGACGGAGCGGCTGAAGTACCTGGTGGCGTTCCGGCCCGGGCAGATCAGCCCGACGCTGGCCGCGCAGATGGCCGCGACGTACCAACGACAGTCCGGCGGAAGGCTGCTGCTGAACGTGGTGACCGGCGGGGAGTCCGCCGAGCAGCGCGCCTACGGGGACTTCCTGGACAAGGACGCCCGGTACGCGCGGACCGGGGAGTTCCTGGACATCGTCCGGCGGCTGTGGGCGGGCGGGACGGTCGACCACCACGGGCCCCATCTGCGGGTCGAGCGGGCCCGGCTGAACCGGCTGCCGGAGCCGGTGCCGACGGTGTACTTCGGCGGCTCGTCCCCGGCGGCCGGCGAGGTCGCGGCGCAGTCCGCGGACGTCTACCTGACCTGGGGCGAACCGCCCGCCCAGGTGCGGGAGAAGGTCCGCTGGATCCGCGAACTCGCCGCCGCCCGCGGGCGGGTGGTGCGGTTCGGGATCCGGCTGCACGTGATCACCCGGGACACCGCCGCGCAGGCCTGGGCGGAGACCGAGCGGCTGCTCGCCGGAATGGATCCGGGGCACGTGCGCCGGACCCAGCGGGCGCTCGCCGAGAGCGAGTCGGAGGGCCAGCGGCGGATGCTCGCGCTGCACGGCGGATCGGCCGAGCGGCTGGAGGTGTACCCGGGGCTGTGGGCCGGGATCGGCCTGCTGCGCGGCGGCGCCGGGACGGCCCTGGTGGGCAGCCACCGGGAGGTCGCGGACCTGATCACCGAGTACCACGAGCTGGGGATCGACGAGTTCGTGCTGTCGGGCATGCCGCACCTGGAGGAGGCGTACTGGTTCGGCGAGGGCGTGCTGCCGCTGCTGGCCGCCCGCAACCTGTGGCACCGGCCGTGAACCCGCAAACCGCTGGTCAATCCGCCGGGGCGGCCGGAGAATTCACGGCATGACGCTGCCCCTGCTCCTCCTCGACGTGGACGGACCGCTCAACCCCTACGCCGCGCCGACGACCCGGCGGCCGGAGGGGTACGACACCCACCGCCTGCTCCCGACCTGGTGGGCGGACCGGCAGGCGCACTACTCCCACGCGCGGGCGAAGCCGCTGCGGGTGTGGCTGAACCCGGCGCACGGGCCGGAACTGCTCGGCCTGCCGTACGAACTGGTGTGGGCCACCGGCTGGATGGGCGAGGCGAACACCCACATCGGCCCGAACCTCGGACTGCCCGAACTCCCCTACATCCAGTGGACGGACCTGTTCGGGGAGGACCCGGACGGCCTGCACTGGAAGACCCGGGACGTGGTCGCCTGGGCGGACGGCCGCCCGTTCGCCTGGGTGGACGACGAACTGGGCCCGCAGGACACCGCCTGGATAGCCGCCCACCACCCCGCCCCGGCACTCACGTTCCACGTCAACCCCCGAATCGGCCTGCTGGCCGCCGACTTCGCGGCCCTGCGCGAATGGGCGGTCGCGGCATGAGGATCGGGACGGTCGAACGGCTGCGGCGCTACCCGGTGAAGTCGCTGCTGGGGGAGGAGCTGGCGGCGGTCGGGGTGGACGGGCGCGGCCTGGAGCGGGACCGCGGCCGCGCGCTGCTCGACCTCGACACCGGGAAGGTCGCCAGCGCCAAGAACCCGCGGCTGTGGGCGGGCCTGCTCGGTTACACGGCGGCGACCACGGCGGGCGGCGTGGTGATCACCGGACCGGACGGGCGGTGCGTGGACGAGGAGGAGCTGTCGGCGGCGCTCGGCCGCAAGGTCGCCCTGATCGCCGAGCGCCCGCCCGGGGCGACGATCGAGCGGGCCGTGCCGGAGGAGGTGCTGGCGCACGGAATCGAGGCCGAAGTCGACGTCACCGTCAACGAGTTGGGCCGGGCCGCGCCGGACGGCGGCTTCTTCGACTTCGCCCCGCTGCACCTGGTCACCACCTCGACGCTGGCCGCGACCGGCGCCGAGGCGGAGCGCTACCGGCCGAACCTGGTGATCCGCACCGAGGGCGAGGGGTACGTCGAGAACGCCTGGGTGGGGCGGGAGTTGGCGATCGGGCCGGTGCTGCGGCTGCGCGTCGTGGTGCCCACGCCGCGCTGCGCCGTCCCGACCCTGCGGCACGGCCCGCTGCCCCGGAGCACGTCCGCCCTGCGCGTCCCGGCCGAGCGGAACCGCCTGGTCCCGTTGGAGGGCATGCCCGCGCTGCCCTGCGCGGGGGTGTACGCGCAGGTGCTGGTGCCCGGCCGGGTCGCGGTGGGGGATGCGATCAGGCTGGACTGAGGAGGGGTCGGGGCGGCGGTCAGGCGGGGTCGGGGCGGTGGCGGGGGTCAGGCTGGGCCGAGGACGGCGGCGAGGGCGTCCAGGAAGCGGTCGGTGGTGGCCTCGTCCCGGACGGCGATCCGCAGCCACTCCTCGCCCAGCCCCGGGAAGGTGTCCCCGCGCCGGACGGCGAAGCCCCGCCCGCGCAGCCGCTCCCGGACGGCCGCCGCCTGCGGCAGCCGTACCAGGACGAAGGACGCGGCCGGCTCGCCGTACACCCGAAGAGTCGGGAAGGCGGCCAGGCCCTTCAACAAGTACGTCCGCCACAAGGCCAGTTCGGCGGCGGCTGCCTCCGCCTCGGCCAGCGCGGCCGGGCCGCTGCACGCCTCGGCGGCGGCCAGCGCGGGGGTGGAGACCGGCCAGAGCGGCTGGGCGGCGCCGAGTGCGGCGATCAGTGGTGCGGGCCCGAGGACGTAGCCGATTCGCAGCCCGGCCAGGCCCCAGGTCTTGGTGAGGCTGCGCAGGACGACGACCTGGCCGGGCAGGTCCCGGACCGGGGCGAGGGACTCGCGTTCGCCGGGCACGGTGTCCATGAACGCCTCGTCGACCACCAGGGTGCGTCCGGGGCGGGCGAGTGCGGCGACGGCGTCGGCGGGGTGCAGGACGGAGGTCGGGTTGGTGGGGTTGCCGAGGACGACCAGGTCGGCCTCCTCCGGGACGGCCCCCAGCCGGAACCCGTCCTCGGGGGACAGCAGCACCCGGTGCACCTGGTGTCCGGCGTCCCGCAGGGCCGCCTCCGGTTCGGTGAACTGTGGGTGCACGACGACGATGTGACGTGCCGTCAGGACGCGGGCCAGCAGGACGAAGGCCTCCGCCGCCCCCGAGGTGAGCAGCACCTCGTCGGCCGGCCGCCGGTGCCGGGCGGCCACCGCGGCGCGGGCGGCGCCCTGGTCGGGGTAGGCGGCGAGGTCGCCGAGGGTGGCCGCGAGCCGGTCGCGCAGCCAGGCCGGGGGTGTGCCGGTGCGGACGTTGACGGCGAGGTCGACCAGGCCGGACCCGTCGGCGCGCACCTCGGCGTCGCCGTGGTGGCGCAGGTCGGGTTCGGGGGCGGTCACGCGGGGTCTCCTTGCGGGTGGGCGGGCACATCGGGGGCGAGCGGATGCAGGGGCAGCCCCGGGACGCGGTGGATGTCGTACGGGCCCGGCGGCACGCTCAGCGCCGCGCCGTCGCCGAGGGCGACCAGTGCGACGGCGTGCCCGTGCGCGGCCAGGTCGACAGCCAGGTCAACGGCCGCGTCGGCGGCCAGGTCAACAGCCGGGTCAACGGCCGCCCCGGCGCCGTCGTCCGTCGCGATCCGCCTGGTCCCGGGCCGCAGCAGCTCGGCGACCGCCTCGACCGCGCCCGGCGCGCCCACGACCGCCGACGCGCGCCGCAGTTCCGCCAGCGCGCGCGGTACCAGCAGGTCGTGCGCGCCGGGCCCGAGCCCGACGACGGCGAGGCGTCCGCGGACCGCCGCCCGGGCGATCGCGACCGTCGCCGCGGCGGACTTCCGTTTGGTGGCGACGAGTTCGCCGCCCGGGGCGCTCGCCAGGGCGGCCGCCTCGGCGACGCTCGCGGTGCCGACGGCGGCGCCGACCAGGTCCGACGGGTTCGGCACCGCCACCGCGGCCAGGGCCGCCGCCGGGTGCTCGTCCACCGGCACCCCGCCGAGGCAGAACGCGGCCCAGCGCACCTCCGGGTGGTCCGCCTTGCCGGCCACCGTCGCCAGCCGGGCGATCGAGGCCCGGGCCAGGCCGTGTTCGGCCAGGGTGTCCGTGATCAGCCGCATCAGCTCGGAGTCCGTGGCGCCGCCGCCCGCGCCGACCCCGACGACCAGGGTGCGCGGGTGCACGAGGAGCACGTCCTCGGCGGGGTGGGTGCGGTCGGTGACCCGCAGGACGGGGGCGTCGGCGGGCGCGTCGGGACGGGCGGAGGGCGGCAGGGCGGGCAGCGGGTACGCCAGGTCGCTCTCCAGCCGGACCGGTCGGCCCTCGGCGAGCGCCTGCGCGGCCGCCGAGCCGCGCGGCCCGCGGGTGGACGTCGACGCGTGCCCGGCCAGGTGCGCGAAGGGCGGGGCGGTGGCCGGGGGAGGGCCGCTGGCCAGGACGGCCCGGACACCGAGCAGGGCGGCGAGTTCCTCGGCCAGCTCGTCGGCGCCGCTGTCGCGCCCGGTCAGCGGGACGGCGTAGCGCAGGTTCAGGTCCAGGCTGACCAGGCCGGGCCCGCCGGGGCGCAGGTGCGAGCCGTCGATCAACAGCCGCACGGTGGCCGCGACCGGCGCGAGGCAGACCACCAGGTCGTCCCGGCCGAGGGCGTAGTCCAGGGCCTCGGTCGGACCGAAGCAGGCACTGACCACCGCGGTGTGGACGCGGGTGGTCTCGGGCCAGGCGGCGTGGATCTCGTCGGCCAGCAGGCGGCCCGTCCCGTTGAGGGCGACCAGTCCGATCACGTCCCGCTCCTTCACCCAAAGCCCCGCGATCCCCGCGCACGAGCATCCGCGATCCCGCCACAAGGGCCCCCGTGATCCCACCACGCCCGGTCGGAACGGGTCAATCGGGGCGGTTGTGACGTGGACCGCCGACGGGCGGCAGCTGTTCGTCTGTTCTTCACTTGTCTTGTGCGGTACACGACACGGCGCGATCCTACTGTTCTCGGCGCTCCAACCAGGCAGCCCCGACGCACGGAGGACCCGATGGCCTTCGCACGACTCCGCACCCCCGGAACCACGTCCCCCCGCCGCCCCTCCCGCCGCCCGCTCCGCCGGCCCCTCACCGCCCTCGCCGCCGGGCTCGGCCTCGTCGGCGGCTCGCTCGGCCTGTGGGCCGCCGGCGGCAGCGCGGCCGCCGACACCGCCGCCGGGCTGCCCTCGCCCGACCACGTGATCGTCGTGATGATGGAGAACCACGCCTACTCGCAGGTCATCGGCAGCAGCTCCAGCGCGCCGTACATCAACAACACGCTGGTCGCCGGCGGTGCCGTGCTCACCCAGTCCTTCGCGCTCACCCACCCCAGCCAGCCCAACTACTACATGCTGTTCTCCGGCAGCGCGCAGGGCGTCACCGACGACAGCTGCGTCGACGTCGGCGCCCTCCAGCAGCCCAACCTGGGCTCCGAACTGCTCGCCGCCGGCCGGACCTGGGCCAGCTACAACGAGGGCCTGCCCGCCCAGGGCGCCACCGACTGCCGCGTCGACAACTACGCGCAGAAGCACAACCCGTGGTTCGGCTTCGGCAACGTGCCCGCCTCCAGCGCCTACGGCATGGACGCCTTCCCGACCGACTACACCACCCTGCCCAAGGTCTCCTTCGTCATCCCGGACCTGTGCAACGACATGCACGACTGTTCCGTCGGCACCGGTGACACCTGGCTGCAGACCAATCTCGCCGCCTACGCGGACTGGGCCAAGAGCCACAACAGCCTGCTCGTGGTCACCTTCGACGAGGACAACCGCCTCGCCGGCAACCGCATCCCGACCGTCGTCTACGGCGCCCACGTCACCCCCGGCAGCAGCACCGGCACCACCTACAACCACTACAACGTGCTGCGCACCCTGGAGGACCTCGCCGGGCTGACCACCCACGCGGGCAACGCCGCCAACGCCACCGACATCACCGGCATCTGGAACTGACGCCCGTGTACGTCGCGGACTCCCGCAGCTCCAAGGCCCCCGCCGCCCCGGCCTCCGCAACGGAGCCGCCGGGGCGGCGGGGCGCCGCCCTGCGCGCCGTACCCGGGACGGTGCTCGCCCTCGGCGCCGTCAGCCTGGTCACCGACATCTCCTCCGAGATGGTCACCGCCGTCCTGCCGCTCTACCTGCTCACCGGCCTCGGCCTCTCCCCGCTCGGGTTCGGGCTGCTGGACGGCATCCAGAACGGGTTCAGCGCGCTCGTGCGCCTCGCCGGGGGCCACCTCGCCGACCGCCGCGGCCGTGACGGCGCCGCCCGCCACAAGGCCGTCGCGGCCGTCGGCTACGGCCTGTCCGCGCTCTGCAAACCGCTGCTGCTGCTCGTCCACACCGTGCCGCTGATCGGCGCCGTGATCGCCGTCGACCGCACCGGCAAGGGCCTGCGCACCGCGCCCCGGGACGCGATGATCTCGCTCTCCACCGAACCCGCCCACCGCGGACGGGCGTTCGGCGTGCACCGGGCGATGGACACCGCCGGGGCCCTGCTCGGCCCGCTCACCGCCTTCCTCGTGCTGCGCCTGGCGGGCGGGCCGATGCTCGCCGACGGGGGAGAACGGCACGGCTACAACGCGGTGTTCACGGTCAGTGCGTGCGTCGCCGCCCTCGGCGTGCTGGTCCTGCTGCTGTTCGTGCCGAACCGGCCGTCGACTGACGAACCGTCAACTACTGCTCCCGCGCTGCGCGACAGCCTCACCCTGCTGCGGCTGCCCGGGCTGCGACGGCTCACGCTCTGCGCCGTCCTGCTCGGACTCACCACCGTCAGCGACTCCTTCCTCTACCTCCTCGTCCAGCGCCGGCTCGGCCTCTCCGTCGACCTGTTCCCGCTGCTGCCGCTGGGCACCGCCGCCGCCTTCCTGCTGCTCGCCGTCCCGCTCGGCGCCCTCGCCGACCGGATCGGCCGCCGCCGGCTCTTCCTCGGCGGGCACGTGCTGCTGCTGCTCGCGTACGGGCTGCTGCTCTCGCCGGCCGGCGGCCCGGCGGTGGCCGTCTGCGTCCTCGTGCTGCACGGCGCCTTCTACGCGGCCACCGACGGCGTGCTCGCCGCCGCCGCCGCCGACGCCGTCCCGGCCGGGCAGCGCGGCGCCGGGCTGGCCCTGGTCGGTACCGGGCAGGCGCTCGCCCGGTTCGCCTGCTCGCTGCTGTTCGGCGCGCTGTGGAGCGCGGTCGGCGGCACCGGCGCGCTGGGCTGGTCGGCGGGGGCGCTCGCGCTGTGCGTGCTCGGCGCGGCCGCCGTCCTGCGTGAAACCGCCACCACCACCGTCGAGGAGAGCCCGTGAACCGACTCCAGAACCGGACCAGGGTGATCATCCTCCTGGTCGCCGTCCTGCTGCTCGGCGCCGTCGGCACCGGGGCCGTCCTCCACGCCGCCGACCGCACCGCCCGGCGCGACCAGGCCCAGCCCGGCGGCCCCGCCGTCACCGAGGGCGCCGTCACCCTGCAGAAGCCCTCCGAGGGGCGGAAGCTGGTCTTCCGCAACATGGCCTGGGGCCCGCACCGCGACGAACTCACCGCCGTCCCCGCCGACCGCCCGGACGGTCCGCGCACCGCCTCCGGCGTCCAGTGCCTGCGCTTCTACGCCGCCGCCGGCACCGGCATCTGCCTCCAGGCCCAGCACGGCGCCCTGGAGGACACCTACCGCGCCGTCGTCCTCGACGACCACCTGCGCGAACGGCGCTCCTACCCGGCGGCCGGCATCCCCACCCGCTCCCGGGTCTCCCCGTCCGGGCACCTCGCCGCCTGGACGGTCTTCGTCAGCGGCGACTCCTACGCGGGCACCGACTTCTCCACCCGCACCTCCATCGTCGACGTCCGCGACTGGAACCTCCGGGACAACCTGGAGACCTTCGACGTGATCAAGGACGGCCACCCCTACCAGGCCCACGACATCAACATCTGGGGCGTGACCTTCGCCGACGACAACACCTTCTACGCGACCCTCGCCACCGGCGGCCACACCCACCTCGTCCGCGGCGACCTCGCCGCCCACACCCTCACCACCCTGCACGAGAACGTCGAGTGCCCCTCGCTCTCCCCGGACGGCACCCGCATCGCGTACAAGAAGCGCGTCCCGGGCCTGTCCCCCGACGCCCCCTGGCGCCTGTACGTCCTCGACCTCGCCACCATGACCGAGACGGCCACCGCCGAACAGCGCAACATCGACGACCAGGCCGTCTGGTCGGACCGCGGTACCCTCCTCTACGCTCTGCCCGGCGACTACGGCGCCGACCTGTGGACCGTCCCCGCCGACGGCGGCGGCGCCCCCCGGCGGGTCACCCAGGCCGCGGTCGCCCCCGCCTACCTGGGCTGAGGAACTCTCGGCTACGGTCCCTCGTCGAGCACAATGACGTCCTGATCGAACGGGGGAACGACAATCGTGGACGGCATCCCGCCCGAGCGCGCGGTCACCGACTCCTGGCCGGCCCTGCACGGCCGACCCGTCCTGCGGCGCACCGTCGCCGTCGGACTGGTCCTCTGCGTGTCCGTCGCGGCCGCCCTCGTGGTGCGCGGCGTCAACTCGCTCACCGCCGGCCGCGTCGGCCGCGAGACCGACCGCGACCGCGCCGAACTCCTCGCCGGCCTCCACCCCTCCCAGCACCCCGGCGTCGGCCGCTCCTACGTCCCCGTCGGCGCCGTCTACACCCGCACCCCCGACGGCGCCCCCATCGCCTACCTGCACTACCGCGTCGCGGGCAAGGACGTCGGCCTCGGCGACTTCCTCCGCGCCTACGACCTCCCGGCCCCCGGCCCCACCGCACCCCTCCCGGCCGACCTCACCGCCGCCCTCGGCGGCGACGGCCCGGCCGAGGCCCCCGAACTCCTCCCGGACCCTGAGCCCACCCCCACCCCGTCACCCACCCCCGACGCCACCACCGCGGACCCGGCGCCCCCGGCACCCGCGGCACCCCCTGGCCTCCAGGCCGCCGACCCCGACGCCGAACCGGACGCCGACGCCGACCCCACCCCGGACCTCGACGACGAAACCCCCGAGCCCACCCCCTCCGTCACCCTCCCCCCGACCCCGACCCCGACCCCCACGCCCACCCCGACCCCGACCCCCTCCCTCACCCCCACCCCGCCCCCCGGCCACCCCCAGACCACCCGCCGCATCTACGTCGCCACCATCCCCGGCGCCGCCCCCGGCGCCGCCGACATCTACATCCGCGCCACCGGCTGAGCGCGCGCCCGGCGTCTGCGCCTGAACCGCCGCGCGGTCCGGCGCTTCGGCGTACGTTGGGGGGCCGGGGCGGCCCCGCGGTGACGGTCGGTACGGACGTGCGCGGGCGGCAGCGGCAGACGGCCGTAGTGGTCGGGCAGTTCGCGTGTCCGTGGCCTCCCCGGTGGCGTTAACCCGGCGGGAACCGCACCGGAGGAGGAGCCCATGAAGGACAAGACCCCCAGGGACATCGCCGTCGACGACCAGCTGCGGGCGGCAGGGGCGGAGGGCGCCCAGTGGCTCAGTGCCGCCGGGTGGGGGCCGCCGGTGACGGTCCCGGTGCAGAAGGCCGCCAGGTGGCAGCAGGAGACCAGGGCCCGGATGCTGGCGGCGCAGGCGGACGAGTCCTGCACGTGGTGCGTCCACCTGCTCAACGGCGGCCCCCAGCCCGTGGTCGTCCACGCCGAGCACCCGACCCACCTGGTCTGCCGCGCCTGCTCCATCGCCGCCCGCCCCCGCCGCGCCTGCCTGGACTGCGGCGGGCCGGCCGCCTCCGCCTCCCCGGCGGACGGCCGCGAGGACGTCTTCATGGGCCCGGTGGCGATCTACACCCGCCTCCGCTGCGCCACCTGCCACCGCGCCGACCGCCCCGACCGCCCCGACCCCCTGACCGGCACCTTCGGCAACGGCCCGTCCTGAGACGGGCAGGGCCCGAGGGGGGTCACGGTGACGCGGGGTTCCCGGGGGTCGCCTGGTAGGTGGCTGCGGCGGAGGTGAAGGAGGTGGCCAGGGACGGGGCTCCGGCCCAGTGCAGGTGCAGGTAGGAGGCGTGGACGTGGCTGCCCGCGAAGCCCTCGGTGCGGGAGCCGGCGGGCAGGCGCCAGCCCCAGGCGGGGTGTTCGCCCGCGCCCGGTTCGCAGACCGTCCGGTGGAACTCGTGGCCGCGCACCCGGGTGCCGGTCCGGGCGAGCGGGGAGTCGTGCAGGGCGACGGCCTCCCGGTAGCCGAGGGTGAGCCGTTCGGTCATCCGGGCGCCGGTGTCCAGCACGCCGCACATCGGCAGGCCGTCCAACTCGCGCCCCAGGTAGAGGAGTCCGGCGCATTCGGCGGCGATCGGGCCGCCGCCGGCGGCGAACGCCGCGATGGCCCCGCGCAGCGCCGTGTTGCCGCTCAGCTCCCGGACGTACAGTTCGGGGAAGCCGCCGCCGATCACCAGGCCGGCCGTGCCGTCGGGCAGCGCCGAGGCGTGCAGCGGGTCGAAGGGGACGACCTCGGCGCCCGCGGCGGTGAGGAGTTCGGCGTTCTCGGCGTACGAGAAGGAGAACGCGGCGCCGCCCGCCACCGCGATCCGCGGTGTGCCGGCCACCGGGTCGACCTCGGCCGACGGGTTCCACGGTTCGGCGGTCAACTCCGGGGCCGTCCGGGCGAGTTCGAGCAGGGCGTCCAAGTCGACCGAGGCGGCGACGAGTTCACCCATGTCGGCGACGGCGCGCAGGGCCTCCGCCGAGCGCTCCACGGCCGGGATCAGCCCGAGGTGGCGGGACGGCGTGGCGACCGCCGTGGAGCGGCGCAGCGCGCCCAGCACAGGCACGCCCGAGCCCTCCTCCAGGGCCTCGCGCAGGAGGTGCTCGTGCCGGTCGGAGGCGACCCGGTTGAGGATCACCCCGGCGAGGCGCACCTCCGGGTCCCAGGAGGCGAAGCCGTGCACCAGCGCGGCCACCGACCGGGACTGCGAGGAGCCGTCCACCACCAGGACCACGGGCGCCCGCAGCAGCTTGGCGACGTGCGCGGTGGAGGCCAGCTCCCCCCGCCCGGAGGCCCCGTCGAACAGGCCCATGACCCCCTCGACCACCGCGACGTCCGCCCCCGCCGCGCCGTGCAGGAAGAGCGGGGCGATCCGCTCCGGGCCGCACAGGAAGGCGTCCAGGTTGCGGCCCGGGCGCCCGGCGGCGAGCGCGTGGTAGCCCGGGTCGATGTAGTCGGGGCCGACCTTGTGCGGGGACACCGCCAGCCCGCGCGCGGTGAGCGCCGCGATCAGGCCGGTGGCGACGGTGGTCTTGCCGGCGCCCGAGGAGGGCGCGGCGATGACGAGGCGGGGGATGGCGGCCAACGGCCTGCCGGCAGTGCTCAACGGTCTACCACTCGATACCGCGCTGGCCCTTGCGGCCGGCGTCCATGGGGTGCTTGACCTTGGTCATCTCGGTGACCAGGTCGGCGAATTCGGTCAGCGGCTCGGGCGCGTACCGGCCGGTGACGACGACGTGCTGGCTGCCCGGGCGGTCCTTGAGCACCGACACGACCTCCTCCGGGTCGACCCAGCCCCAGTGCATCGGGTAGGTGAACTCGTCCAGCACGTAGAAGCGGTAGGTCTCGGCCGCCAGGTCGCGCTTGACCTGTTCCCAGCCCTCCTTGGCGGCGGCCTCGCTGTCCATCTCCATCTCGCTGGAGCGCTGGATCCACGACCAGCCGGAGCCCATCTTGTGCCAGTCGACCGTCCCGCCCTCGCCGGAGGCGCCTAGCACGCGCAGCGCGTTCTCCTCGCCGACCTTCCACTTGGCGGACTTCACGAACTGGAACACCCCGACGGGCCAGCCCTGGTTCCAGGCCCGCAGCGCCATGCCGAACGCGGCCGTGGACTTGCCCTTGCCGGGGCCGGTGTGCACGGCGGTGATCGGCTGCGTGCGGCGCTGACGGGTCGTCAGGCCGTCGTCGGGGACGCTCTCGGGGACACCCTTGGGCATGTCGGCTCAGGCCGCCTTTCGCATGGTGGTGGCACGGTTCTCGCGACGGTTCTCGCGACGGTTCTCGCGCCGGCTGTCCTGCCGGTTCTCGCGGACGAGCGAGGCGACGCCCTCGGGGCGCAGCTCGTCCAGGCTGACGGCGGTGCCGCCGAGCAGCCCGGCCAGGGTGCGGGCGAGGCCGAGCCGGACGGGGCCGGACTCGCAGTCCAGCACCACGCTGGCGGTGCCCTGCGCGGCGAACAGCGCGGCCGCGCGCTGCGACCGGGCGAGCGCGTCCCGCCCGCCGGTGGCCCGGCCGTCGGTCACCACGACCAGCAGCGGGCGGCGGCTCGGGTCGCGCAGCCGCTCCACCCGCAGCACCTCGTGCGCGCGCAGCAGGCCGGCGGCCAGCGGGGTGCGACCGCCGGTGGGCAGCGACTCCAGCCGGGCCGCGCCGACCTCCACGGACGACGTCGGCGGCAGCGCCAGTTCGGCGTCCGCGCCCCGGAAGGTGATCATGCCGATCTTGTCGCGCCGCTGGTAGGCGTCCATCAGCAGGGACAGCACGGCGCCCTTGACGGCGGTCATCCGCTGCCGGGCGGCCATCGAGCCGGAGGCGTCGACGACGAACAGCACCAGGTTGGACTCCCGCCCCTGGCGGACCTGTTCGCGGAAGTCGTCCTTGCGCAGCACCAGCGCCCGGCCGGTCCGCCCGCGTGCCGCCTGGTGCGGTGCGGCGGCCTGCAAGGTGGCGGTCAGGTGCAGCCGGCTGAGCGCACCCTGGGGGCGCCGGGCGCGCACGGTGTGCCCGCCGGTGGTCTCGGCGGGGGAGCGGCGGCCCTGGGCGCCGCGGCCGGTGCCCTGCACGGTGAACAGCTTGGTCCGGTACGGGTCGCCGGCCGCGACCGGCGCCGACTCCCGTGCGGGGGCGGGGTGTTGGGCCGGTACGGGCTGCTGGAGCGGCTCGTCAGGCTCGGCGGCCGATGCCTCCGGACCAGAGGCGGGCTCGGGGGCCCCGCCGCCGTCCGGGCCGCCGCCGGGGCCGCCGTCCGGGCCCGGACCGTCGTCCTCGGGGCCGTCGCCCTCGCCGTCGCCCTCAGCCTCTCCCGAGCCCCCGGGCTCCTCGGGCTCCGATGGCTCCGACGACTCCGAGGTCTCCTGCGGCTGCGCGTGCTCCTCCAGCGTCCGGTCGAGCTGTTCCTCGTCCAGCCCCGGCGCGTCGAAGGGGTTGCGGCGGCGCCGGTGCGGCAGCGCCAGCTGGGCGGCCTTGCGGACGTCCTCCTCCAGCACCTCGGTCCGCCCGTCCCAGGCGGCGAGCGCGACGGCGGTGCGGGCCATCACGATGTCGGCGCGCAGCCCGTCCACCTCGAACGCGGCGCACACGGCGGTGATCTGACGCAGTGCCACATCCGTCAGCTCCACCTTGGGCAGCAACTCCCGCGCGGCGGTAATGCGTTCGGCGAGCGCCTGCTCGTCCGCGGCGAACCGCGCGGCGAAGCCGGCCGGGTCGGCGTCGTAGCCGAGCCGGCGGCGGACCACCTCGGCGCGCTCGGCCGGGTCCCGGGTGGCGGCGATCTCGACGGTCAGGCCGAACCGGTCGAGCAGCTGCGGCCGGAGCTCGCCCTCCTCCGGGTTCATCGTGCCGACCAGCAGGAAGCGGGCGGCGTGCCGCACCGACACGCCCTCGCGCTCGACGTACGAGCGGCCCATCGCGGCGGCGTCCAGCAGCAGGTCCACGACGTGGTCCTGGAGCAGGTTCACCTCGTCGATGTAGAGCACGCCGCGGTGCGCCTTGGCGAGCAGCCCCGGCTCGTACGCCTTGACGCCCTCGGCGAGCGCCCGTTCCAGGTCGAGCGAGCCGACGATCCGGTCCTCGGCCACGCCGACCGGCAACTCGACCAGCTGGGCGGGGCGTTCGGACGCCGAAGGGCGGTCGTGCGGCCCGTCCGGGCACTGCGGGTCCGGAGCGGCCGGGTCGCAGGCGAACCGGCAGCCGTCGACGGCCGCGAGGGTCGGCAGCAGGCCGGCCAGCGCGCGCACCATGGTCGACTTCGCGGTGCCCTTCTCGCCGCGCACCAGCACGCCGCCCACGGCCGGCGAGACCGCGTTGAGCAGTAGTCCGAGCCGCAGGTCGGGCATGCCGACGATCGCGGTGAACGGATAGCGGACGTCACTCATGCATACTCCCCAGGTGCCCCGGGCGCCAGGAACGGCAGCGATCCGGCCGCCGGCACCCCGCCCTCGATCAGCTTCCACAGCGCGTCGGTGTCCGCGTGCTCCTCGATCAGGTCGCCCAGCCGGTCCAGCCGGGCCTCGCGCGCCTCGGCGAACGAGGTGTCCGGCGCCGGCACGAACGCCCGGCCCGCCAGCGCGGCGACCTCGCGCAGGAGTTCACGGCGGAAGCCGTCGTTCTCCAGCGCGCCGTGCCAGGTGGTGCCCCACACCGGGCCGACCCGGCAGCCGTCCAGGCCGTGCCCGTCGTCATCGGAGAAGAACGGCTCGCCCCCCTCCACGGCCACCACCCCGTGGTGGATCTCGTACCCCTCGACCCGCTGCCCGTACGCCGTGCCGACCGGCCGCGCCAGCACCTTCTCGGCGCCGAACCGCACGTGCGTCGGCAGCAGGCCCAGGCCCTCGACCGAGCCGGCCCCGGACTCCACCTCGTCCTCGATCCCGCGCGCCAGCATCTGGTAGCCGCCGCACACCCCGAGGACCGGCAGCCCGGCCGCCGCCCGCGCCTTCAGCGCCGGCTCCAGGCCGCGTTCGCGCAGCCAGGCCAGGTCGGCCACGGTGGCCCGGGTGCCGGGTAGCACCACCAGGTCGGCGTCGGCCAGTTCCTCCGGCCGGGTCACCCAGCGCACCAGCACGCCGGGCTCCTGCGCCAGCGCGTCCAGGTCGGTGAAGTTCGACAGCCGGGGGAAGCGCACCACGGCCACCCGCAGCACGTCCGCCCCGAGCGGGCCGCGGCCGTCCACCCGGTCCACCACCGTGGACAGGTCCAGCGAGTCCTCGGCGTCCAGCCACAGGCCCGGCAGCATCGGCAGGGTGCCCAGCACCGGACGGCCGGTCAGCCCGTGCAGCATGTCCAGGCCGGGCGCCAGCAGCCGCGCGTCGCCGCGGAACTTGTTGACGAACCAGCCCGCCACGTGCCGCTGGTCCTCCGCCGACAGCAGTGCCAGCGTCCCGTACATCGCCGCGAAGACGCCGCCGCGGTCGATGTCCCCGACCACCACCACCGGCAGCCCGGCGGCCGTCGCCAGGCCCATGTTGGCGATGTCCCGGTCCCGCAGGTTGATCTCGGCGGGCGAACCGGCGCCCTCGCAGACCACCACCTCGTAGCGGCGGCGCAGATCCGCCAGGCACTCCAGCGACCGTTCCAGCAGGACGGGCTTGCGTTCGCGGTAGTCCAGCGCGCCCACCTCGGCGACCGGCCGGCCCAGCAGCACCACCTGGCTGCGGCCGTCCGCCCCCGGCTTCAGCAGCACCGGGTTCATCGCCGCCTCCGGCTCCACCCTGGCCGCCTGCGCCTGCATCGCCTGCGCCCGGCCGATCTCGGCGCCGTCGGCGGTGACGAAGGAGTTCAGCGACATGTTCTGCGCCTTGAACGGCGCGACCCGCACCCCCTGCCGGGCCAGCCAGCGGCAGATGCCCGCGGTCACCACGCTCTTGCCCGCGTCCGAGGTCGTCCCGGCGACCAGCAGTGCGTTGCTCATGCCCTTCCCCTCCACCGTGTCGTCAGCAAGCGCAGCGCGACGTGCCCCGCGACCGTCGTACCCAGGGCCAGCGCGCCCACCCGCCGGGAGAGCACGCAGGCCCGCTCGATGTCGTCCACCGTCACCGGCCGCAACTCCGCGCCCAGCACCGGCCGGTGTTCCACCCGCTCCCCGTACTGGAGGGTCCCGCCCAGCCGGACGCCCACCGCGCCGGCGAAGGCCGCCTCCGCCTGGCCCGCGTTCGGGCTCGGGTGCGCCGAACCGTCCCGCCGCCAGACCCGCCAGGCCGTTTTCGGCTGCGGCGCGGCGGCCACCGTGAGCAGAGCCGTCAGCCGGGCGCCCGGCCAGCCCGCCACGTCGTCCAGCCGCGCCGAGGCCCAGCCGAACCGGGCGTACCGCGGCGAGCGGTGGCCGACCATCGCGTCCAGCGTGTTCACCGCGCGGAACGCCAGCAGTCCCGGGGTGCCCGCCAGCGTGCCCCAGACCAGCGCGTTCACCACGGCGTCCGCCGTGTTCTCGGCCACCGACTCGACCACCGCGCGGGCGATCTGAGGCCCGTCCAGCGCGCTCGGGTCCCGCCCGCACAGGTGCGGCAGCCGCTCCCGCGCGGCCGCCAGGTCGCCCGTGGCCAGCGACCGGCCGATGGTGCGCGCCTCCCGGGTCAGCGAGGTGCCGCCCAGCACCGTCCAGGTCGCGGCGGCCGCCAGCGCGGCCCGGCCCAGCGGACGCCGGCCCACCGTACGCTCCAGGGCCACCGCGCCGGCCGCGACCGCGCCCACGCACAGCGCCGTGTATCCGGCGCCGGCCACCCGGTCGTCCTGCCACACCCGCCGCTCCAGCCGGGTCGCCGCACCGCCGAAGACGGCCACCGGGTGGCCGCGCCGGGGGTCGGCGAAGCGGGCGTCCGCGGCGAAGCCCGCGGCGGCGCCGAGCGCGAACGCGGCGGCGCGGGTCAGCGGGCGCACGGCGGGTTCGGCGGAAGGCCGCGTGGGGTCCGGCGGGGCGGGGCAGCCTGCATCGCGTGCGTGTCCTCACTCAGGGTCCGCGCCCTGGATCGACGTACCGGGGGCGAGAGTCTCCTGGCTTCCGGGTCGGACGCACCCCCGGGCCTTCCAGCGGCTTCTGACGGTCCGCCGTGGCAATGTTCCGAGCGTGCTCCCCGGTGACAGTGGCGGGACCGCGCCGGACTCGCACCGGCTTCCTCTGCATGCCTCCGTTTGGCCCCAGGATCCCATCACGCGGCCGAACCGGGAGTCAACCGAGGTCACGGAGGGGTTGGTCACACCTCGGAGCCCCGTCGCCACCTCCGATCCGCCCGCCCCGCCCTGCCTGACGCCCGCCCAGCCCGAGGCCCCGCCGTGCCCCGGACGGCCCAGCCCGGTGGCCGCCCGCGCGGCCCCCCGGTGAACTGGTGCCCGGAC
Organism: Kitasatospora sp. NPDC091276; assembly: GCF_040684355.1. Classification (NCBI taxonomy): domain Bacteria; kingdom Bacillati; phylum Actinomycetota; class Actinomycetes; order Kitasatosporales; family Streptomycetaceae; genus Kitasatospora; species Kitasatospora sp. NPDC091276. Next base: position 74,958 of record NZ_JBFBFU010000005.1, on the reverse strand, counting down.
ACCGCCCGGACACCGTCCGGTCCAAGACCAGCAGAGCGGGGAGCGATATGCGTTGGGGAACCGCGGCCGTCGTGGCGGCCGCCGTCGTCGGCGCCGGGGCCGCCGGGGCCGCCGTCCTGGTGATCGGCCGCCGGGCCTCCGAACGGCTGGTCCACCCGGCGAGCGCCGCCCGGGAGTCCGGCCCCGTCCTGGTGCGGAGCCTCGCCGCGGGCCGGATCACCTTCAACCGCCGCCCCGAGAGCCTGCGCCCCGGCCGCTGGGCCGTGGAATGGGACGACCACGGCCACGCCGTCGTCGAGGACGTCCTGCACAGCGACGAGAACGGCGTCACCCGCCGCCTCGTCCGCGCGGACCGGGGCACCCTCACCCCCGGCACCGAGGTCCGCTTCACCCCCCGCGTCCACCTCGGCGACCCCACCGAGGCGCTCGGCCTCCCCTTCACCGACACCGCCGCCGACGGCGAACTCGGCGCCCTCCCCGCCTGGCGCCTCGACGGCAAACGCGGCACCTGGGTGATCCTCGTCCACGGCCCCGGCGCCGACCGGCAGCAGACCCTCCCGGTCCTCCCCGTCCTCGACCGCCTCGCCCTGCCCGCCCTCGCCGTCACCTACCGCGGTGACCAGGGCGCCCCGGCCTCGCCGGACGGGCTCGGCCACTTCGGCGAGACCGAGTGGCGCGACGTCGAGTCGGCGGTACGGCTCGCCCTCGACAGCGGCGCCGGCCGGGTCATCCTGTACGGCTGGTCCCTCGGAGCCACCATGGCCCTCCAGACGGCCTCCCGCTCCGCCTGGGCCCATGCCATCAGCGGCCTCGTCCTGGACTCGCCGGTCCTCGACCTGCCCGCCACCGCCCGCCGCGGCGCCGCCCGGGCCGGCTACACCGGCGCCGCCGCCGAGCTCGGCGCCCTCGCCGCCGAGGGCCGCACCGGCGTCGACCTCGCCGACTTCAGCCGCATCGCCGAGGGCGCCGACCTGCGCGTCCCCACCCTCGTCCTGCACAGCCCCGACGACCAGGTCGCCCCCTTCCGCGCCGCCGAGCGCCTCGCCGCCGCCCGCCCCGGTGTGGTCAGCCTCCGCCCTTTCCCGGGCGCCGACCACGCCACCCTCTGGAACTCCGCCCCCACCCACTACACCGAACTCCTCCGCCGCTGGCTCACCCCCCTTCTCTGAACCCAGCCCCCCCCGCGCGAGAAGTCACACCCGCGGGGCCTCCGTACGGAACCCGGACCTCACCTGTCGGCCACGGAGTGTGACCGGCCGGGCGGGTAGCGCGACCGCCGCCGCAAGGGTCGAGCCGTGATGGCATGACCCCGCCACCTGTTTCCGGCCAGGCGGTTTGCGTCTGTTGCCCGATTGTTGCCCGATCTTGGGGAGGTGCCGTCGACGGCCGCCCGTCCGTACAGCCAACCGGATGTGACAGAAGGCCGGTACAAGGGGAAGACTGCTCGACGTGACGTCTCGGAATCCGCGCGACCGTGATGCCCCGCTCCCTCCGACGATCGGTACTGGTGCGACGGTGACCCGTCTCCCCGGTACGGCCCACCGGCCCGCCGCCGGCAAGCCGGGCGGGGCCGGGGTACCCCGCCGACGAGGGCCCGCTGCGGCGCCCGGTCGGGGGAGGGTTCCCGTACCGGAGGGCTTCCCCGCGCCGGCCGAGCTGGCGCCGCTGGCCCGCCGGATGCTGGTGGACGCCGTCCGGATCGCCCGCTGGGCGGGGGACCTGGAAGAGGTCGACAAGCGGGGCGAGCTGCTGCCCGATGACGCCCGTGCGGCGGGTCGGGCGCTGGCCATGACGGTCGGCGCCGCCGCCAAGGCGTGGGGGCAGGCGCTGCTGGTCGGCCTGGTGGAGGCCAGGGACGGCGGTGCGGTCCCGGGTTGGCGCCTGCACGCCTGGGAGCACGACGACGAGGCGGTCGTCCGCGGCTGGTCGGCGCTGTTCGACGCCTGGACGCTGCTCGCCCCGGTGCCGCCCGCCGCCCTGCGGGGCGTGTTCGCGGTGCTGGCCGGCCAGGCGGTGGACCAGGCGCCGCAGCTGCTGTCGTTCCTGCACCTGGTGGCCGGTCCGGTGTCGGACGGCGAACTGCTGGAGCTGCTGCGCCGGGGGCTGGACGAGCGCCGGGTGGGTGGCACGGACGGTTCGGGCCTGTCGCCCGTGCCACACGCCGCCTCGGCGGTCTCGGCGGTCCGCGGCACGTGCCGGGAGCCGCAGATCGACACCCCGCCGTCGCCGGCGGACGTGGCCGCGGTCCTGGACTGGATGCTGGACGGCCTGGCGGCCGTCGGGGCCGTGGTCCGCAGGGACGAGGCCGCCGAGCTGTCGCCGCTGGGCCACTGGGCGGTGCGGGCGAAGCTGGAGGAGATCTGCACGGTCGCGCAGACCGCGGCCGGGCACATCGAGCAGAGCGCCTTCGAGCTGCTGAACGCCTGCGCGGACTACTCGCCGGGCCCGGCGCGGGCCGAGTTCCGCGCCTGGGTGGCGGCCCGTCCGGCCGATCGGGCGGTGGCGGAGCTGCTGGACGCGGCGCAGGGGGACGACGCGCTGGTGCGCGGGCTGGCCTTCGAGGCGCTGCGGGTGGCCGGCGGCCCGGCCGAGCAGGCGGTGCGGGCCTCGGTGGACGAGCCGGTGCTGCGCCCGTACGCGCTGTTGTGGCTGGCGGAACGCTCGGACGAGGGCGTTTCGCCGGCGGACGTGCTGGGGGCGGAGGACGCGGCCTGGCTGTGGGTGGACACGGCTGCGGCGGTGCTGGACCACGGCGAGACGGAGCTGCTGGTGGGCCACGTCGAGGGCGCCGCGGCGGGCGACCCGGTGCGGTTGTTCGCCCGGGCCCGGCAGTCGGGGCACCCGCGGGCGGCCTCGGTGCTGACGGCGGTCTCGGGCGTGCACCCGGATCCGGGCGTGGCGCGGGCGGCCCGCCGCTCGGCGTTCAGCGTGCACACCGGCGGCGCGTAGCAGCGCCCGTCGAAGAACGAGCGCGACGAGGAGAAGAGCGGGCACGACGAAGAGGGGCCCGGATCCGACTGGATCCGGGCCCCTCTCGCGTACGGGAACGACTCAGCCGAGGCGGGACTCCGCCCGCCTGGCGCGGACGTCGCCGACCTTCTGTCCGACCTTGCGCCGGATGACCAGCAGCGGGGCCATCGCGGCGAGCGTGATCTGGGCGAAGGCGCCGACGTGCATCAGGGCGTCGCCGCCGGGCAGGCCGGTCGCCCAGGCCGCGAGGCAGCCGATCGAGACGACGATCCAGCACAGCGTGGCGGTGGCCAGCAGCCCCTGGGGCTTGGGGTACTCGATCCGGCTGACCATGAGGTACGCGGCGCCGAAGATGGCGAGCAGACCGGGCAGGAACGGCGGGTCGAGCAGCACGATGGCGATGACCGTCATCGCGCCCATCGGGCAGGGCATGCCCTGGAACACCCCGGGCCGCATCTTGACGGCGGAGAAGCGGGCGAGCCGCAGGACGACCGCGAGCAGGACGGTGATCGCGATGAGCGCCGAGAGCTTGCTGTTGGAGCCCTGCGAGACCATGCCCCAGACGGCGACGAAGTAGGCCGGCGCGATGCCGAAGCTGATCAGGTCGGCCAGGTTGTCCAGTTCCGCTCCGAGGGCGGAGGAGCGGAGCTTGCGCGCCACCAGCCCGTCGAAGAGGTCGCACATGGAGCCGATGAGCAGCAGCGTGACCGCGGTGGCGGCGCTGTGCCGGTCGGGTGCGGCGTCCGGGTTGGTGATGTGCGGGACCAGGACCCCGGTGGTGATCGAGTAGATCGCCAGGAAGCCGCAGACGGCGTTCCCCAGGGTCAGGAAGTCGGCGGTGGACAGGTGCTGGGGAGAGCGCGGGGCGCGCAGCTCGCGGTCGCGGGCCCAGCGGCGACGGCGCAGGGCCGTCTCCTCGTCGTCCAGGCCGACGATTGTCTCAGGATCAGTCACGGTCAAGGCGCGTCACCCCGGCTGTGGTCTTCTGGCCGACCTCGACGCCGACCTCGACGCCGGCCGGCAGGTAGGTGTCGACCCGGGAGCCGAACCGGATCAGACCGATCCGGTCGCCCTGCTCGACCTTGGTACCGGCGGCGACGTACGGCACGATGCGACGGGCCACGGCCCCCGCGATCTGCACCATCTCGATGTCGCCGAGCTCGGTGTCGAAGTGCCAGACGACCCGCTCGTTCTGGTCGCTGTCCTTGTTGAACGCGGGGACGAAGCCGCCCGCGACGTGCTCGACCGACGTCACCGTGCCGGGCAGGGGCGCACGGTTGACGTGGACGTTGAGCGGGCTCATGAAGATCGCGACCCGGGTGCGGCCGTCCGGCCAGGCGTCGATGCTTTGCACCACGCCGTCGGCGGGGGAGATCACTCTGCCCGCGCCGATCTCACGCTCGGGGTCGCGGAAGAACCACAGCATGCCCGCGCCGAGCGCACAGGCGGGTACCGCTGCCAGGGCCCACTTGCCGCTGCGCCGGGTGAGGGCGGTGGTCACGGCGGCCGTGGCGAGGGTGGGGACGAACCAGGGGGTGGCTCCGCGCGCGATGGTCACGCGGGGTCGCCGACCGGCCGTCGTGGCTGCGAGGGCATCGCGGTCCGTGACGGAGGTGTGAGGGGACGGGCTGATGGGCATCGAAGACCTTTGTCGCGGGGGATCATGGCCGCTGGACGGGGGCCACCGCGGGATCGGGTAATAGAGGGACGGCTTGCTGTCCCGGTGGATGCTATCGGGAGCACACGGTGGGTGGGCAACCCGCCTGCTCGTTCACGTGTCCGGTGGAAGCGCGTGTGCGCGTCCCACCTCTACGACCGTAGCTCGCCCCGGTCCGGTTCCCAAGGGACCGGACGGGGCTGGTGACACTTGTCTCAACAGGCCTGTCGGCGGAACCCGGTGGGCGGAACGGGCCGTTCGCGGTCCGCCGGGGTGCGGGACACGGCCCGTCGAGGGTGTGCGGAAGCGGCCGCGGGGCGTGTCGCCGCAGCTGTACGCCCTGCGGCCGCTTCCGGAGGGCCGTGCCGGACCCAGGCGGACCAGGCCGGGGCCGTGATGGCACGGCGGGTGGCCGGGACGGGCCCGCACGCCCGTCGACCGGCGGTTCGGAAGGGGTCGTCCAGCCGGCCCGGAGCGCCCCGGGGGCCGCTCGTCGAGCCGGGGTGACCCGGTGCTCACTCCGCGATCCGGTACTCCTCCAGGAGCCGGCGTCCGACGATCATCTTCTGGATCTCCGCAGTTCCTTCACCGATGAGCAGCATCGGGGCCTCGCGGTAGAGCCGCTCGATCTCGTACTCCTTGGAGAAGCCGTAGCCGCCGTGGATGCGGAACGCGTCCTCGACGACCTCCTTGCAGTACTCGGAGGCGAGGTACTTGGCCATGCCGGCCTCGAGGTCGTTGCGCTCGCCGCCGTCCTTCTTGCGGGCGGCCATGACCATCATCTGGTGGGCGGCCTCGACCTTGGTGGCCATCTCGGCGAGCTTGAACTGGATGGCCTGGTGCTCGGCGATCTTCTTGCCGAAGGTGGAGCGCTGCTGGGCGTAGGAGATGCCGAGTTCGAAGGCGCGGCGGGCGACGCCGCAGCCTCGGGCGGCGACGTTGACGCGGCCGACCTCGACGCCGTCCATCATCTGGTAGAAGCCGCGCCCGGGGACGCCGCCGAGGACGCGGTCGGCCGGGATCCGGACGTCCTGGAGGACCAGTTCGGTGGTGTCGACGCCCTTGTAGCCCATCTTCTCGATCTTCCCGGGCACGGTGAGGCCGGGGACGGTCGGGTTCGGGCCGAATCCGGGGGTCTTCTCGATCAGGAAGGTGGTCATGTTCTTGTACGGGGTGCTGCCGCCCTCGTCGGTCTTGCACAGGACCGCGACGAGGGTGGAGGTGCCGCCGTTGGTGAGCCACATCTTCTGGCCGTTGAGGACGTAGGACTCCCCGTCCTTGACGCCCTTGGTGGAGATGGCCGAAACGTCGGAGCCGAGGCCGGGCTCGGACATCGAGAACGCGCCGCGGATTTCCCCGGCGGCCATCCTCGGCAGGAAGTGGTCCTTCTGCTCCTGGGTGCCGTGGGCGTTGATCATGTGCGCCACGATGAAGTGGGTGTTGACGATGCCGGACACGCTCATCCAGCCGCGGGCGATCTCCTCGACCACCAGGGCGTAGGTGAGCAGCGACTCGCCGAGGCCGCCGTACTCCTCGGGGATGGTGAGGCCGAAGAGGCCGAGCTGCTTCATCCCCTCGACGATGGCGGTCGGGTACTCGTCCTGGTGTTCCAGCTCGGTCGCGACCGGAATGATCTCCTTGTCGACGAAATCCCGCACGGTGGCGAGGATGTCCCGCTGGATCTCGGTGAGGCCGTCGGTCTGTGCCAGGCGTCCCATCGTGCGGCTCCGAAAGGTTTAAGGGGGCGGGGGGGGGGGGATTGCCGGGGCCCTGCCGGCGTGGCTGCGGCGGCAGGGCCCCCGTTCCGGGTGGGGGCCGGCCGATGACGGCGGCCGGCCCCTCCGGGGTCTCAGGGGATTCGGGGCCCCTAGGAGAGGGGAGTCGGGCGGCCGGGCTGCTCGCCGCCGCGCTCCTTGACGTACGTCTCGGTCGGCACCATCACCTTGCGGCGGAAGATGCAGACGACCGTGCCGTCCTGCTTGTACCCCTTGGTCTCGACGTACACGATGCCGCGGTCGTCCCTGGACTTGGACGGCCACTTGTCGAGGACGGTGGTCTCGCCGTAGAGGGTGTCGCCGTGGAAGGTCGGCGCGACGTGCCGCAGCGACTCGATCTCCAGGTTGGCGATGGCCTTGCCGGAGACGTCCGGGACGGACATGCCCAGCAGCAGCGAGTAGACGTAGTTGCCCACCACCACGTTCCTGCCGAAGTCCGTCGTCCGCTCGGCGTAGTTGGTGTCCAGGTGGAGCGGGTGGTGGTTCATGGTGAGCAGGCAGAAGAGGTGGTCGTCGTACTCGGTGACGGTCTTGCCGGGCCAGTGCTTGTAGACCGCGCCGACCTCGAACTCCTCGTAGGTGCGTCCGAACTGCATCGTGTCGGCCTCAGCTTTCCGGGATCTCGAACTTGGCGGTGCGCTCCAGGCCGGCGGCCCGGCCCTTACCGGCGATGACCAGGGCCATCTTGCGGCTGGCCTCGTCGATCATCTCGTCGCCGAGCATCGCGGAGCCCTTGGCGCCGCCCGCCTCGGAGGTGCACCAGTCGTAGGCGTCGAGGATCAGCTCGGCGTGGTCGTAGTCCTCCTGGGAGGGCGAGAAGATCTCGTTCGCGGCGCCGACCTGGTCGGGGTGGAGCACCCACTTGCCGTCGAAGCCGAGGGCTGCGGCGCGCCGGGCGACCTCGCGGTAGCCCTCCTGGTTGCGGATCTGCAGGTACGGGCCGTCGATCGCCTGGAGGTCGTTGGCGCGGGCGGCCATCAGGATGCGCATCAGGATGTAGTGGTAGGCGTCGGCCGGGTAGCCGGCCGGCTGCTCGCCGACCACCAGGGACTTCATGTTGATGGAGGCCATGAAGTCGGCGGGGCCGAAGATGATGGTCTCCAGCCGGGGCGAGGCCTCGGCGATGGCGTCGACGTTGACCAGGCCCTTGGCGTTCTCGATCTGCGCCTCGATGCCGATCCGGCCGACCTCGAAGCCCATGGTCTTCTCGATCTGGGTGAGCAGCAGGTCGAGCGCCTTGACCTGTTCGGCGTCCTGGACCTTGGGCAGCATGATGCAGTCGAGGTTGGGGCCGGCGCCCTCGACGACGGTGATCACGTCGCGGTAGGTCCAGTGGGTGGTCCAGTCGTTGACCCGGACGACGCGGGTCTTGCCGCCCCAGTCGCCGTTGTTGAGCGCGTCGACGATGTGGTGGCGGGCGCTCTCCTTGACGAGGGGGGCGCAGGCGTCCTCCAGGTCGAGGAAGACCTGGTCGGCGGGGAGGCCCTGGGCCTTCTCCAGGAAGCGCGGATTGCTGCCGGGCACGGCGAGGCAGGAGCGGCGCGGGCGCAGACGGTTGAAGGTGGCGGCGGGCGACGGGTGGGCAGACATGAGGGTGGGTCGGTTCCTTCCCAGTGGTCAGCTGGTGGGCGCGGGTGCGGGCGTCCAGGGCTGGAGCTTGTTGGCGAGCCGGATCTCGTCCACGATCCGGCCGATGATGGTGGTGATGCCGAAGTCCTTCGGGGTGAACACGGCGGCGACGCCGGCGGCCTTGAGGGCCTCGCCGTCCGCTGCCGGGATGATGCCACCCACGATCACCGGGACATCCTGCACCCCGGCCCGGCGCAGCCGGCGCAGGACGTCGGGCACCAGCTCGCAGTGGGCGCCGGAGAGGATCGACAGGCCCACGCAGTGCACGTCCTCCGCGACGGCGGCGGAGACGATCTGCTCGGGGGTCAGCCGGATGCCCTGGTAGACCACCTCGAACCCGGCGTCGCGGGCCCGGACGGCGATCTGCTCGGCGCCGTTGGAGTGCCCGTCCAGGCCGGGCTTGCCGACCAGCAGGCGCAGCTTGCCGGAGCCCAGCTCCTCGGCGGTGGCGGCGACGGCGGCGCGCACCGCGGCCAGTTCCCCGCCGGGTTCGGCGGCCACCGCGACCGGGGCGCCGCCGACGCCGGTGGGCGCGCGGTACTCGCCGAAGACCTCGCGCAGGGCGAAGGCCCACTCGCCGGTGGTGACGCCGGCCCGGGCGCAGGCGAGCGTGGCCGGCACCAGGTTGGCGTCGGTGGCCGCGGTGGCCTTGAGCTCGGCCAGCGCGGTCTGGACGGCGGCCTCGTCGCGCTGTCCGCGCCAGGCCTCCAGGGCGGCGAGCACGGACTGCTCGGAGGCCGGGTCGACGACCATGATGGCGGTGTCGAGGTCGGCCGTGAGCGGGCTCTCCTCGGTGGTGTCGAAGCAGTTGACGCCGACGATCCTGTCCTCGCCGGACTCGATCCGGGCCCGCCGGGCGGCGTGCGAGGAGACCAGGTTGGACTTCAGGTAGCCGGACTCCACGGCCGGAATCACCCCGCCCATGGCCAGCACCTTGGCGATCTCCGCCTCGGCGCCGGCCAGCAGGTCGGCGGTCTTGGCCTCGACCACCTCGGAGCCGTTGAAGAGGTCGCCGTACTCCAGCAGGTCCGACTCGTAGGCCAGCACCTGCTGGATCCGCAGCGACCACTGCTGGTCCCAGGGCCGGGGCAGGCCCAGCGCCTCGTTCCAGGCGGGCAGTTGGACGGCGCGGGCGCGGGCGTCCTTGGAGAGGGTGACGGCCAGCATCTCCAGGACGATCCGCTGGACGTTGTTCTCCGGCTGGGCCTCGGTCAGGCCGAGCGAGTTGACCTGGACGCCGTAGCGGAAGCGGCGCTGCTTCGGGTCCTGGACGCCGTAGCGCTCCAGCGTGACCTTCTCCCACAGCTGGGCGAAGGCGCGCATCTTGCACATCTCCTCGACGAAGCGCACGCCGGCGTTGACGAAGAAGGAGATCCGGGCGACCACCTCGCCCATCCGCTCGGCCGGCACCTGGCCGGAGTCGCGGACGGCGTCGAGCACCGAGATGGCGGTGCACATCGCGTAGGCGATCTCCTGGACGGGCGTGGCCCCGGCCTCCTGCAGGTGGTAGCTGCAGATGTTGATCGGGTTCCACTTGGGGATGCGGCCGACGGTGTAGGCGATCATGTCGGTGATCAGGCGCACCGAGGGGCCGGGCGGGAAGACGTGCGTCCCGCGCGAGAGGTACTCCTTGACGATGTCGTTCTGGGTGGTGCCGGTGAGCTTGGCGATGTCGGCGCCCTGCTCCTCGGCGACCACCTGGTAGAGCGCCAGCAGCCACATCGCGGTGGCGTTGATCGTCATGGAGGTGTTGGTCTGTTCGAGCGGGATGCCGTCGAACAGGGTGCGCATGTCGCCGACGTGGCCGACCGGGACGCCGACCCGGCCCACCTCGCCGCGGGCGAGGAGGTGGTCGGAGTCGTAGCCGGTCTGGGTCGGCAGGTCGAAGGCGACGGAGAGGCCCGTCTGGCCCTTCGCCAGGTTCCGCCGGTAGAGCGCGTTGGAGTCGCTCGCGGTGGAGTGCCCGGCGTAGGTGCGCATCAGCCAGGGGCGGTCGCGCTTGTGCTGATCGGTCATCGGGTCGGCCTCAGACGTTCCGGAAGCGGTTGATCGCCGGCAGGTGCTGCTCGCGCAGCGCGTGGTCGCGCACGCCCAGGCCCTCCTCCGGCGCCAGGCAGAGCACGCCGACCTTGCCCTGGTGCTTGTTGTGGTGCACGTCGAGGGCGGCCTGACCGGTCTCCTCCAGGGAGTAGACCTTGGACAGGGTCGGGTGGATCCGGCCCTTGGCGACCAGGCGGTTGGCCTCGAAGGCCTCGCGGTAGTTGGCGAAGTGCGAGCCGACGATGCGCTTGAGCGACATCCACAGGTAGCGGTTGTCGTACTGGTGCATGAAGCCGGAGGTGGAGGCGCAGGTGACGATGGTGCCGCCCTTGCGGGTGACGTACACCGAGGCGCCGAAGGTCTCCCGGCCCGGGTGCTCGAAGACGATGTCGACGTCCTCGCCGCCGGTGAACTCGCGGATCTTCGCGCCCAGGCGCTTCCACTCGCGCGGGTCCTGGGTGTGCTCGTCCTTCCAGAACCGGTAGCCCTCGGCGGAGCGGTCGATGATCGCCTCGGCGCCCATGGCGCGGCAGATGGCGGCCTTCTGGTCGTTGGAGACCACGCAGATCGGGGTGGCGCCGCCGGCCAGCGCGTACTGGGTGGCGTACGAGCCGAGGCCGCCGCTGGCTCCCCAGATCAGCACGTTGTCGCCCTGCTTCATGCCGGCGCCGTTGCGCGAGACCAGCTGGCGGTACGCGGTGGAGTTGACCAGACCGGGGGAGGCGGCCTCCTCCCAGGTGAGGTGCTTGGGCTTGGGCAGCAGCTGGTTGGTCTTCACCAGGGCGATCTGGGCCAGCCCGCCGAAGTTGGTCTCGAAGCCCCAGATGCGCTGCTCCGGGTCCATCATCGTGTCGTTGTGGCCGTCCGGGGACTCCAGCTCGACGGAGAGGCAGTGCGCGACGACCTCGTCGCCGGGCTTCCAGGCGTTGACGCCGGCGCCGGTGCGCAGCACCACGCCCGCGAGGTCGGAGCCGAGGACGTGGTACGGCAGGTCGTGGCGCTTGGTGAGCGGCGACAGCCGGCCGTAGCGCTCCAGGAAGGAGAAGGTGGAGACCGGCTCGAAGATCGAGCTCCAGACGGTGTTGTAGTTCACCGCGCTGGCCATGACGGCGACCAGCGCCTCGCCGGGGCCCAGCTCGGGCAGGGCGACCTCGTCGAGGTGAAGGGACTTGCGGGGGTCCTTGTCGCGGCTGTCGAGGCCCGCGAACAGCTGCTCCTCGTCCTTGTGGAGCGTCACCGCTCGGTAGGACTCGGGAAGCTTGACGGCGGCGAAGTCCTCCGACGTGGCGTCGTTGCTGAGGATCGCGTCGAGGATTTCCTGCATGGCTGCCTCCGAAGGCGTACCTGTGTGAGGGCACAGGGCGTCTGGGGTAGCCGGGAGCGGACACCGGCTTCGCTGAGGTGGGTGGTGGGTGGTCGGGCTGGGCGCCCGGGGTGGACCGGGCCGAACGCGCACTGCTCCCGGGGTGTGGGAACGCCGGACGACGGCGCGCCGAGGTGGGGAGCCGCGGCGCCGCGACTGGTGAGTAACAAGGTAGTGGCACCCTGTGCCACTCGTAAAGACACCGGGTGTCACGAATTCCGGCGCGCTGGAGCGGCCCCTGAACGCGCTGCGGCGGATGTCGAAAGGGCCCGCATCGACTGCTCGACGCGGGCCCTCGATATCGCTCTGACCTGGCTAGATGATGGGCTCAGGACTCCCTGGCGCCACTCAGCGCGGCCCGGATGCTGTCCACCACCACGTCCAGCGGAGCGTCCGTCCGGGCGACTGTGATGAGCACCTCACCTCCAGGACTGGCACTCAGTGCGCTCTCGGCCAGCACGTCACCGGGAGCCCCATTGGCACCCGGTGTCACCAGGGAGCCGCGGCGTCTGGCACCCGGCGTGCTGGAGGCCCAGAAGGTCCGCCGGATCACCTCGAAGGAGTGGTCCAGCTGCGCCTCCACGTCCCCGCGCCCGCCGGCCCGCAGCCAGCGCCGCAGCACGTGGTTGTGCGCCGCGACGACCGCCGCCGCCGACACCTCGGCCAGCATCGAGTCGTCCTCGCCGCCGCGCTGCCAGCCCGACGGGATGGACTCCCCGGTGTCGAAGCGGCCCAGCAGGTACCGGGTGAACAGCCGCTCGTACCGGGCCACCACGGCGATCTCCCGCTCGCGCAGCGCCGGGACCTGACGGATCAGCTGGTACCGCGCGACCGACACCCCCGGCGTCGAGGCGTACATCCGCAGCACCTCCTTGATGCCGCGGCAGACCACGTCCAGCGGGTGCTCCTCCGGCTCGGCGCTGGCCAGCAGGTCGGCCACCCGGACGAGGGTGTCGTCGTGGTCCGGGAAGATCGCCTCCTCCTTCGACCGGAAGTACCGGAAGAAGGTCCGCCGGGCGACCCCGGCGGCGGCCGCGATCTGGTCGACCGTGGTCTCCTCGTAGCCCTGAGAGGAGAACAGCTCCATCGCGGCCGTGGCCAGGTCCTGACGCATCTGCTGGCGCTGCGCCGCCGCCCGGCGGCTGCCCGGCCCCCCTTCCGGCCCGGTGCCCCCGGTGGAGGAGGCCGTCCGGTCGGCGCCGCGCGGTCCGGCGGAGTGCTGCGGGGTGGCTGACTGAACCCGATCCATGTCCGGAACGCTACACGGCCCCGGCGGTTCGGCCGCGGCCCTTCCCCGACGGACCGGTGCGACCGGGCCGGTGACGGCCGGTCTGGGCCAGCGCGCGGACACCGTCCCCGGGCTCCAGCCCGGTCTGGCCGGGCCCGACCCGGTCCCGGGCGGCGCCGCCTCGCGCGCGGCGGCGCCCCCGGCAGCCGGCGTGGTCACCGGCGCGCGTGGTCGCGGAAGCCGCGGCCGGTCTTGCGGCCCAGGCAGCCGGCGGCGACCAGGTGCTCCAGCAGTGGCGCGGCGGCCAGGCCCGGTTCGCGGAACTCCTGGTGCAGCACCTGCTCGATGGTCAGCGAGACGTCCAGGCCGACCACGTCCAACAGCTCGAACGGGCCCATCGGGTAGCCGCAGCCCAGCTTCATCGCGGTGTCGATGTCGTCCACCGTCGCGTAGTGCTCCTGGAGCATCCGCACCGCGTCGTTCAGGTAGGGGAAGAGCAGCGCGTTGACGATGAAGCCGGCCCGGTCGCCGCACTCCACCGGGTGCTTGCGGACCTCGGCGGTCAGCTCCAGCACGGTCGCGGTGACGTCCGGCGCGGTCAGCACGGTGGAGACCACCTCGACCAGCTTCATGGCCGGCGCCGGGTTGAAGAAGTGCATGCCGATCACGTCCTGCGGCCGCGAGGTGGCCGTCGCGCAGCTGATCACCGGCAGCGAGGAGGTGGTGGTGGCGAGCACCGCTCCCGGCCTGACGATCTTGTCCAGGGTGGCGAACAGCTCGCGCTTGACCGCCAGGTCCTCGGCCACCGCCTCGATCACCAGGTCCACCTCGGCCAGCTCGGCGTACTGGCCGACCGGGGTGACCAGCGCCAGCGCGGCGTCCCGCGCCTGCGCGCTCAGCCGGCCCCGGTCGACCGCGCGCGCCAGCGACTTCGCCAGCTGCGCCTTGGCCCGGTCGGCCTTCTCCTGGCTGCGGGCGGCCAGCAGCACCGGGCGGCCGGCCTTGGCGAAGACCTCGGCGATGCCGGTCGCCATGGTGCCCGAGCCGCAGACGCCGACCGTGCGGACCTCCCGGCCCGCCACCGCGGCCCGCGCCGGGCCGGCCGCCGCGTCGACGGCCCTGGACGAGCCGGGCGCCTCGTAGGTGTAGAAGCCGCGGCCGGACTTGCGGCCCAGCAGCCCGGCCGCGACCAGCTGGCCGAGGATCGGGGCGGGTGCGTGCAGGCGGTCCCGGGACTGCTCGTACATCGCCTCCAGGACGGTCCGTGCGGTGTCCACGCCGATCAGGTCGAGCAGCGCCAGCGGGCCCATCGGCAGGCCGCAGCCGAGCCGCATAGCGGCGTCGATGTCCTCCCGGGAGGCGTACTTGGACTCGTACATCGCGGCGGCCTGGTTCAGGTACGCGAACAGCAGGCCGTTGACGACGAAGCCGGCCCGGTCGCCGGCCGCCACCGGCTCCTTGCCGAGGTCCCGGGCGAACGCGGCGGCGTCCTCGGCGACCTGCGGGGAGGTCAGCACCGTGCGGACCACCTCGACCAGCTTCATGCTGTGCACCGGGTTGAAGAAGTGCAGGCCCAGCACCCGCTCCGGGCGGGCGGTCGCGGCGGCGATCCGGGTCACCGAGAGCGCGGTGGTGCCGGTGGCCAGGACCGTCCCCGCCGGGCAGATCCGGTCCAGCTCGGCGAAGAGCTCCCGCTTCAGCTCCAGCTGCTCGGGCACCTCCTCGATCACCAGCTCGGCCCCGGCGGCGGCCGACAGCTCGTGGCCGACCGAGATCAGCGCCAGCAGCGCGGTGCGCTCCCCGGCGGTGATCCGCTCCCGGTCGACCGCGTGCGCGGTCGCCTCCTCGATCCGGGCCAGCGCCCGGGCGGCCGAGTCCTCGGTGGCCTCGATGCCGATCACCCGGCGGCCGCTCCTGGCGACGGCCACCGCGACACCGGCACCCATCGTGCCGAGGCCGACGACGGCGACCGTGGAAAAGGGACGCTCCATCTGTCCTGACTCCTAGTCCTGAAGGGCCCGCGCACGCTCCGGCGGCCGGGCCGCCGCGCCCGCGCGTGCGGCGGGGGCGGCCGCCGCCGGGGGAGGGTCCGCGCGCGGGGCTGGGGAGATGACGGGTTCCGGCACACCGCCGCGGCGGCCGGTCCGCTCCGGCCGAACTGAGGGGTGTGCCGTGGTGCTCAGGCGCTCAGGGGTGAAAGGAAGCGGCTCTGATACGAGGAAGGAGACCCGGCCCGCCGCGGTTCGCGGCGCCGGCCGGTGAATGACGCACCGCGCGCCCGCCGTGGACACGGCGACCGCAGGCCCCCGCCGGTGCGGCTCCCGTAGCCCGGCGGTGGTGCGTCCGGCCACTGTAGCGAAGCTACCCGCGAGTAGGAAGGGGTGCGGGCGTCACAAAAGGCATCGGGACGGCGGGGCGGGGGCCGGCGGCGGCCCGAACGGGTGAACGGACGGACGGACGTCCACGGGGACCACTCGATAGGGGAGTTACCCGGCCGCGACGGGCGGGGCAACATGGGGGCATGACCCTCGGAACCGCCGCCGGCCCCGCCGCGTCCGCCACCGGCTCCACCGGCCCGGCCGGAGGCCTCGGTGGGCACCTCGCCGCCGTCACGCTGCCCCCGTGCGCCGCGCGCGTCGAACAGGCCGAGGCCGCCGTCGACCGGCTGCGCACCGCCGCCGTCGACGCGGTGGCCGTCACCTGGGTGGACAACGCGGGCATCACCCGGGTCAAGGCCGTCCCGCTGGGCGCCCTGGTGCACGCCGCGCAGTGGGGCGTCGGCGCCGCACCCTGCTTCGACGTCTTCCTCGCCGACGACGGCATCACCACCAGCCCGAGCGCCGGCGGCCCCACCGGGGACCTGCGGCTCTACCCCGACCTCGACCGGGTCGTCCCGCTGGCCGCCCAGCCCGGCTGGGCCTGGGCCCCGGGGGACCGGCACACCCAGGCCGGCACCCCGCACCCCGGCTGCCAGCGGCTGTTCGCCCGCCGGATGGAGGCCGCCGCCGCCGAGCGCGGGCTGACCCTGCGGGCCGGCATCGAGGTCGAGTGGGTGGTCGCCCTCGCCGGCGGCCCGCAGGACGAGCCGCAGTACCCGACGCACGGCCCCGCGTACGGGATGCATCGGCTCACCGACCTCACCGACTACCTGCGGGACGTCCTGCGCGCCCTCGGCGAGCAGGGGCTGACCGTCCTGCAGATCCACCCCGAGTACGCCCCGGGCCAGTTCGAGGTCTCGGTGGCCCCCGAGGGCCCGGTCGGCGCCGCCGACACCTCCGTCCTGGTCCGGCACACCGTGCGGGCCGTCTCCGCCCGGCACGGCCTGCGGGTCTCCTTCGCCCCCGTGGTCGAGCCCGGCGCGGTCGGCAACGGCGGGCACCTGCACCTGAGTCTCTGGCGGGACGGCCACAACCTCGGCCACGGCGGCCCCGGCCCGCACGGCCTGACCGCCGAGGCCGAGGGCTTCCTCGCCGGGGTGCTAGGCGCGCTGCCCGAACTCCTGGTGCTGGGCTGCTCCAGCCCGGCCGGCTACCTGCGGCTGGTGCCCTCGCACTGGGCCGGCGCCTACCAGTGCTGGGGCCTGGAGAACCGCGAGGCCGCGCTGCGCCTGGTGACGGGCTCCACGGGGGAGCGGGCCGCCGCCGCCAACGCCGAGGTCAAGTGCTTCGACGCCAGCGCCAATCCGTACCTGGCGGTCGGCGCGGTGCTCGCCGCCGGTCTCGCCGGTCTCGACCGACACCTGTCGCTGCCGCCGGAGTTCACCGGGGACCCGGCCGCCGCCGAGCCCGGCGCGGTGCCCCGGCTGCCGACCGGCCCGGCGGAGGCGCTGGCCGCGTTCGAGCGGTCGGCGGTGCTGCGCGAGGCGCTCGGCGGGCCGCTGTACGAGGCGGTGCTGGCGGTGCGCCGGGCCGAGGGCGAGCAGTACGCCGTCGCCACCCCCGAGCAGCTGGTCGCCGCCACCCGCTGGCGGTACTGACCGGTGCCCGCCGGGGCCCTGGCGGTGCCCGCGCTGGTCGACCACCACTGCCACAGCGTGGTGGCGGCCGACCTCGCCGACGACGCCCTGGCCGGGCTGCTCACCGAGTCCGACCGGCCGCCCGCGCCCGGCTGTTCGCCCTTCGACAGCGCGCTCGGCCTGGCCGTCCGGCGCTGGTGCCCGCCCGCCCTCGGCCTGCCCGCGCACGCCCCGGCCGCCGACTACCTGGCCCGGCGGCGCGAGCTGGGCGGCGCCGAGGCCACCCGCCGGCTGCTGGCCGCCGCCGGGCTGGACACCTGCCTGGTGGACACCGGGCTGACCACCGCCGCAGGCCTTCCGCTGCTGCCGCTCGGCGAACTGGCCGCGGCCGCCGGGGCGGTGGTGCACGAGGTGGTCCGGCTGGAGTCGGTGGCCGAGGCGGTGGCGGGCCCGGCCGAGTCCTGGCCGCAGGCCGTCGGGGAGGCGCTGGCGGCGGCGGCTGCGGGTGCGGTCGCGGTCAAGTCGGTGCTCGCCTACCGGCACGGCCTGGCCGCCCCCGCCGAACGGCCCGCGCGGGCGGCCGTGGTGGCCGCGGCCGGCGCCTGGCTGCGCGGCGGGCGGGGCCGGCTGGCCGACCCGGCGCTGCTGCACCACCTGCTCTGGACGGCCGTGGACGTCTGCGCCGGGCTGGGCCTGCCGCTCCAACTCCACACCGGCTTCGGCGATCCCGACCTCACCCTGCACCGGGCCGATCCGTCGCTGCTGACCGGTTTCGTGCGCGCGGCCGAGCCGAGCGGCGTCCCGCTGGTGCTGCTGCACTGCTACCCGTACCACCGCCAGGCCGGGTGGCTGGCCCAGGCCTTCCCGACGGTGTACACCGACCTCGGGTTGACCGCCTCCTACACCGGCCCGCGGGTGGCGGCGGTGCTGGGCGAGATGCTGGAACTGGCGCCGTTCGGCAAGCTGTTGTTCTCCACCGACGCGTACGGGCTGCCCGAGTTGTACCTGGTGGGCGCCGCCCAGTTCCGGTACGGACTGGGGGCGGTGCTGGCCGACTGGCAGGCGGGTGGAGCCTGTTCGGCGGCGGACGCGCGGCGGCTGGCCCGGCTGGTCGCCGCGGACAACGCCCGCGCGCTGTACTCACTGCCCGGCGCACCGTAGCACGTCGGCGAACCGTCACTTTTTAACACTCTTCAACTCTGTTGACGTGTTGGGCCTCCGGACTCCTCGCTTCCGATGTTGGCCAACATGTGACGATTAGATGACTACCTCTTGCGCTTATCAGCGAATATTCATTAGCGTCCCGATCATTCCAGGCGCACCTGCCACACCGCAGCTGCCGCATGACGACTCGGGAGGGCCAACCCCTATGAGAGTTCCTCGGATCAGCCGGACCCGGTTCGCGGCGGTGGGCCTCGTGCTCGCCACCGCCGGCGCCCTCGCGCTCCCGGCCGGCACCGCCGTCGCGGCCCCTTCGGCGGGCTCGACGACCGGTCCGCTGCTCAGCTACGTCGTCAACACCAAGGCCAACCACGGCCAGGTGCAGAAGGTCGAGAAGGCGATCACCGCCCTCGGCGGCTCGGTGGTGTACTCGTACGAGCAGATCGGCGTCGTCATCGCCCGCTCGGACGACACCGCGTTCGCGCAGAAGCTGCGTCAGGCCAAGGGCGTCGACTCCGTCGGTGCCAGCCGCACCAAGGGCATCACCGCCGCCGACCAGGCCAAGGCCGAGGTCGCCGCCGAGCCCGCCGGCGCGCCCGCCGCCGGTCAGGAGCCGTACGAGGCCAACCAGTGGGACATGCGCCAGATCGGTGTCGACAAGGCGCACAAGCTCTCGCTCGGCAACCGCAACGTCACCGTCGGTGTGCTGGACTCCGGCATCGACGCGACGCACGAGGACCTGGCCGCCAACGTGGACGCCTCGCAGTCGGTCTCCTGCATCGACGGCGGCAAGCCGAACACCGACTGGAAGTCCTGGCAGCCCACCACCAGCGACCACGGCACCCACGTGGCCGGCACGATCGGCGCCGCCAAGAACGGCAAGGGCGTCGTCGGCATCGCCCCGAACGTGAAGCTGGCCGCGGTCAAGGTCGTCGACGACGGCGGGTTCATCTACCCGGAGTACGCGATCTGCGGCTTCGTGTGGGCCGGTGAGCACCAGTTCAAGGTGACCAACAACAGCTACTACGTCGACCCGTGGATGTTCAACTGCCCGAACGACAAGGACCAGGCCGCGATCAGCGCCGCCGTCCGCAAGGCGGTCTCGTTCTCGCAGCGCAAGGGCGTCCTCAACGTCGCCGCGGCGGGCAACGAGAACATCGACCTGGCGCACAAGACCGTTGACGTCGCCAGCCCGGACGACACCACCAAGGTGACCCGTCCGGTCACCAACGACTGCCTGTCGCTGCCGACCGAGCTGCCCGGCGTCATCGCCGTCTCCTCGGTGGGCGTCAAGGGCGACAAGGCGTACTACTCCAGCTACGGCAAGGGCGTCGTGACCGTCGCCGCGCCGGGTGGCGACGCCCGCTACCAGATCCCGGACACCCCGGACAAGAACGGCCGGATCCTCTCCACCATCCCGGGCAACAAGTACGGCTACATGCAGGGCACCTCGATGGCCACCCCGCACGTCGTCGGCGTGGTCGCGCTGCTCGCCAGCACCTTCCCGTGGGCCAACCCGGACGAGCTGACCGAGCTGCTCACCAACCAGGCGGAGTCGCACCCCTGCCCGACCGGCGAGTACAACCCGGGCGGCACCGGCGCGTACAAGGCCACCTGCGAGGGCGGCGCGGACGACAACGGCTTCTACGGCGCGGGCATCATCAACGCCGAGAAGGCGGTCCAGTGGTGGCGCTGACGCGCTGACCACGGCGACACCTGAAGACTGAGCCGGGGAGCGGGCCCATCCGGGTCCGCTCCCCGGTCGTTTCCTGCCCGGGCCCGCCCGGCCGACCTCTCCGGGCGAGCCCCGGCCCGCTCACTCGACGTGCTGGCCCCAGCCGGTCTCCACCGACGGCTTGCCGTGCAGGTCCGGGACTTCCTGGAGCCAGGCGGGCCGGCCGGCCCGGGTCCGGGCCTCCCGGCGGCGTTCGGCCTCGTGCAGCTGCTCGGGGGTGGCGAAGCCCTCCGGGAGCCACT
This sequence comes from Kitasatospora sp. NPDC091276, assembly GCF_040684355.1. Lineage (NCBI taxonomy): Bacteria > Bacillati > Actinomycetota > Actinomycetes > Kitasatosporales > Streptomycetaceae > Kitasatospora > Kitasatospora sp. NPDC091276. The sequence continues at coordinate 55,203 of NZ_JBFBFU010000005.1, read as the reverse complement.
GCGCGGAGAGCACCACCCGGGCGGCCAGGTGGGTCACGTAGGCGTGCCGGACGGCGGCCGCCGAGTCGAAGCCGGGCTCGTCGGCCAGCCACTCGTCCGGGACGAGCGCCAGCACCTCCTCCAGCAGGCCGACGGTGACCAGCGGGCCGAGTTCCTCGTCGGCCAGCCGGACGTCCGGGGCCGAGCCGCCCAGCGCGTGCGCGCTGAGGTCGTATCGCCTGCCGACCGCCGCCTCGGCGGTGGTCCAGCGGTGGTGGAAGATCAGCGCGGCGCCGTTGTCGATCAGCCAGAGCCGTCCGTGCCAGACCACCAGGTTGGGGTTGTGGACGGTGCGGTCGACGTTGCCGGTGAGGGCGTCCAGCCAGACCACCCGCCCGGCCTCGGCGGAGTCCACCGGGATCATGCCCGGCCGGTAGTCCCGCGCGCCGGGCAGCAGGTCCATCCCGAGGTTGAGACCGCCGCTGGCCTTGAGCATGTCCTGGATCTCGGTGTCGGGCTCGTCCGCGGCGACGGCCGGATCGAAGTCCACCAGCCGCAGCTCGGGGACGCGCAGGCCGAGCCGCCGGGCCAGCTCGCCGACGATCACCTCCGCGACCAGCGCCTTGCGGCCCTGCGCGGCGCCGGTGAACTTGACCACGTAGGTTCCCAGGTCGTCGGTCTCCACCACACCGGGGACGGAGCCGCCGGACCGCAGCGGGTCGACGTAGCGCACTGCTGTCACCAGATCGAGCACACCGGCCACCCTATCCCGCCGCCCCGCCACCGCGGCGGGCCGTCCGGTCGGCCTCCGCCCCCGGTGCTGTGATTGGCTTGCCGGTGAGAATCGGAAGACCACCGGACGAGGAGAGCAAGGTCATGGGACAGGTGCAGGCCACCACCGAGCGGGACTACGACGCCGCCCCCGAGCGGGTGTACGAGGCGCTGGCCGACTACCGGGTGACCCGTCCGAAGCTGCTGCCCCCGCAGTACAGCGAGTACGAGGTCCGGGTCGGCGGCACCGGCGCCGGCACCCAGGTGCACTGGAAGCTCCAGGCCACCGAGAAGCGCGTGCGGGACTGCCTGTTCACCGTCTCGGCGCCCTCGCCCGACCAACTGGTGGAGAAGGACGCCAACTCCAGCATGGTGATCACCTGGACCGTCTCGGCGGCCGGTGAGGGCCGGTCGAAGGTCGTCGTCTCGGCCACCTGGCAGGGCGCGAGCGGCATCGGCGGCTTCTTCGAGCGCACCTTCGCCCCGAAGGGCCTGAACCGGATCCACGACCAGGTGCTGGCCAACCTGGCCGCCGAGGTCCGCTGAGTTCGCGAGCTCGCTGAGTTCGCGAGCTCGCTGAGTCCGCCGAGTTCGTCGAGTTCGTCTTTCCCACGGAAATTCGCCCGGGAATTCGAGCGGCCCGCCCACCCGTACGAGCGGAAAGCCGTACGGGTGGACGGCCCGCCACCTCCGGGTGACGAGGGCCGCCCGGCACGGGGGAGCCACCCTAGGCTCGCCGCCGTGCATATGACGATCCTTCACATTTCACAGCCCGTGGACGGCGGAGTCGCCCGCGTCGTCGCCGATCTGGTCCGGGGGCAGCGCGAGGCCGGTCACCGGGTGCTGGTCGCCTGCCCGGGCGGCGGCCGGCTGGCCGAGGAAGCCGCCGCCGTGGGCGCGCTGGTCCATGACTGGCCCGCCGGGCGCTCGCCGGGCCCGGGCACCGCCGCCGAGGCGTGGCGGCTGCGCCGGATCGTCCGGGCGGCCGCGCCCGACGTGGTCCACCTGCACAGCGCCAAGGCCGGGCTGGCCGGCCGGCTGGCGGTGCGCGGCGCGGTGCCGACCGTCTTCCAGCCGCACGCCTGGTCCTTCGCCGCCGTCGAGGGCCCGCTGGCCACCGCCACCCTGCACTGGGAGCGCTTCGCCGGCCGCTGGGCGCACCGCCTGCTCTGCGTCAGCGTCCAGGAGCGGGCCGACGGCGTCGCCGCCGGGGTGAGCGCGGACTGGGCGGTGGTGCCCAACGGCGTGGACGTGCGCCACTACGCACCCGCCGACCGCCGGGCGGCCCGGATCGCGCTGGGCCTGGACCTGGACGCCCCGCTCGCGGTCTGCGTCGGCCGGCTGTGCCGCCAGAAGGGCCAGGACGTGCTGCTGGCGGCCTGGCCGGAGGTGCTGCGGGCGGTGCCGCAGGCCCGGCTGGCGCTGGTCGGCGGCGGCCCCGAGGAGAACCGGCTGGCGGACCTGGTCCGGGAGTCGGCCGAGCCGTCCCGGGTCCGGCTGGTCGGGGACGTGCCGGACCCGAGGCCGTGGCTGGCGGCGGCCGACCTGGTGGTGCTGCCCTCGCGCTGGGAGGGCATGGCGCTGGCCCCGCTGGAGGCGATGGCGGTGGCCCGTCCGGTGCTGCTGACCGACGTGCCGGGCGCCCGGGAGTGCCTGCCCCAGGCCGAGCGGGGGCGGGCGGTGGTGCCGCCCGAGGACGTGACCGCGCTCGCCACCCGAATGGCGGAAGCGCTGTCCGATTCGATCGAGTGTGAGCGACGCGGGGCGAGGCTGCGCGATCACGTGGTCGCCCGGCACGACGTCCGCACGGTGGTCGAACAGGTGGACGCGCTGTACCGCCATCTGCTGGGTGCCGGTCCGGCGGCCGGGCGGCGCCGGGCCCGTGTCCCAGAGCGGATCTGATCGTTTCACATGCCGTGAATGCCCGCCGATCCGGCGCCGTCGTATTCGCACCCTCAACCGGATAGGGACGAGGCGTCAAATCCGAAATACCTATTAATGGGCGGCTGGAATGAAACGGCAAGTCAACTTCCAGCCTACGCAGCCAGGTTATGTATTGTCGGATTTCGCCTGCTTCGTTTCGATTTCACGCCGGGAATTCGCGACTGAGCCCTTCATGGTCGCGCCCCGCGCGGCCGGGCCCGGTGCGAGAGGACCGAAAGCCGCCAGCGGTAGCAGGTGCTGTCAGGACCGCGCCCACCGGGCCGGGACGGCCGCTCCGCGCCATCCGGTGCCGGGGCGCCGTCACCCCGGGCACACAGCAGGGGAGTTCGTGCGCTGATGACTATTGACCACGACAGCGTGCCGCGATCCGGTCGGTCCCTGTCCGGCCCGCGGCGGCCCGGCACCGGGCTGCTCGACCGCCCGGCCGGATCCGCCCAGACCCGGACGGTGCCGCCGCCCCGCCGGCACCGCGGGGCGGTCCGATCCCGGCTCGCCCTGCCGCTCGCGCTGGTCCAGGTCGACGCGATCGCGCTGTGCACCGCCACCGGCCTCGCCAACCGGGCCGTCGACCCGGCCGTCCCGCTCGCGCCGCTGCTCGGTGCTGCCGCCGTCCTGCCCCTGCTGCTCGTGCTCAACCTGGTCGGCGGCCTCTACCGCACCCGGCTCACCCTCTCCGTCCTGGACGAACTGCCCGCGCTGGCCGTCCGGGCCGTCGTCGCCACCGCCTTCGCTGTCACCCTGGCCGGCTGTCTGGACGGCCGCTGGCCCGACTGCGGCCCGGCCACCCCGGCCCGGCTCACCGTCCTGCTCGGCGTCCAGCTGCTGATCGCAGCCGTCGGCCGCGCCGTGCTCTACCACCTGGTCCGGCGGATCCGCCGCAGCCGCCCCAACCCCGTCCTGGTGCTCGGCGCCGGCCGGCTCGGCCGCCGGGTCGCCGCCGCCCTCAGCGAGCGCGGCGAGTACGGGATGCGCCCGGTCGGCTTCCTCGACGCCGACCCGCCGCTGCTCGCCGGCGACACCGACCTGCCCGTCCTCGGCGGCCGCGAGGTGCTGGAGCGCGAGGTCCGCCGGCACCGGATCCACCACGTGGTCGCCACCGCCGGCGCCGCCGACGAGGCCGAGACCGCCGCCGCCCTGCGCGACGCCGCCCGGCTCGGCTGCCAGGTCTGGCTGGTGCCCGCGCTGCGCGAGCACGGCTCGCTGCCCGCCGGCCCGCTGGCCGGAGCCGACCACCTGTGGGGCTTCCCCTGCCTGCGGGTCGGCAGCCCGGCGATGCGCCGCCCCGGCTGGGCCGCCAAGCGCGCCCTGGACGTCACCGCCGCCGGGCTCGGCCTGCTGCTGCTCGCCCCCGTCCTGGTGCTCTGCGCGCTGGCCGTCCGCTTCGACACCGGCCCCGGCGTGCTCTTCCGCCAGCAGCGCACCGGGCTCGACGGCAAGGTCTTCACCGTCCTCAAGTTCCGCACCCTGCGCCCGAGCAACGAACACGAGTCGGCGACCCGCTGGAACATCTCCCAGGACCACCGGATGGGCGCCGTCGGCCGGCTGCTGCGCCGCAGCTCGCTGGACGAGCTGCCGCAGCTGTGGAACGTGCTGTGCGGAGACATGAGCCTGGTCGGCCCGCGCCCGGAACGCCCCTACTTCGTCATGCGGTTCGGCCAGGCCTACCCCGAGTACGCCGACCGCCACCGCGTCCCGGTCGGCCTGACCGGTCTCGCCCAGGTCAACGGCCTGCGCGGGGACACCTCGATCGAGGACCGGGCCCGGTTCGACAACCGCTACATCGAGAGCTGGAGCCTCTGGCAGGACGTCAAGATCCTGTGCCGCACCGCGGTCCTGATGCTCCACCCGGACGGGAGCTGACCCGCGTGGCCCTGACCCTTCCCGCCGTCCCGCGGCTCGCGTTACGCAAGGCGCTGCCCGCGCTCGCGGACCGGCCCAGCCCGCTCGCCGCGGCGACCGTCCTGCTGGTCTGCGTGCCCACCGGCGAGAAGGACGTCGCCGCCGCCGTCCACGTCACCGCCGCCGACGTGGCCTCGCTGGCCCTGGTCGCCCTCACCGCGCTCAACCTGCTGCGCGGGCGGCTGCCCGCCGTCAGCCGCGCCACCTGCGTGCTGTTCGGCGGCATCGTGGTCGCCGCCGCCGTCGCCACCGTCGGCTCGATCGACCCGGCCACCAGCCTCACCGGCTTCGTCCGGCTCACCCAGGTGTTCGTCCTGGTGCCGGCCGGGGTGCTCTGCTCGCTGCGCGACCGCGTCGACCAGCGGCTGGTCCTCGGCTCCTTCGTGCTCGCCGCGCTGATCCAGGGCGTGGTCGGCGCGCACCAGTACCTCACCCGGACCGGCGCCTCCTACACCGGCCAGCCGATCCGGGCCGTCGGCACCTTCGGCGCCCTCGACATCATGGCGATGTCCACGGTCGTCAGCTACGGCCTGCTCGCCGCCCTGGCCCTGGCGCTCGCCGAGCGCCGCCCCGGCGGCGACGTCCGGCTGCGCCGCGCCATGTTCGCGGCCGCCGCCTTCCTGGCCTTCCCGCTCGCCGTCTCGTTCAGCCGCGGCAGCTGGATCGCCACCGCCGCCGCGGCCACCGTGCTGCTGCTGCGCGCCGACGCCCGGCTCGCCGTCCGCGGCGCCGTCCTCGGCCTGGCCGCCGCGGTCGTCCTGGTCGGCGGCCTCGGCCTCGGCGCCTCCGGCGTCACCGAGCGGCTCAGCTCGATCGGCTCCGTCTCCGCCGCCCCCGACCAGTCCGTCTCCGACCGCTACGACCTGTGGTCCACCGCCGGGCGGATCTGGCAGGACCACCCCGTCCACGGCGCCGGCCCCAAGGCCTTCCAGCAACTGCGCGACAGCCACGCCCCGCTGCGGCTCTCCTCCGGCAGCGACGCCGCCGACCCCACCATCGGCTTCCAGCGCGAACCGCTGCTCTCCCCGCACAACATGTACTTCCTGGTGCTCAGCGAGCAGGGTCTGATCGGCATCGTCGCCTACGCCGCGCTCTTCCTCGGCCTGCTGCTCGGCTGCCTGCGCCACTCCCGCGGCCCGGCCCTCGCCGCCCTGGCCCTGCTCACCTGGGTGCTGGTCGACTTCCTGTACGCGGACATCGGTGGCACCACCACCGTGCTGACCTCCGTCGTCCTCGGCCTCGCGGCCCGGGCCTGCGTCGCGGAGGCCGACCCGCGATGACCACCGACCAGCCGGCCCTCGCCTCCGCCGTGCCCGCCCCGCGCGGCGCCGCCGACGGCCCGCCGTCCGGGCCCGACCCGGCCCCCCGGCGCGGCTTCCTCGCCAAGGCCTTCGGCATCACCGCCGTCCTCAGCGCCGCCGGATCCGGCCTCGGCCTGCTGCGCGACCTCCTGCTGGCCCGCTACTTCGGCGCCAACCAGGGCACCGACGCCTTCCTGGTCGCCTGGACCGTCCCGGAGACGGCCGCGCCGCTGCTGATCGAGGACGCCATGTCCTTCCTCATGGTGCCCGCCTTCGCGCTCGCCCTGGTGCTGCGCGAGGAGGATCCGGACGCCCCCGACCCGGTCCGCCAACTGGTCCGTGCCACCCTTCCCTGGCTGCTGCTCGCGCTCAGCGGGCTCGCGCTGGTCGCCGCCCTCGGCGCCCCGCAGCTGGTCGAGCTGCTCGCCCCCGGCCTGGCCAACCCCGGCCTCGCCGTCACCTGCACCCGGATCACCGCGATCACCGTGCTGCCGTTCGGCGTGGCCGGCTACCTCGCCGCCGCGCTGCGCGCCCACCACCGCTTCACCGCGCCGGCCGGCATCTACGTCGCCTACAACGTCGGCATCCTCGCCGTGCTGCTCGGCTGCCAGTCCTTCCTGGGCGTGCGCTCCGCCGCCCTGGGCGTCGCGCTCGGCAGCCTGCTGATGGCCGGGCTGCTGGTCGCCCCGTTCCTGCGCCGGCTGCGCCAGGGCGCGGGCCCGGGATCGCACCCCGGCGCGGGCCGTGCCCGCCGCTCCCGCAAGGCGCTGGTGCTGATGCCGTTCGCCCTGCTGCCGGTGGCCGCGTTCACCCTGACCCGCCAGTCGCAGGTCTTCGTCGAGCGCTACCTCGGCTCGGCGCTGCCGCCCGGTACCATCTCGCACCTCAACTACGCCGCCAAGGTCTCCCAACTGGCCATGACGGCCGGCATCCTGATCTGCACCGTCACCTTCCCGCTGGTCGCCCGGGCGCTGGCGGCCGGGGACCTCGCCGCCGCCCGGGACCGGGTCGAGAAGGACCTCGGCCAGGCCGCGGCGGTCGTCCTGGGCGGCACCGCCTTCCTGATGGCCTGCGCCCCCTCGGTGGTCTCGCTGCTCTTCCAGCGCGGCGCCTTCGGCCCGCAGGACACCGCCGCCACCGCCGCCGTCATCCGGGTCTACAGTTTCGGCCTGCCCGCCCAGGCGCTGATCGGCGTGATGATCCGCCCGTACTTCTCGCTGCGCCCGGTGGTCCGCCGGGCCGACGATCCGGGCACCGAGGACGGCGGCCGTCGGCTGCTGGACTGGTTCCCGGTCGCCGCGATGCTGCTCGGCCTCGGCGTCACCGTCGTGGTCAGCCTGCTCGCCACCCCCCGCTTCGGCGCCCTCGGGCTCGCCGCCGGGAACGCGGCCGGCATCACCGCCACCGCCGCACTGCTGCTGCACGGCCTGGTGCTGCGCGGCATCCCGCTGCGGCTGCGCCGGGTGCTCGGCGGCCACGCCCGGCTGGTGGCCGCCGCCGGCGGCGCCACCGCCCTCGGCGCCGCCGTCGCCGGGCTGGCCGCCGGCCCCCTGCTCTCCACCCTCCTCGGGGGCCTCACCGTGGCGCTGGCCTTCGCCGTCCTCGGCACCGGCCTCGGCGCGCGTGAGGTGCGCGGTCCGGTCCTCGCCGTGGCCCGGGCCCTGAACCCGCCAACCGTCGCCGATGAAGGGAAGCTTCCCCATGGACAATGAACGGGGAACCGTCCGTTCGGCCCAGGCGGGCGTCCGCCGCCAGGCCGTACCGGCCGCAGCCGCACCACGCGGCGACCTCCCGTACACCGACCCCGCCGGGCCGGAGGCGCAGCTGCCCAGGAGCCACCGCCCGCTCGGCGAACCGTCCGGCCCCGGTCCCTCCTCGCCGTGGATCCTGATGTACCACTCGGTGGCGGTCGAGAAGGAGGACCCGTACCAGCTGACCGTCAGCCCCGAGCGGTTCGCCGAGCAGGTCGCCTGGTTGCACCGGCGCGGGCGGCGCGGCGTCTCCGTGCGCGAGCTGATGCGGGCCCGGGCCGTCGGCCGGGACGACGGACTGGTCGGGCTGAGCTTCGACGACGGCTACGCGGACTTCGCGCGCCACGCCGTGCCGATCCTCCAGGCGTACGGCTTCACCGCCACCGCGTACGTGGTCGCCGACCTGCTCGGCCGGGACAACGGCTGGGACACGAAGGGGCCGCGCAAGCAGCTGCTCACCGTCCAGGAGGTCACCGAACTCGCCTCCGCCGGCTGGGAGATCGGCTCGCACGGCCTCGGCCACCAGGCGCTGCCCGGCCTGCCGGCCGATGTCCTGGCGGTGCAGACCCGGGAGAGTCGGCGCCTCCTGGAGGAGGTGGTCGGCGGCCCGGTCACCGGCTTCTGCTACCCGTACGGCGCCGTCGACCTGCCCGCCACCGAGGCCGTGCGCGACGCCGGCTACGACTACGCCTGCGCCATCGCGCACTCCCCGCTCACCGGCCGCTTCGCGCTGCCCCGCTGCTACGTCGGCGACCGCGACGGCGCCTGGCGGCTGCGCGCCAAACGCGGCCGGCAGCGGCTGCGCGACGCCGTCACCGAGCTGCGCCGAAGCCCCCTGGCCGCCCGGCGGGGGGCCCGGCCGTGAGGGTCCTGCACATCGTCACCGGCCTCGCCTCGGGCGGCGCCGAGCGCCAACTCCACCTGCTGCTGAGGCACTTGCCCGCACACCAGCAGTGCGAGGTGGTCGCACTGACCAACCCCGGCACGGTCGCCGCCGCGCTGCGCGCCGACGGGGTGACCGTCCACCACCTCGGCATGCGCGGCAACCGCGACCTGGGCGCGCTGCCCCGGCTGGTCCGGCTGGTCCGCTCCGGCCGCTACGACCTGGTGCACACCCACCTGTACCGGGCGCAGCTGTACGGCCGGCTGGCGGCCCGGCTCGCCGGGGTCCGCGCGGTGGTCTCCACCGAGCACTCGCTGCACGCCGGGGTGATCGAGGGCCGCCCGGTCACCCGCGGCGTCAAGGGCCTCTACCTGGCGGCCGAGCGACTCGGCAGCACCACCGTCGCGGTCTCCCGGCAGGTCGCCCAGACGCTGCACTCCTGGGGCGTCCCACCGGCCCGGGTCGAACTGATCCCCAACGGCATCGACACCGCCCGCTACCGCCGCCCGGCCGCAGACCGGGCCGCCACCCGCCGCCGGCTGCGGGCCGAACTCGGCCTTCCGGAGGGGAGCTGGGCGGTCGGCGGAGTCGGCCGGCTGGTCCCCGGCAAGCGCTTCGAGGTGCTGCTGGAGGCCCTCGCCGCTCTCGACCCGGCCGCCCGGCTGGTGCTGGTCGGCGCGGGCCCGGAGCGCGCCGCGCTGGAGCACCGGGCCGCCGAACTCGGCGTCCGGGAAAGGCTGGTGCTCACCGGCGAGCGCGACGACGTGCCCGACCTGCTGACCGCCCTGGACGTGCTGGCCGCCCCCTCCACCGCGGAGACCTTCGGCCTCGGCATCCTGGAGGGCCTCGCGGCCGGCCTGCCGGTGCGGCACAGCGCCTGCCCGGCGCTCGACGAACTGCCGCCCAGCGCCGCTCCGCAGGCCCGCCGGATCCCGTCCGAGGGCGCCGCGTACGCCGCCGCGCTGCGCGACCTGCGGCACCTGAACGACCACAACTCCGACCCGCTGCCGCACCCCCCGGCGGTCGGCCACTACGACATCGCCCGGGTCGCCGCAGACCTGGGCGCCCTCTACGACCGGCTGGCCCGCGCTTGACCGCCCGCCGCCGCCGGAACCGCCGTCACATACCCAAGGAGTCACACCCATGACCACACCGCGCCGAAGGGCCCGCCACCTGGTCCGCCGCTGGTGGCCGGTGGCGCTCGCGGTGCCGCTGGGCGCCGCGGCCGGCGCCGGGTACGCCGTCGTCTCGCACCCCTCGTACGCCGCCAGCGCCTACGTCCTCGTGGTGCCGCAGAACCCGGGGGAGGCCGCCACCGCGACCAACTTCGCCCAGGCGTACGGGCGGTTGGCGGGCCAGCCGCAGGTGCTCGCGGTGGCGGCCGCCGAGACCGGCCACACCCGTGCCGAGCTGGAGTCCCTGGTGCACGGGACCACCTCCCCGGACGCCCCGATGATCGAGATCACCGGCACCGGGACGCGCCCCCAGGAGGCGGCCCAGACCGCCGACGCGGTGGCCCGCTCGCTGGTCTCCTTCGCGAACACCAGCAGCAGGGACACCAGCGTCCGGCTGGTGACGCTGGCCCCGGCCGCCGAGCCGGACAAGCCGACCACCCCGTCCGCCACGCTGGACGTCGCGGTCGGTGGCGCGGCCGGGTTGCTGGTGGGGGCCCTGGTGATGATGACCCGCCGCCGGGGCGAGGCCGCCCTGCCGGAGGCCGCCGAGCCCGCCGGGGCCCCGGTGGAGCCGACGACGCCGGCCACCCCCCGCCCGCGCGGCGAGGAGCCGCCCGCCGCCGACCAGGCCGGCAAGACCGGCCAGGCGGAGGAGACCGAGAAGGCCGAGAAGGCGGAGAAGGCCGAGAAGGCGGAGAAGGCCGAGAAGGCGGAAGGGAGGCCCGGGAAGGCCGCTGCCGTGAAGAAGAGCGCCGAGGAGCCCCCGGCCAAGGAGAAGGCCGCGGCCGGGAGCGGGCGATGAGCACTGAGATCCGGCACGCCGGCCTCCCCGCCCAGCCGGCTGCGCCGGGCTGGACCACCGAGCTGCGCCGTGAGGACGACGCTCTGGACACCCTCGCCGAGGAGTGGGACGACCTGGCCGCCCGCTGCCGGACCGCCACCTTCTTCCAGGCCGCCGACTGGCAGCGCTCCTGGTGGCGCCACTACGGCAGCCCGGGCCGCCTGCTGGTGGTGCTCGTCCGCCGGGACGGCCTGCTGGTCGGCGCGGGTGCCTTCAGACGCCGCGGCGGCCCGCTCGGTGGGCTGACCGCCCTGGGCGCCGGGCTGGTCGACTACTCCGACGTGCTGCTCGACGACGACTGCGCCGACCGGGCCGCCGCCGAGTTCGCCGCCGCCCTCCCGCTCACCCGCCCGTGGCACTCCCTGGAGCTGCGCGAGGTGCACCCCGAGGCGGCGGTGCAGCGGGTGTACGAGCACTGGCACGGCCGACGCCGCCGCTACCAGGACTCGCTCTGCCAGTACCTGCCGGCCGTCCCGATGGACCGGCTGCTCAAGCGGGTGCCCGGCAAGACCGCGCAGCGCAGCCGGGTGAAGCTGCGCAAGATCGCCGAGGCCGGGGTGCAGGTCAGCTCGACGCCGGCGGCCGAGGTGCCGGCGGCGCTGGAGGGCCTGCTGCGGCTGCACTTCCTGCAGTGGCAGGAGCGCGGCGTCACCCCGGAGCACCGCACCGAGCGCTTCGCCCGCCACCTGACCGAGTCCACCGTCGGCCTGGTCGCCACCGGCAGGGCGGCCGTCCACCAGTTCCGGCTGAACGGCGAACTGGTCGCGGTGAACCTGCTGCTGCTCTGCCCCTCCTTCGGCGGCCTGTACATGTACGGCGCGCACCCGGTGCTGCGCGAGCGGCTGGACATCGCCGGGCTGCTGTTCAGCGCCGCCCTGGACGAGACGGTCGGCGCGGGCGTCCCGCTGCTCGGCCTGCTGCGCGGCCAGGAGCCGTACAAGCAGCGCTGGCGGCCGGACCAGCTGTCCAACCAGCGCCTGCTGTTCGGTCCGCCCGGGCCGGCGCCGGCGGCCGTCGCCCGGTCCGGCGCGGTGCGCGTCCGCCAGCAGGCGGCGCACGTGCTGCGGACCCGCTTCCCGAGGCTCAAGGAGGCCCTGCTGGCCCGCCGCCGCGGCTGACCGCCCCCGCCCGGGCTCAGCGCCGGGCGGGCGTCCGGGCCGCCGAGGGACTCGCGGACGGGCTCGCCGAGGGGCTCGCCGACGTGGTGGCCGAGGGGCCCGGCGACGGGCTCGCGGACGGGCCGGGCACCACGCTCGGGGCCCCGGGCACGGCCGAGGGCGCGGGCGGGCGCGGCGGGACGATCGGCGGGACGGGGGCCTGGGGCGCCGTCGGCACCACCGGCGGCGCCCCCTTCGACCCGGACATCAGCTGCTTGAACCGGGCGGCGGAGCGCGGGTTGCGGTCGCACTCGAAGAAGCCGTGCGGGCAGTAGTCGGTGACGGTCTGGTAGGCGGTGTCGTGGGTGCGCATCCACTCGACCATCCGCTGCACGAACTCCGGGTTGTCGCCGTTGCGGAACAGCCCCCACTCCGGGTAGGAGACCGGCTTGCCGCGCTTGGCGGCGAACTCCACCTGGTCCTGAAGCCCGTACGGCTCGCGCACGTAGTCGTCGAAGGTGCCCCCGGCGGGCTGGTCGTAGTTGTCCATGCCGATGATGTCGACCACGTCGTCGCCGGGGTAGCACTTGGTCCACGGGATGGCGTCCAGGCCCCGGTTCGGGGTGAAGTCGAAGCGGAACCGCTGCCCCGGCACCGAGCGCATCACGCCGACGATCCGTCGCCAGTACGCCTTCCACGCGGACGGGTCGGGCTTGCAGCGGTGCGTGTAGGTGACGCCGTTCATCTCCCAGCCGAGCGTGAGCACGGTGTCCGCGCCGCCGAGGGACACCAGCCGGTGGGCGAGCCGCAGGAAGTGCCGGTCGAAGTCCCCGCGCGCGCCCTGGGCGAGCAGCTTGGCGACCTCGCCGTCCGGCACGTTCGCCTCGTTGGGCACCAGCATCGGCACGCCGAGGACGAGCGTCCGGGACGGGTCGGCCAGCCGCCACTGCGACCACATGCCGAGCACCATCAGCTCGCCCTCGACGTCGGCCCAGCTGTTGCCCGCCAGGTAGGTGTGGCCGACTTGCAGGTTGGCGTCGCCCAGCCACTGCGCGTACCGGCCGATCTGCGGGATGTAGTCGTCCCAGGAACCGACGAAGGCGCCGAACGGCGGCTCGTGCTTGGGCCGCTGGACGGGCGGGCGGGGGGCGGCGCCGCGCGGCTCGAAGGCGTCCGAGGAGAGGGTGTGCCGTTCGGTCTGGCTGAGCGGCGACCCGGCCGGGACGCTGGCCGTGGCCATCAGCAGCAGGGCGGCGGCGGCCAGCGTCAGGCGGCCGATTCGCATGGTCTCTCCTCCGGGCGTCGCGGGGCGGGGGCGCGCTGGACGGACCGTGGCGCTCCGCTCGCCGACAGTAGGCCCGACGGGCGTCGGAAAAGCCGAATGTCACCCTAAAGTGGGCGGTATTCGAACGCCGTCTGCCGCAACGCCCGGCCGGGCCTCGCCGCGTGTATCAGCTCTGTAACGGTCCGGCCGGGCCCCGGCGCCGGGCCCCGGAGCGGGCGGCGGCCCGGCCTCGGCACCGACGGTGCAGGTGGGCGGGCGGGTGCGCGGGGAGGGCGCGCGCGGCCGGACACGCGGTCCGAGGGGTGGGGCGGGGGCGATTCCAGGCTGACTCGCGTGCCCGGTGAAAGGTACGCTCCGGCCGTGTCCTGGAAGCCGCTGCGTGTACTGACCCCCCGCTCGACCCTGCCTGCCCTGGCGGTGATGCTGGTCCTTGCGGCCGGTGCGGCGGCGCACGCCAACAAGCCGGTGCCGTTCGGCGACCGGGTGGCGGGGCCGGGCGAGGCGGAGGCCACGCCGGTCAGCACGCAGTCGCTGAGCACGGCCGACCTGGATCTGAAGGTCGGCCCCGGACTGGAGGCCTTCCACCGGCAGAGCGGCGAGCAGGCCTGGTCCTACCGCCGCGAGGGCGCCACCGCGCTGTACCTGTCGATGGCGGGGGACAACGCCATCGTGGTCTGGGACGACGGCCTGGTCACCTCGGTTCGCCCGGGCGACCACGAGGTGCGCTGGCACCGGGCGGTGCCCGGCCTGGCGGACTGGCTGCGCGGCGACGGCGAGCCCGGCGCCGACAAGCGCACCGACGCGCAGCGCAAGGAGCTGGCCCAGGAGCGGGCCGCGGCGGCCCTGCACACCGTCCCGCAGGGCGGCTCCGCCTGGGTGGCCGTGGTGACCCCGAACCTGACCATGGGCCTGCGCGACGCCGACGGTGACCTGCGCTACAACTCCAAGCCGCCCGGCAGCTGCGTCTACGACCCGCTGCGCACGGTCGGCACCGAGTACGCCGTGCTCGTCCCGCGCAGCTGCACCAACAGCGCCGGGCAGGCCGTCTCCGGCGGCATCAACGGGTACCGGCTGGACAGCACCGGCTGGCAGCTGAACACCGGCCCGAGCGCCTCGGTCAAGGCGCTGGACGGCAGCCGGGTGCTGATCACCGACGGCCCGATCGTTCCGGCCCGGGTGTTCGACACCAAGGCGGCCGCCCCCGAGGCGGCCTGCGGCAGCCCGTCCGCGCCGTTCGCGGCGGTGCGTCCGCAGGGCGGTTGCACCGACCCGGCGGCGAGCCCGGCCCAGGACGCCCCGGTGGGTCAGGACGCCCCGGTGGGTGACCAGCCGCCCATGCAGCCCGAGGCGCAGCAGCCTCAGCAGTCCCAGCAGTCCCAGCAGTAACGCCGGACCGCCGGTACCCCTGGGCGGTAGCCCCGGGGGTTCCCGCGCGGCCCGGTAGACTTGCCGTCATGGCTGACTTCTCCGGGCAATAGCGGGCGCGCGGCACCGCCCCGTGCGCTGTGCCGACCACCGACGACGCCCCTTCCCGCTGCCCGGCCCCGGGCCCCGTCCGGCCGCCCGCCCACGTCCCAGGAGTAGTTTCCGCCATGATTTCCGCCAACGCCCTTGAGCTGCGCGCCGGTGCCCGAATCCTGATCGAGTCCGCGAACTTCAAGGTCGCCGCCGGCGACCGGATCGGCCTGGTCGGGCGCAACGGCGCCGGCAAGACCACGCTGACCAAGGTGCTGGCCGGCGAGGGCATGCCGGCCTCGGGCACGGTGACCCGCTCCGGCGAGGTCGGCTACCTCCCGCAGGACCCGCGCACCGGCGACCTGGACGTCCTCGCCAAGGACCGCATCCTCTCCGCCCGCGGCCTCGACACCGTGCTCAAGAAGATGCGCGAGAACGAGGACCGGATGGCCAACGGCCAGGGCGCCACCCGGGACAACGCGATGAAGAAGTACGCGCGCCTGGAGACCGAGTTCCTCACCAAGGGCGGGTACGCCGCCGAGGCCGAGGCCGCCACCATCGCGGCCGCCCTGGGCCTGCCGGACCGCATCCTGAACCAGGAGCTGCACACCCTCTCCGGTGGTCAGCGCCGCCGCGTCGAGCTGGCCCGGATCCTGTTCTCCGACTCCGACGTGCTGCTGCTCGACGAGCCCACCAACCACCTCGACGCCGACTCGATCGTCTGGCTGCGGGACTTCCTGAAGACCTACAAGGGTGGCTTCATCGTCATCTCGCACGACGTCGAGCTGGTCGAGACGGTCGTCAACAAGGTCTTCTACCTGGACGCCAACCGCTCCGCCATCGACGTCTACAACATGGGCTGGAAGCAGTACCAGCAGCAGCGTGAGGACGACGAGAAGCGCCGCAAGCGCGAGCGGGCCAACGCCGAGAAGAAGGCCGCGACCCTCAACTCCCAGGCCGACAAGATGCGGGCCAAGGCGACCAAGACGGTGGCCGCGCAGAACATGGCCCGCCGTGCCGAGAAGCTGCTCTCCGGCCTGGAGCAGGTGCGCCAGAACGACAAGGTCGCCAAGCTGCGCTTCCCGGACCCGGCTCCCTGCGGCAAGACCCCGCTGATGGCCAGCGGGCTCTCCAAGTCCTACGGTTCGCTGGAGATCTTCACCGACGTCGGCCTGGCCATCGACCGCGGTTCGCGGGTCGTCATCCTCGGCTTCAACGGCGCGGGCAAGACCACCCTGCTGCGGATGCTCGCCGGGGTGGAGCAGCCGGACACCGGCGAGGTGATCCCGGGCCACGGCCTGAAGATCGGCTACTACGCCCAGGAGCACGAGACCCTGGACCCGGACCGCACGGTGCTGGAGAACATGCGTTCCTCCGCGCCGGACACCGACCTGGTGCAGATCCGCAAGATCCTCGGTTCCTTCCTGTTCTCCGGCGACGACGTCGACAAGCCGGCCGGGGTGCTCTCCGGCGGTGAGAAGACCCGGCTCGCGCTGGCCTCGCTGGTGGTCTCCAGCGCCAACGTGCTGCTGCTCGACGAGCCCACCAACAACCTCGACCCGGCCAGCCGCGAGGAGATCCTCGGCGCGCTGCGGGAGTTCTCCGGCGCGGTCGTGCTGGTCACCCACGACGAGGGCGCCGTCGAGGCGCTCCAGCCGGAGCGGATCATCCTGCTGCCGGACGGGGTCGAGGACCTCTGGAGCCCGGCCTACGCCGATCTGGTCTCACTGGCCTGACCGGGTGTAGACGCGATCTCCGCTTTCAGGACCAGAAAAACTAGTACTTACGGCGTGTCCGGGAATGAAGAAAGCCTGGATTCCGTTTAAGGACTTCCTGTCGGCCCGCCACTCGATCGTGGTCGGGCCGACGCTGCTGATCAGCCCTTTCTCGGCGGATGGCGGAATCCGCCCGGGGGCGCGCACTCTACGTGAGCGCCCTGCTGCGCTCGGATCACCACCGCAGGACCACGCATTCCCGACATCGACCTTGCCGAATGGGTGGCCAGGAAGCGGTGGATGGGTGATCATGGGAATCTGACCGAGCAACGCTACGAGGAGGCACGGGTGGCCGAGACTCTGAAAAAGGGCAGCCGGGTGACCGGTGCCGCGCGTGAGAAGCTCGCGGCCGATCTCAAGAAGAAGTACGACTCCGGGGCGAGCATTCGCGCTCTCGCGGAGGAGACCGGTCGTTCGTACGGCTTTGTGCACCGGATGCTGAGCGAGTCCGGAGTCATTCTCCGGGGCCGCGGTGGTGCCACGCGTGGCAAGAACAAGGCGACCGCCGGGGCCGGTTCCTGACGGTCCGTCAGCTCATGGCTGGATGGCGCGGCGGCAGGGCGCCGGCCGGGGAGACGAGAACCGATCGTCCGCCCTCGGGTCGAGTGGACCGGCCGCCGATCGTCATGTCCGGGGTGTCGTCCGCCCCCCGGTGCTCCCCTTCCGCTGATCTTTCCGGGCCGGCGCCCTGCCGGCGCGCGCCCAGGTTTGTTACTCTCCGGTAGCCAAGCCCCTCGCCACCGGAGGTCCCGCATGACCGCCCCCGTCACCGACCCGCAGGCCCCGAGCTGGGAGCAGGACGGCGTCCGCCTGGAGATCGACGGCGAGCTCGCCGTCGTCACCCTGTGTCAGCCCAAGCGGCGCAACGCCCAGTCGCCCGCCCTGTGGCGCGCCCTCGCCGCCGCGGGCCGTGACCTGCCCGGTGGCGTCCGGGTGGTCCTGCTGCGTGCGGAGGGCGTCTCCTTCTCGGCGGGCCTGGACCGGGCCATGTTCACCCCCGAGGGCATCCCCGGCGAGCCCACCTTCCTCCAGCTCGCCGGCGCCCCCGACCAGGAGCTCGACGACACCATCGCCTCCTACCAGCAGGCCTTCACCTGGTGGCGCCGCCCCGACCTGGTCTCCATCGCCGCCGTCCAGGGCCATGCCGTCGGCGCCGGCTTCCAGCTCGCCCTCGGCTGCGACCTGCGCGTCGTCGCCGACGACGTCCAGTTCGCCATGAAGGAGACCTCGCTCGGCCTCGTCCCCGACCTGGCCGGCACCAAGCCGCTCACCGAACTCGTCGGCTACGCCCGGGCGCTGGAGATCTGCGCCACCGGCCGCTGGGTCGGCGCCGAGGAGGCCGCCGCCATCGGGCTGGCCAACCTGGCCGTCCCCGGTGCGGAACTGGACGCCGCCGCCCGCGACCTCGCCGCCGCCCTGCTGGCCGCGCCGCGCAACGCCGTCATCGAGACCAAGGCCCTGCTCCAGGGCGCCGCCGGCCGCTCCTTCGACGAGCAGCGCTCGGCCGAACGGGCGGCGCAGGCCCGCCGCCTGCGGGACCTCGCCGGGATCGGCGACTAGCCAGGCTGCGTCGTGTGAACGGGCCCGGCCCGGGGTGTGCTCCCCGGGCCGGGCCCTCGGCGTTCCGGAGGCATCCCGGTGGCCCTCCCGGCGGGCGCGGAACGTGGCGAAATGCCAGAGTTATGGGGATTTGCGATATAGCTGGAGCCGTACGACGGGAGATGCGCCCCCATGCCTGACACTCCGACCCCCGCCACCATGCACAAGAACCCCGGCCACGCCGCGGCCGCCGGCTCCGCCGCCCACGCGCCGTCCTCGCCGCCCTCGGCCTCCGCCGCGACCGACGCCGGCAAGCCGACCGGCGAGCGCGGCCGCACGGCGCTGGCCGTCGGCGTGGTCGAGAAGATCGCCGGGATGGCCGCCCGCGAGGTCAACGGCATCCACGCCCTCGGCTCGGGCCTCGCCCGCACCTTCGGCGCGATGCGCGACCGGGTGCCGGGCGGCAAGTCCGGCGTCGGGCGCGGCATCAAGGCCGAGGTCGGCGAGAAGCAGACCGCCATCGACATCGCCCTGGTCGTCGAGTACGGCGTGGTCATCCCCGAACTCGCCCGGCAGGTACGGGAGAACATCATCGACGCCGTCGAGCGGATGACCGGCCTGGAAGTCGTCGAGGTCAACATCGCGGTCAACGACGTCCACCTCCCCGACGAGCCGGACGTCGAGGAGGAGGAAGAGGAGACGGTCGTCGCGGGGCAGCGGCCCAAACTCAAGTAGCGAGCCCACGAAGCGCCCGGCGGCGGGCGGCAGCGAGGACGAGGAGTAGCGGATGAACCTGGCCATCGTCGGCCTGGTGGTGGGCATGGCCCTCGGCTTCGCCGGGTACTTCGGCGGTTTCGCGGCGTTCCTGCTGGTCGCCGCACTCGGGCTGGTCGGCTTCGTGGCCGGCCGCCTGCTGGAGGGCGACATCGAGCTGGGCGACCTCGGCGACCTGCTCCGCGGCCGCGACCGGCGCCGTTGATGGCGGCTCCCACCACCAGTGCCCGCCGCGAACCCGCGGCCCGGGGCCGACTCCGGATCGCCGACCGCGTCTACGCCCGCATCGCCGCCCGGGCCGCCCGCGAGGCCCTCGCCGACGCCTGGACCGGCCGCACCGCCAAGGGCGCACCGCCCACTGTCTCGGTGGCCGTGCCCGGCAGCACCGTGACCGTCCGGGTCGCCGTCGCACTGCCCTTCCCCGCCGACCTCGCGGCGCTCGCCCGGGCCGTCCGCGAACGCGTCGCCGCGCAGGTCGCCGGGTTCACCGGGACCAGGGTGTCCGAGGTGGTCGTCGTCGTGGAGCGGCTGGTGACCGGGGGAGTGTCATGAGTGTGGGGGGCGAACCGGTGCCCGGCGAGGAGGCGACGGCGGTCGGGGACGGGCCCCCGCCGGAGAAGGTGCGGCGGCCGCGGGCGCCGCGGGCCGTCGTCGCGGCGCTCGTCGCCACCGTGCTGCTGGTGCTCGCGGGCGCGCTGCTGTACGACGTGGTCGCCGTCCGCGCCGGGTACCCGACCCGCCGGTGGCGCGCCCGGATCGCCGACGAACTGGCCACCCGTCACCTCGACGACCTGTGGGTGCTGGTGGGTGCCGGCGCCGCCGTCCTCCTCGGCGGGGTGCTGCTCTGGCTGGCCCTCGCCCCCGGTCTCGGCCGCTGGCTCCCGCTGCGCCCGCACGGCGACACCGGCGCCGCCATCGACCGGGCCGGCATCGGGCACCTGCTCGCCGACCGCGCCGCCGGACTCCAGGGCATCGACGAGCTGCGGATCCGGATCAGCCGCCGGCGCGTCCGGGTCACCCTCATCGGGGCGGCGGACCCGGTGTCGGTCCAGTGCCAACTGCGGGACGAGCTGGCACGGGTGACGCTGGCCCGGCCGCTGCGCCTCGACGTGCGGGCGGTGCCCGGGGTGGGGGCGGCGGGATGAGGCGGACGGGCGTCAACCGGCTGCTGCTGGGGGTGGTCGGGGCGGTGCTGCTGGCCGTCGGCGTGCTGGTGCTGGCCGGCGGGCTCGACCTGTACCGGCGGCTCGGCGCCGACCCGCCGGGCTGGTGGCCGCTCACCTCCCCGGACCAGCCGGTGCTCAGTGCCCGCTCGCGCACCCGCTGGGCGGATTCGACCTGGTGGTGGCCCACCGTCATCGGCGGGCTGGCCGTGGTGATCGCGGGCACCGCCTGGTGGCTGGTGGCGCAGCTGCGGCGCAGCGGCCCGGCCGGCCTCGTCGTGCCGACGCCAGGTGCCACCGGACTCCGGCTGCGGGTCCGCACCCGGGCGCTGGAAGAGGCGCTGGAGAACGGGACGGCCACGCTCCCCGAAGTCGAGCGCGCGGGCGTACGCCTGGTGCGCGCACCCGGGCATCCGCGGCTGCGGGGCGCTGTCCGGCTCACCCCCGGTGGCGATCCGGCGGCCCTGGTGGAGCACTTCGACACCGGCCCGCGAACCGACGCCCGGACCAGTCTGGGCCTCCCGGAACTCCCCGCCGACCTGCGGATCCGGGTCCTCCAGGCCGCCCAGCCCGGGTCGCGGCGGCGCCGAGGGCGGCGCAGGCCCCCGCGGGTGGAGTGAACCGGGGGCGGGCGGAGTCGGACGCCCGCCCCCGTGTGCGTCCTAGAGGGGGCGCAGGGCGCCGCCGTCGACGGGGATCATCACACCGGTCAGGTAGGAGGCGGCGGGGGAGAGCAGGAAGGCCGCGACCTTGCCGAACTCCTCGGGGGTGCCGTAGCGGCCGAGCGGGATGGTCGCGGCGGCCTGGGCGCGGGCGCCGTCCGGGTCGCCGCCCAGGGAGTCCAGCTCGCGCACCCGGTCGGTGTCGATCCGGGCCGGGAGCAGGCCCACCACCCGGATGCCGCGCGGGCCGAGTTCGTCGGCGAGGGACTTGGCGGCCATCGCCAGCCCCGGGCGCAGGCCGTTGGAGATGCCCAGGCCGGGGATCGGCTGGCGCACCGAGCCGGAGAGCACGAAGCCGATCACGCCGCCCTCGCCGAGGGCTGCGGCGGCGGCGCGGGCGAGCCGCAGCGCGCCGAGGAAGACCGACTCGAACGCGTCGCGCCAGGCCTCCTCGGGGGCGGTGGCCACCGGGCCGGCCTGGGGGCCGCCGACGCTGATCAGCACGCCGTCGAGCCGGCCGAAGTGCCCGGTCGCCTCGGCGATCAGCCGTTCGGCGGTCGCCGGGTCGGCGTTGTCGGCGGCCAGGCCGTGGGCCGTCCCGGCGCCGCCGATGGCGTCCAGCTCGGCGACGGCGGCGGCCACGGACTCCTTGCCGCGCCCGCTGACCAGCACCCGGGCTCCGTCGGCGGCCAGCTCCCGGGCGGCGGCGAAGCCGAGGCCCCGGGTGGCGCCGGTGGCCACGTACACCTTGTCCTTCAGTCCAAGATCCATGGGGCCATCCTGCCGGGTGGCGGGCGCGAGGGGGAGGGCTGGGGGCGGGGTGGCGGGGTGGCGTGGCGCCGGGGGCGGTGGAGGGGGCCGGGGTGAGGTGGGACCGCGGTGAGGTGGGGCCGGGGGCGGGCTGGCGTTGACGTCCGGGTCAAGGTCTACCGTCGGTCCCGGCGGCGTGCGGAGGCGGGCCGGGAGAGCGGGTGCGGGGATGCGGATCGGGGAGCTGGCGGAGCGGGCGGGGACGACCACCCGGGCGCTGCGGTACTACGAGCAGCTCGGCCTGCTGCCGGCCCGCCGGGCGGGCAACGGCTACCGGGCGTACGACGAGGAGGACCTGCGGCTGCTGCGGCAGATCCGGACGCTGCAGGACTTCGGGTTCGGCCTGGAGGAGACCCGCCCGTTCGTGGAGTGCCTCCAGGCGGGCCACCCCGAGGGCGACTCCTGCCCGGCCTCGCTGGAGGTGTACCGGCGCAAGCTCGCCGAACTGGACGAGTGCATCGCCCGGCTGCAGGACGTCCGGGCCCGGGTGGCCGGGCAGTTCGACCGGGCGGTACGGGCCCGGGACGGGCTGGCGGCCGAGCCCTCCGGACAGCCGCCGCGCTGTGAACTGGCGAACGAATGGGCGAAGGAGTAGACGATGGTGCAGATCCCAGGGGTGCCCGCGGTGACGGACGACACGTTCGCCGCGGAGGTGCTGGCGGCCGAAGGTCCGGTGCTGGTGGACTTCACGGCGGACTGGTGCCCGCCGTGCCGGATGATGGCGCCGGTGCTGGCGGACGTCGCCCGCGAGGAGGCGCACCGGCTGCGGGTGGTCAGCGTGGACGTGGACCGCAATCCGCGCACCCAGGCCGCGTACGGGGTGCTGTCGATGCCGACGCTGATGGTGTTCCGCGGCGGCGAGCCGGTGCGCTCGGTGGTCGGAGCCCGGGCCAAGGCGCGGCTGCTGCGCGAGCTGGAGGACGTGCTGTAGGCGGTTCTCCGGGGCGTTTGCGGGGCCGTCCTTCCGCGCCGGGGCCTCAGGCCGCCGGTACGGCCTCGACCGGCACCTCGGCCTCGGCGGCCTGCTTGGCCCGGTCCTTGGCCTCGCGGCGGGCCAGCACCCCGACCCCGACCGGGATCATCGCGGTGAACAGCCACCACTGGATCGCGTACGCCATGTGCGGGCCGATGTCGGAGTGGTTGGGCTCGGGGATCAGCTCGGGCTGGTCGGCGGGGGCCGGGGTGGTGGCGGTGAGCTCCAGGTAGCCGCCGAGCACGGTGGTGACGCCGGTCTCCTTGGCCTGCTGCTCGGTGTTGATCAGGTTGAACTGCCGGTCGGGCAGGCCGGCGCGGTCCTTGATGCCGCTGCTGCCCGTGGTCTCGTCGGCGCGCATCCGACCGGTGAGGGAGACCTCGCCGGTCGGGGCGGCCGGGACCGTCGGGTAGGCGGTGGCGCCGCCGTCGCCGGCCACCCAGCCGCGGTTGACCAGGACGCTGCCCCTGCCGTCGGAGAGCTTGAGCGGGGTGATGACGAAGTAGCCGATCGTGTCCCCGCTGGAGTCGGTCCGCTTGCGGACGACGAACTCGTGCGCCGTGTCGTACTGCCCGGTGGCCGTCACCGGGTGCCAGATGAGGTCCTTGGGCACCGCGAAGCCGGGGGCCGACGACACCGTGTCGAACGGCACCGGGGCGACGGTGAGGGCCTTGCCGATCAGGTCGTTCCGGGCCACCCGCGCCTCGTGGCGGTGCAGCTGCCAGAAGCCCAGCTCGATCGTCGCGGGGATCAGCAGCAGCGCGATCAGCATGGTGATCAGCCACTGGCGGGTCAGCAGAAAACGGTACACATGGGCACGGTACGCCGACCTCACATCCGGCTCACGCACCGGGGTGCGGCGCGACTTCGCGGAGCAGTTGGAGGAAGGCGTCCTCGCCGACCACCGGCGTGCCGACCTCGCGGGCCCGGCGGGCCTTGCCGCTCCAGCTGTTCGGCTCGTTGGTGACCAGCAGGCTGGTGAGCCGGCTCACCGAGGTGGCGATGTGCAGGCCGGCCTCGGCGGCGCGGTCCTCCAGCAGCTCCCGGTCGGTGGCGGTGTCGCCGGTGAAGGCCACCCGCATGCCCTGCACCAGCGGCTTGCCGTCCTCCCAGCGTCCGGGGTTGGGGTACGGGCAGGGCGGGCGCTTCTTGGCCTGGCGGTAGGCGGCGCCGGTCCAGGAAGCGCGGCCGGGGGTGGCGGGCTCGTCCTCGCCGAGGTCGGTGACCGCCACGCAGGCCTGCACCGGCAGCGGGACGCCGCCCTGGCGGGCCAGGTGCAGGCTGGGGCGGAACGCCTCGGCGAGTACCCGGGCGTCGTCCAGGGCGTTGTGCGCGTGCTGCTGGCGGACGCCGAAGTGGGCGGCGAGCGAGGACAGCTTGCCGTTGGGCAGCGGCAGCCGCAGGTCGCGGGAGAGCACCATGGTGCAGATCCGCTGCTCGACCGGGGCGCGCAGGCCGGCCCGGGAGAACTCGCGCGAGATCATGTTCCAGTCGAAGAGCGCGTTGTGGGCGACCAGGACCCGGCCGTTCAGCCGGTCGGCGAACTCGTCGGCGATCTGCGGGAAGGTCGGGGCGCCCGAGAGCAGCTCCGCCGTGAGGCCGTGGATCCAGACCGGGCCCGGGTCCCGCTGGGGGTTGACCAGGGTGTACCAGTGGTCGGTGACCTCGCCGTCCGGGTCCAGCTGGTAGACGCCCGCCGAGATGACGCGGTCCGAGCGGCCGAGGCCGGTGGTCTCGACGTCGACCACCGCGAAGCCCTCGGCGGGGGCGGCGGTGCGCTGGGCGGGGACCGGGACGGTCCGCGGCGCGCCGTACGTCTCGGGCTGGATCGGTTGCATGGTCCAACAGGATAAGCGCCGCCGGGCCCGTGTCCGGTCGAAATGTTCCGGCCGAGCGACCGGAATAGAGTATTCCGCAGAGGCGTCGCCTATCCGGTCGACGCCATCCACCGGCTGTCGACACCCCCCGACGGCCGACTCCGTAAGGACGAACTCCCATGCGCGCCACCGTGATCCACGGCCCCAATGACATCCGGATCGAAGAGGTCCCGGACCCGGTGATCCAGCACCCGACGGACGTCGTGGTGCGGGTGGTGAACGCCTGCATCTGCGGCAGCGACCTGTGGGCGTACCGCGGGGTGGCCCAGCGGGTGGCCGGGCAGCGGATCGGGCACGAGTTCCTGGGCGTGGTCGAGGAGGCGGGCGCCGAGGTGCGCGGCTTCGCGCCGGGCGACCTGGTGGTGGCGCCGTTCGTCTGGTCGGACGGCAGCTGCGACTTCTGCCGGGAGGGCCTGCAGACCTCCTGCCCGCACGGCGGGTTCTGGGGCCAGGTCGGCTCCGACGGCGGCCAGGGCGAGGCGGTGCGGGTGCCGTTCGCGGACGGCACGCTGGTGAAGCTGCCGAAGGAGGCCGCGGGCGACGAGAAGCTGCTGCCGGGGCTGCTGGCGCTGTCCGACGTGATGGCCACCGGGCACCACGCCGCCGTGTCGGCCCGGGTGCGCCCGGGCGTGACGGTCGCCGTGGTCGGCGACGGCGCGGTGGGCCTGTGCGGCGTGCTGGCGGCGCACCGGCTGGGCGCGGACCGCATCATCGCGCTGGGCCGGCACACCGCCCGCACCGACCTGGCCCGGCGCTTCGGCGCGACCGACGTGGTGGCCGAGCGCGGCGAGGCCGCGATCGAGGCGGTCAAGGAGCTGACCGGCGGCCAGGGCGCGCACGCCGTCCTGGAGGCCGTCGGGACCGAGGAGTCGATGCGCACGGCCGTCTCGATCGCCCGGGACGGCGGCGCGGTGGGCTACGTCGGCGTTCCGCACGGCGGCAGTGCGGGCGTCGACATCGGTCAGATGTTCGGCCGAAACGTTTCGCTCAATGGCGGCGTCGCCCCGGCCCGCGCCTACATCCCCGACCTGCTGCCGGACGTCCTCTCCGGGGCCATCGAGCCGGGTCTGGTGTTCGACCGCACGGTGGGCCTGGACGGTGTCCCGGACGGCTACCGGGCGATGGACGACCGCTCGGCGCTGAAGGTCCGGATCTCTTTCTGACAATGCGTCAGAAGGGGCGGCACTGCTGGACGGTGCCGCCCCTTCGGCATGTGGCGGCGGTGTTGTGAAGTGGCGCGAGTGGTGGTTTTCGGCCAATTGGATAGCGCGAGAGGGTGAACGACTGGCTGATCGCGGTCAACCCCTTTCGGGGCAGGCGCGGCGCTCCTAGCATTGCGCGGCGCGCACACGGATTGTGACGCCCCTCACGTCCGATCGTTCCCCGTGTGCGACCGCTACGCCGAAGGAGTGAGGAGAGACAGAGTGGATTCGCCGCCGATCACCACTACCCCTACGGAAGTCCAACTCATCGATGAGAGCGAGGAGTTCCGTACCCTGAGGCGCTCGTTCCGGAGCTTCGCCTTCCCGGTCACCATCGGCTTCGTGCTCTGGTACCTGCTCTACGTGCTGCTCTCCTGCTACGCGCCCGGCCTGATGGGTGCCAAGGTCGTCGGGCACATCAACGTGGCCCTGGTGCTGGGGCTGCTGCAGTTCGTCACCACCTTCGCCATCGCCGCCTGGTACGCCCGCTACGCCGACCGGCGGATCGACCCGACCGCCGCCGCGATCCGCGAGGCCCACGGCGCCGTCGTCCACGCTCCCCGGGAGTCCGCCGAATGAGCCTGCTCGCCAGCTCCGCCACGGAGCACCGCGGCATCACGATGACCCTCTTCGGGCTGTTCGTGCTGGCCACCCTCGCGATCACCGTCTGGGCCGGGCGGCAGACCAAGGACGCGGCCGACTTCTACGCCGGCGGCCGCGGCTTCACCGGATTCCAGAACGGCCTGGCCATCTCCGGCGACTACATGTCCGCCGCGTCCTTCCTCGGCATCGCCGGCGCCATCGCGCTGTCCGGCTACGACGGCTTCCTCTACTCGATCGGCTTCCTGGTCGCCTGGCTGGTCGCGCTGCTGCTGATCGCCGAACCGCTGCGCAACTCCGGCCGCTTCACCATGGCGGACGTCCTCGCGTTCCGGATGCGCCAGCGCCCGGTGCGCACCGCGGCGGGCGTCTCCACCATCGTGGTGTCGATCTTCTACCTGCTCGCCCAGATGGTCGGCGCCGGGACGCTGGTCGCCCTGCTGCTGGGGGTCAACGGGGACGCCGCCAAGCGCTGGACCATCGTCGCGGTCGGCGCGCTGATGGTCGTCTACGTGGTGATAGGGGGCATGAAGGGCACCACCTGGGTGCAGATCGTCAAGGCCGTGCTGCTGATCGCCGGCACCGCGCTGATGACCGTCCTGGTGCTCGCCAAGTACCACTTCAACCCCTCGGAACTGCTCGGCGCCGCCGCCAGCGCGAGCGGCAAGGGCGCGGCCTTCCTCGAACCGGGGCTGAAGTACGGGGCCAGCGACACCAGCAAACTCGACTTCATCAGCCTCGGGATCGCGCTGGTGCTCGGCACCGCCGGCCTGCCGCACATCCTGGTCCGCTTCTACACCGTGCCCACCGCCAAGGCGGCCCGGAAGTCGGTGCTCTGGGCGATCGGCATCATCGGCGTCTTCTACCTGATGACCCTGGCGCTCGGCTTCGGCGCGGCGGCGCTGGTCGGCCCCAAGGCGATCAAGGCGGCCAACGCCTCCGGCAACACGGCGGCCCCGCAGCTGGCCGAGGTGCTCGGCGGAGGCTCCGGCACCACCGGCGGCGCGATCCTGCTCGCGGTGATCTCCGCCGTCGCCTTCGCCACCATCCTGGCCGTGGTCGCCGGACTCACCCTGGCGTCCTCCGCCTCCTTCGCGCACGACCTGTACGCCAACGTGATCCGGCGCGGCAAGGCCACCGAGAAGCAGGAGGTGCTCTCGGCGAAGTGGGCCGCCGTCGCGATCGGCGCGGTGGCCATCGTGCTCAGCCTCTTCGCGGGCAAGCTCAACACCGCCGCCCTGGTCGCCCTGGCCTTCGCGGTGGCCGCCTCGGCGAACCTGCCCACCCTGCTCTACTCGCTGTTCTGGAAGCGCTTCACCACCTCCGGCGCGGTCAGCTCGGTCTACGCCGGCCTGATCAGCTCGGTCGTGCTGGTGGTCTTCTCCCCGGTGGTCTCCGGCGCGAAGACCTCGCTGTTCCCGGACACCGACTTCCACTGGTTCCCGCTGGAGAACCCGGGCCTGGTCTCCATCCCGATCGGCTTCCTGGCCGGGTGGATCGCCACCCTGCTCTCCAAGGACCGACCCGACCCGGCGAAGTACGCTGAACTGGAGGTCCGGGCGCTGACCGGGCTGGGCGCCCACTGACCGGGCGCCCACTCACCGACTGGCGATGACTATGCTGGCCCGGCCCGCCTTGACGGTGGCCGGGCCGGCCGCATTCTCGGGAAGGGACGCACGTGCTGCTCGACACCTTCGGACGCCAGGCCGTCGACCTGCGGGTATCTCTGACCGACCGGTGCAACCTCCGTTGCACCTACTGCATGCCGGAAGAGGGCCTGCGCTGGCTGGCCAAGCCCGAGCTGCTGACCGACGAGGAGATCGTCCGGCTGGTCACCCTCGCGGTGCGCGACCTGGGCGTCCGGGAGGTCCGCTTCACCGGCGGCGAGCCGCTGCTGCGCCCCGGCCTGGTCGCCATCGTCGCCGCCTGCTCGGAGCTGGAGCCGCGCCCCGAGCTGTCCCTCACCACCAACGGCATCGGGCTGGCCCGTACCGCGACGGCGCTGCGCGAGGCCGGGCTCGACCGGGTCAACGTCTCGCTGGACACCCTCGACCCCGAGGTGTTCCACACCCTCACCCGCCGCCACCGCCACCAGGACGTGCTGGCCGGGCTGGCCGCCGCCGAGGCCGCCGGACTGACGCCGGTCAAGCTGAACGCGGTGCTGATGCGCGGGGTCAACGGCCACGAGGCTCCCGACCTGCTGGCCTGGTGCCTGGAGCACGGCTACGAGCTGCGCTTCATCGAGCAGATGCCGCTGGACGCCCAGCACGGCTGGGACCGCTCCGCGATGGTCACCGCCGAGGAGATCCTCGACCTGCTCGGTGCGCGGTTCACGCTCACCCCGGAGCCGTCCGCCCGCCGGGGCGCGGCGCCCGCCGAACGCTGGCTGGTGGACGGCGGCCCGGCCCGGGTCGGCGTGATCGCCTCCGTCACCCGCCCGTTCTGCCGGGCCTGCGACCGGACCCGGCTGACCGCCGACGGGCAGGTGCGCAACTGCCTGTTCGCGACCGGGGAGACCGACCTGCGCACCGCCCTGCGCTCGGGCGCGGACGACGCCGAGCTGGGCGCGCTGTGGCGGGCGGCGATGTGGGGCAAGAAGGCCGGGGCCGGGATCGACGACCCGGAGTTCCACCAGCCCGAGCGGCCGATGTCGGCGATCGGCGGCTAGCGGGTCCCGCGAGGTCAGGGCGACTCGGACGACCCGGACGGCTAGGACGCCTCCGGGGTCCAGTCGGCGAAGGCGACGACCTCCTTGAGGAAGCCGCGCACGCCGAGGAACTGGGACAGGTGCTCGCGGTGCTCGTCGCAGGCGAGCCAGGTCTTGCGGCGGTCCGGGGTGTGCAGCTTGGGGTTGTTCCACACCAGCACCCAACGGGCGTCCGCCCGGCAGCCCTTGGCGGAGCAGATCGGCGTCTGCGGGGTGTCCATCGGGTCGTCCTCAGCGCTAGGCGGGTGGTCTGCACCGCCAGTGTTTCACGCGCTCCGCGCGGCCCGGAGGGAGCCCGCCCGGATCCGGGCATGGCGACGCCGGGCAGCCACGGGGGGAGCCGCCCGGCGTCGGTCCGTCGCTCCGACGGGGGATGCGGAGCGCGTACGCAGTATGTCACGCCAGGGGCCTCGGTTGGGGAGGTCTTGCATGATTAATCTGAGCTTCTTCTGAGCTTTCTTCGAGCCGGATTTTCTCGAAACGTCTCGAAACGGACGGTCAGTTCGGGCCCTGTGAAGGATCGGTGGCAGCGGTCTTTGCCCCGCCTGTACCGGGGGCCCCGTCCGCCCCACCCCTCCCACCCGTCCCACCGGGACCGAGCATCAGCGGGGTGTCCAGCGGGATGTCGAAGGTGCTCGGCAGCCCCGGCGCCCGCTCCCGGCCCGCGTTGGCGATCAGGACGGCGAAGTACGGCAGCAGTACGGCGCCGGCCAGCGCCGCGAACGCCAGCCACCGCTGGACGTCCCACAGCACCACGGCGAGCAGCACGCAGACCGTCCGGAGCAGCATCGAGACCACGTAGCGGCGCTGCCGCCCGCGGACGTCCTCGGTGAGGCTGCTCCGCGCTCCCGTGATCCGGTGGACCTGCCCACCGTCAGCGCTCTTGCCCATGTCCTACCGCCCTCGTCCACGCTCCCGCGCGACTCGCCGCGCGGCCTCCTCACGGTACGCCTGGGCAGCGGGGACGACGAGACCGGGTGGGGCGGACCCACCCGGTCGGGTGTGCGAGGGGACTGTCCGGCCGATCGGGACGGCCGATCGGGACGGCCGATCGGGAGGGCCGATCGGGAGGGGTAGTCGGAACGGGTAGTCGGAACGGCGGGGCGAGGGGCCTCACGACCGCCGGGAGAGGAACTGCGGCGGGACGGCGTCGGTGAGCCAGACTCCGTTGTCGCTGATCCGGAACTCGTGGCCGGCCGCCGCCATCGCGGCCGCGTTCACGGTGAGCACCACCGGGCGGCCGTGCCGGGCGCCGACCCGCACCGCGGTCTCGGTGTCCGCGGACAGGTGGACGTCCTGCCTGGCCATCGGGCGCAGGCCCTCCCGGAAGATCGACGCCAGGTGGCGGTCGGCGGTGCCGTGGTAGAGCACCGGGGGAGGCGCGGTGGCGGCCAGACCGAGGTCGACCGCCACCGTGTGGCCCTGGTTGGCGCGGATCGAGAGACCGTCCGCGGAGTAGCCGAAGCGGCGCTTGTTGTTGGTCGCCACCACGTGGTCCAGATCGGCCCTGGTCAGCCGGTTGCCCTTGGCCGCGAGGGCGGTGAGGAGCACGTCGATCCGGATCCAGCCGGACTCGTCCAGCGTGACGCCCACCCGTTCCGGCTCGTGCCGCAGGATGCGCGACAGCATCTTGCTCGTCTTGACCAGCCGCTTCTCGTCCATCATGTCTCTCGTATCCCCCCGTTGGTCAGTGGCTATGAGGCCTGGCTGACCGAACTCATGTTGAAGTCCGCGACACGCACGGGTGGCATCGCGGTGCGGGTGAAGTAGTCGCTCCACTCGCGGGGCAGGCAGCGCTCGGTGCGGCCCGCCTCGGTGATCCGGTCCAGCAGGTCCACCGGGGACTCGTTGAACCGGAAGTTGTTGACCGCGCCGACGACTTCGCCGTTCTCGACCAGGTAGACGCCGTCCCGGGTCAGGCCGGTGAGCAGCATCGTCGCCGGGTCCACCTCGCGGATGTACCAGAGGCAGGTGAGCAGCAGGCCGCGCTCGGTGCGGGCGATCATCTCGTCCAAGGTCGGCGCGCTGTCCTGGTCGGCCGTCTCCAGCACCAGGTTGTCGCCGAACGGGCGCAGCGGCAGGCCGGTGAGGCCGGCGGAGTGGCGGCTGGTGACCAGGTCGGTCAACACGCCCTCGCGGATCCACTCGGTGGCGTCGATCGGCAGGCCGTTGTCGAAGACCGAGATGTCCCCGCCGGTCGAGTGCGCGAGGACGAACGGCGCCGACTCCAGACCGGGTTCGGCCGGGTCCGTGCGCAGCGTGAGCGGCAGCCCGGCGAGCTTGTCGCCGATCCGGGTGCCGCCGCCGGGCTTGGAGAAGACGGTGCGGCCCTCGTGGGCGTCGCGGCCGACGGCGGACCAGGCGAGGCAGAGCATCAGGTCGGCGACGGCCGAGGGCGGCAGCAGCGTCTCGTACCGGCCGGCGGGCAGGTCCACCTTGCGGGCGCCCCAGCCGAGGCGCTTGGTCAGCTCGGTGTGCAGGGCGGTGACGTCCACGTCGGAGAAGTCCCGGGTGGCGGCGCCGGCCCAGGCGGAGCCGGACAGGTCGGTGGTCTTGGCGTTGATCTCGACCATGCCGGTCGGCTGGTCGTGGCGCAGCCGCAGGCCGGTGGAGGTGCCCAGGTAGCTGCTGACCACCTCGTGCCGGGCGAAGCCGTACAGCAGTTCGCCCTGCGCGGCGGCCCGGGCGAAGGCCTCGCCGAGGGCCGGGCCGAAGGAGTCGAACACCGCGATCGAGGTCTCGGCGGGTGGCCGGGTGAAGTCCGGGGAGGACGGCCGGTCGGCCACCAGCGGCTGGGCGTCCTCGGCCGGGCCGGCCGCGCGGGCGGCCTCCTCGGCGGCGCGGACCAGGCCCTCCACCTCGTCCGGGGTGACGGCCTCGCGGGAGACCACGCCGGAGGCGGTGCCCTCGGCCCCGGCCACGGTGGCGATCACGGTGAGGCGGCGGCCGCGGGTGACGCCGTTGGTGGTCAGCGAGTTGCCGGCCCAGCGCAGGTTGGCGGTGGACTCCTCGTCGGCGATCACCACGCAGCCGTCGGCGCGGGCGAGGCCGAGTGCCAGCTCGACCAGTTCGTGGGGCTGCATCGCGGTCATCAGTGACCCGCCTCCTGCTGGGTGTTGAGCACGTTGACGTTGCGGAACAGCGCCGACGGGCAGCCGTGGCTGACCGCCGCGATCTGGCCGGGCTGCGCCTTGCCGCAGTTGAAGGCGCCGCCGAGGACGTAGGTCTGCGGGCCGCCGACCGCCGTCATCGAGCCCCAGAAGTCGGTGGTGGTCGCCTGGTAGGCGAAGTCCTTGACCTGGCCGGCGAGTTCGCCGTTCCTGATGGCGTAGGCGCGCTGGCCGGTGAACTGGAAGTTGTAGCGCTGCATGTCGATCGACCAGGAGCGGTCGCCGACGATGTACAGGCCGTTCTCCACCCCGGCGAACAGGCCCTCGGTGTCCGGGCCGTCGGCGGCGGGCTGGAGCGAGACGTTGGCCATCCGCTGCACCGGCACGTGCGCCGGGGAGTCCGCGAAGGCACAGCCGTTGGAACGCTCGAAGCCCTTCAGCTCGGCCATGCCGCGGTCGAGTTGGTACCCGACCAGGGTGCCGTCCTTGACCAGGTCCCAGGACTGGGTGGCGACGCCCTCGTCGTCGTAGCCGATCGTGGACAGGCCGTGCTCGGCGGTGCGGTCGCCGGTGACGTGCATCAGCTCGGAGCCGTACCTGAGCGAGCCGAGCTGGTCGAAGGTGGCGAAGGAGGTGCCGGCGTAGGCGGCCTCGTAGCCGAGGGCGCGGTCCAGCTCGGTGGCGTGGCCGATCGACTCGTGGATGGTCAGCCAGAGGTTGGACGGGTCGATGACCAGGTCGTAGCGGCCGGCCCGGACGCTCGGCGCCTTCATCTTCTCGGCCAGCAGGGTGGGCAGTTCGGCGAGTTCGGCGTCCCAGTCCCAGCCCGTTGCGGGCAGGCCCCGGCCGTCGGGGGACGGCCCCCGGACCCCCGTGAGGTACTCGAAGCCGCGCCCGACCGGCGGGGCCAGCGTGCGCATCGAGTCGAAGGCCCCGGTGCGCTCGTCCACCGAGGTGGCCTCCAGCGTGGGGTGCAGCCGGAT
Source organism: Kitasatospora sp. NPDC091276 (assembly GCF_040684355.1). Taxonomy (NCBI): domain Bacteria; kingdom Bacillati; phylum Actinomycetota; class Actinomycetes; order Kitasatosporales; family Streptomycetaceae; genus Kitasatospora; species Kitasatospora sp. NPDC091276. Next base: position 22,647 of record NZ_JBFBFU010000005.1, on the reverse strand, counting down.
CCGCTGCTGGGTGGTGACGGTGCCCGCGGTGTCCGCGTAGAACTTGTTCTCCTGGACGGTCAGCAGGCTCGCCTGGACGTGCGAGACGCCCTCGGCGGCCAGCAGCCGCGAACTCCACTCGGCGAGCAGCGCGGTCTTCTCCGCGTCCGGCACCTCGAAGGGGTTCACCTCGTACGAGGAGACCCAGGTGACGTCCCGGTACACCGGCTCGTCGGCCAGCTCGACCCGCTCGGCGGAGCCGGCGGCCCGGCTGATCCCGCCGGACAGGCGGGCCACCGCGACGGCCTGCTCGGCGACCCGCGCCGCCGCGTCGGTGGTGAGGTCCACCCCGGCGGCGAAGCCCCAGGCGCCGTCCAGCAGCACCCGGACGGCGAAGCCGAGTTGCACGCTGTCGGAGGTGCCGGCCGGGCGGGCGTCGCGCAGCCGCCAGGAGGCGCTGCGGACCCGCTCCAGACGGAAGTCGGCGTGGGTGGCGCCGAGTTCGCGCGCCCGGGTGAGGGCGGCGTCGGCGAGGGTGCGCAGCGGGAAGGCGAGGAACAGCGGGTCGACGGCGCGCCCGTGCGGGGCGCCGACGCTGTCGGCCGGAGGGATCGGAGGCAATCGTGCTCCCTGGTCGCGGAGGGTGGCGGTGCGGCGCCGCACAGGGGCGCCCGCACCGCATCATGGCCGGTCCAGGGGGTTTCGGCCAGCGCATTTCGGCCGGTGCGCCGCCGTGGTGGCCGGTCGGTCAGCCGACGATCTCCCACCAGCCGTCCAGCTCCGGCGGGTTGTCCACGTCGACCCGCTCGCCGGGGCGCGGCACGGCCAGCGGGACGGCCTGCGCCTTGGCCTCGACCAGCAGCCGCTCGATCGGCTCGGCCCACGGGTGCAGGCCCAGGTTGAAGGTGCACCAGTGCACCGGCACCAGCAGGCCCGCCTGGAGGTCGCGGTGGGCGCGCACGGCGTCCTCGGGGGTCATGTGGATGTCGGCCCAGGCGGCGTCGTAGGCGCCGATCTGCACCAGCGCGGCGTCGAAGGGGCCGTGCCGGTCGCCGATCCGGGCGTAGCCCTCGAAGTAGCCGGAGTCACCGGTGTAGAAGACCTTGCGGTCGGGGCCGGCGATCACCCAGGAGCCCCACAGGGTGGTGTTGCGGGTCAGGCCGCGGCCGGAGAAGTGGTGCGCCGAGGTGAGGGTGAGCACCAGGTCGCCGAGGGTGCAGGTCTCGTCCCAGTCCAGCTCGATGATGCGGTGCTCCGGGACGCCCCAGCGGCGCAGGTGGCCGCCGATGCCCAGCGGCACCGCGAACGGCGCGGACTGGCTGCGCACCAGGCGCTTGACCGTCGCCATGTCCAGGTGGTCGTAGTGGTCGTGCGAGATCAGCACGGCGTCGACCTGCGGCAGCTCCTCCAGTTCCACCGGCACCGGGTGCAACCGCTTGGGGCCGACGTGCGCGGCGGGGGAGCAGCGCTCGCTCCAGATCGGGTCGAGCAGCACCCGGGAGCCCTCGATCTCCACCAGCGCGGAGGCGTGCCCGTACCAGGTGATCGCCACGCCCTCGGCGGCCGGGCCGGGGCCGCCGGCGGGGCGGACGGTCGGCACGGGGTGGGCGGGGACGCGGCCCTCGCGGTCGAACAGCATCCGGCGGATGGTGCCGCGGTCGATGTCCGGGGCGGTGGTGGCCCGGGCCAGGGTGGAGGGGGCGTTGTGGAAGACGCCGTCGCGGTACTGCGGCGAGTCGCGCACCCGCTCCTCGTGCTCGCCGTCCGGCCGTCGGCCGAACGCCGCCGGCAGGTCGCGCAGCGACCAGGCGGCCGCTCCCAGGCCGGCCGCGAGGGCGGTCAGGGCCAGCAGCCGTCCGTTTCGGTGGGTGCTCCTGGGCCGTGCCTTGGTCATGCGCCCTGCCTTCGTTCCTCGCGGGACCCTTCGGGGATCGGTACGGCCGGTCCCGGGTCGGCCCGCACCACGGGGGCAACGGGTGCGCGGGGCCGTGTTGTTCCCGTACGGCGGCGCCGGCTCGGCTCCGGCGGTGGTTCGGTCAGGGCGGCTGAGCAGGTGCGGGGCGCTGCGGGTACGGATTGTCGGATTGCGACAGTTCCTCCGGTGCGGCGCTGTGGGAGCCCGATGCGCCGACACCGCCGACCGCCCGATAGCGTCACACTGCGTACGCGTTCCGACGTACGTCCGCACACACGGAGAGAGGTGGATCGTTGAGCCGCTCGGTTCTCGTCACCGGAGGAAACCGGGGCATCGGCCTCGCGATCGCCCAGGCCTTCGCCGAGGCGGGTGACAAGGTCGCCATCACCAGCCGCTCGGGCGAGGTGCCCGAGGCCCTGGAGAAGTACGACGTCCTCGCGGTGCGCTGCGACATCACGGACGCCGCGCAGGTCGACGCCGCCTTCACCGAGATCGAGGAGAAGCACGGCGCGGTCCAGGTGCTGGTCGCCAACGCGGGCATCACCAACGACACCCTGCTGCTGCGCATGTCCGAGGAGGACTTCACCTCCGTCCTGGACACCAACCTGACCGGCGCCTTCCGGGTGGTCAAGCGCGCCTCGAAGCTGATGATGCGGGCCCGCAAGGGCCGCGTCGTGCTGATCTCTTCCGTGGTGGGCCTGTCCGGTTCGCCGGGCCAGTCGAACTACGCCGCGTCCAAGGCGGGCCTGGTCGGCTTCGCCCGGTCGCTGGCGCGTGAGCTGGGCCCGCGCAACATCACCGTCAACGTGGTCGCCCCCGGCTTCGTCGACACCGACATGACCGCTGTGCTCAGCGACGAGCGCCGCGCGGAGATCGTCTCGGGCGTGCCGCTGGGCCGCTACGCGTCGCCCGCCGAGGTCGCGTCCACCGTGCGGTTCCTCGGTTCGGACGAGGCCGCGTACATCACCGGAGCCGTCATTCCCGTCGACGGCGGATTGGGCATGGGTCACTGAGCATGACTGGAATCCTTGAGGGCAAGCGCATCCTGATCACGGGTGTGCTGATGGAGTCCTCCATCGCCTTCCACGCCGCCAAGCTCGCCCAGGAGCAGGGTGCGGAGATCATCCTCACCGCGTTCCCGCGCCCGAGCCTGACCGAGCGGATCGCCAAGAAGCTGCCGAAGCCGGTCACCGTGCTGCCGCTGGACGTCTCCAGCGAGGAGGAGCTGGCGGGCATCGCCGACACGGTCCGCGAGCACCTGCCGACCCTGGACGGCATCGTCCACTCGATCGGCTTCGCCCCGCAGGACGCCCTGGGCGGCAACTTCCTGGACACCCCGTGGGAGTCCGTGGCCACCGCGATGAACGTCTCGGCCTTCTCGCTGAAGTCGCTGACCATGGCGCTGCTGCCGCTGATGCAGGACGGCGGCTCGGTCGTCGGCCTCACCTTCGACGCGCAGTTCGCCTGGCCGCAGTACGACTGGATGGGCCCGGCCAAGGCCGCCCTGGAGTCGACCAACCGCTACCTGGCGCGCTACCTGGGCGAGCGGGACATCCGCTGCAACCTGATCTCGGCCGGCCCGCTCGGCTCGATGGCCGCCAAGTCCATCCCGGGCTTCGGCGACCTCGCGGACACCTGGAACCACCGCTCCCCGCTGAAGTGGGACCTGACCGACCCGGAGCCGGCCGGCCGCGGCATCGTCGCGCTGCTCTCGGACTGGTTCCCGAAGACCACCGGCGAGATCATCCACGTCGACGGTGGGCTGCACGCCATCGGCGCCTGACCGCTTCGCCGCACGCCGCTGCCCGGCACCCTCTCGTGGGGGTGCCGGGCAGCGGCGTTCCAGGACGTTCTAGGGCGCCTCAGGCGTCGGCGGGGGTGCACGCGCCGATGGCGCGGCCGGCCTCGACGGAGGCGCGCTGGGCGTCGCCGGCCCGGATGGCGTCGAGGATGGTGGCGTGGCCGATGTAGCGCTCGGGGATCAGCTCGGGGCCGACGTCGTGCCGCAGGTGGGCGCGGGTGACCTCGCCGAGGTCGGCGTAGACGGCGGCCAGCACGTCGTTGTGGGCGGCGGCGACGACGGCCTGGTGGAACGCGGCATCGGCCTGGATGAAGTCCTCGGCGTCGCCGGAGTGCCAGGCGCTCTCGCGGCGGCCCAGCGCGGCGTCCAGCAGGCCGAGGTCGCGGTCGGTGCGGCGGGCCGCGGCGAGGCCGGCCGCGGAGGTCTCCAGGGCGGCCCGCAGCTCGGCGACCTGCGCCTGGTCGGCGTCGGCGAAGCGGCGGTGCATGACCCCGGCCAGCTCGCTGGTGGCGAGCACGTAGGTGCCGGAGCCCTGGCGGATGTCGAGCAGCCCGTTGTGGGCGAGGGCACGGACGGCCTCGCGGACGGTGTTGCGGGCGACGCCGAGCTGTTCGACGAGTGCGGCCTCGGTGGGGATGCGTGAGCCGACGGGCCACTCCCCGGAGGTGATCTGGGCGCGCAGCTGCGCGATCACCTGGTCGGACAGCGGGGTGCGCCTCGGCGAGGACAGCGCCACGGGTACTCCTTGCGGCTACGGTTCGATGGACGGGGCCGGCGGGTGGGAGGGCCGGCGTCCGGTGGGGGAGCGGGTCGGCACATCATGCCAATTCGAAGGTGCGCCGATTCATCCCATCATTCTATGATGGTGCCCATGCCTCCCGCAGCAGACACCACCGCCTCCCCACGAACCGAGGCCCGGCCGCAGACCGAGCGGCCCTCCACGCCCTCCTCCGGCAAGTACCTGGGCTGGCTGTTCGCCGTCGCGATCGCCGCCGCCGCCTTCAACCTGCGCCCCGTGGTCACCAGCCTCGGGCCGCTGCTCGACCAGGTCCGCGCCGACCTCGGGATGAACCCGACGCTCGCCGGGCTGCTCACCGCCGTCCCGTCGCTCTGCTTCGGCCTGTTCGGCTTCGCCGCGCCCTCGATGGCCCGGCGGATCGGCCCGATCGCCGTGATCACCGCCGGCATGGGCGCGATCACCCTGGGCGTGCTCTCCCGCTCCTTCGCCGGCGGCACCGCGGTGTTCCTGCTGCTGACGGCGCTCGCGCTGGCCGGTGTGGCGGTCTCCAACGTGCTGATCCCGGTGGTGATCAAGCGCTACTTCCCGGACAAGGTCGGTCCGATGATCGGCCTGTACTCGATGGCGCTGTCGGCCGGCACCGCGCTGGCCGCCGCCGTCACCGTGCCGATGACCAGCGCGCTCGGCGGCGACTGGCGCTACGGCCTGGGTGTCTGGGCCGGTCTCGCCGCGCTGGCCCTGCTGCTCTGGCTCCCGGTGCTGCTGACCAAGCGCGAGCGCGGCGAGCGCGCGGGCGGGGCGGCCGCCGCCGTCAGGCTGCCGATCACCCGCAGCCGGACGGCCTGGGCGATGGCCTGCTTCTTCGGCCTCCAGGCCACCGGCGCCTACGTGGTGATGGGCTGGCTGCCGAAGATCTTCCAGGACGCCGGCGTCGACAAGGGCACCTCCGGGGTGCTGCTCGCGGTGACCATGGTGATCGGCGTGCCGGTCTCCTTCGTGCTGCCCAACCTGGCCGCCCGCCGCGGCGACCAGCGGCTGTTCGTCGTCGTGCTGGCCGCCTGCGGCATCGCCGGGTACGCCGGGCTGGCGCTGGCCCCGGCCGGCGCGTCGTGGCTCTGGGCGGTCCTGGTGGGCCTGTCCAACTGCGCCTTCCCGCTGGTGCTGACGATGATCGGGCTGCGCGCCCGCACCGCCGGCGGGGTCGCCCAGCTCTCCGCCTTCGCCCAGGGCGTCGGCTACCTGATCTCCATCCCCGGCCCGATCCTGATCGGCCGGATCTACCAGATGACCGGCGAGTGGTACGGCCCGCTGGGCTTCCTGGCGCTGCTGCTGGTGCCGCAGATGCTGTTCGGCCTGCGGGCCGCGATGGCCCGGCACATCGAGGACGAGGCGGTCCACCCCGTGGCGCAGGTCAAGGCCTGACCAAGGGACGGCCAACCCCGAGGGGTCGGTGACCGACGGGCGTGTTCGGGGTGGAAGAATCCCGGACATGCCCGTTCTCGATCCCAACCCGACCGACGGCCGCAAGCAGCTCGGCCAGATCGCCCTGGCGATCGCCGGCATCGTGGTGCTGGTGGCGATCATCGCCTCCGTCGCCGCCGCCATAGGCTGATCCGGTCCATCCCCCCCCCCGCGTAGCATCGCCGTTCACCGGCCACCCCCGTTTATCGGAAGGCCGGACGAACGGCGGATGATGACACCCGCCACCCCTGCGAGTGGCGGCATCCGGGAGCACCGCGCCCCGGAGCGGCTTTTCTGCCAAGCTTGCTGGGTATGAGCGCCGACACGTCCCGCAGGATCATCGTTCTCCGCCATGCCAAGGCCGACTGGCCCAACGGCGTGGACGACCACGAGCGGCCGCTGGCCGACCGGGGCCGTCACCAGGCCCCGGACGCCGGCCGCTGGCTGGTCGACTCCGGCATCAACCCCGAGTACGTGCTCTGCTCCACCGCGCTGCGCACCCGCGAGACGTGGAAGCTGGCGGCGCACGAGCTGCCGAAGCGGGCCCGCAGGACCGTGTACGAGGACCGCATCTACGAGGCCAGCCCCGGCGAGATCATCGCCGTCCTCCAGGAGACCCCGGAGGAGTACGCGGACGTGGTGCTGGTCGGGCACAACCCCGGCGTGCTGGGCCTGACCCAGGTGCTGGCCGGGGACGCGGGCGACCGGGACGCGCTGGAGCGGCTGCGGCTCGGCGGCTTCCCGACGGCGGCGATCGCGGTGCTCAGCTTCAGCGGCTCGTGGAAGGGCGTCGAGCCGGGCGCCGCCGCGCTGGTCTCGTACTACACGCCGCAGGACTGACCCGGTACGGAGCTCCGAGTTCCGTACGGGCTCCGGGGCTCCGGGCTTCGATGACGACGAGGGGCGGGGGGGGCCCGGGGGCGCCCCCCCCCCCCGGGGGGGGGGGGGGGGCGGGGGGGGGGGGGGGGGGGCCCCCGGGGGGGGCGCCCCCCCCGCCCCCCCCCCGCCCCTCGTGTGCGTCTTCGGGCTCTACTCGGTCAGGCTGCCGTCCACCGCGTCGGCCGCCTCGACCTCCTCCCGGGTGATGCCCAGCAGGTACAGCACGGTGTCCAGGAACGGCACGTTGACGGCGGTGTCGGCGGCCTCGCGCACCACCGGCTTGGCGTTGAACGCCACGCCCAGCCCGGCCGCGTTCAGCATGTCCAGGTCGTTGGCGCCGTCGCCGATCGCCACCGTCTGCGACAGCGGCACCTTCGCCTGCTCGGCGAACCTGGCCAGCCAGCGGGCCTTGCCCGCGCGGTCCACGATCTCGCCGACCACCCGGCCGGTGAACTTGCCGTCCACCACCTCCAGGGTGTTGGCGGCCGCGAAGTCCAGCCCCAGCTCCTCGACCAGGTGGTCGGTGACCTGGGTGAACCCGCCCGACACCACCGCGACCTGGAAGCCCAGCCGCTGGAGGGTGCGGATCAGGGTGCGCGCCCCCGGCGTGAAACGGACCTCCGCGCGCACCTTCTCGGTCACCGAGGCGTCCAGCCCGGCCAGCAGCGAGACCCGGGCCCGCAGCGACTCGGCGAAGTCCAGCTCGCCGCGCATCGCCTGCGCCGTCACCTCGGCGACCTCCTCCTCGCAGCCCGCGTGGGCCGCGAACAGCTCGATCACCTCGTCCTGGATGAGCGTGGAGTCGACGTCCATCACCACCAGGCGCTTGGCCCGGCGCTCCAGCCCGGCCGCGACCACCGCGACGTCCACCCGCTGGGTGGCCGCCTCCTGGGCCAGCTCGGCCCGCAGCTCGTCGGTGGCCACACCGGACACGGCCAGCTCGACCGCCGTCACCGGGTACTTGGCGAGCCGGAACACGCGGTCGATGTTGCCGCCCGCCGCGGTGATCCGGGAGGTGAGCGCGGAGACGGCGGCGGAGGTCAGCGGATTGCCGAGCACGGTGACGTGCGAACGGCCCTCGCGGCGCGGCCGGTTGTCGCCGATGCCGGAGAGGATCTCGGCCTGGAGCTTCTGCTCCTCCGCCCAGCGGTGCACGGTGGCCCGCAGTCCGCCCTCGGCGCCGGGAGCGGTGGGCGGGGTGACCAGTGCGCAGAGCGTGATGCGGCCACGGGTCACGACCTGTTCGATGTCGATCACGTCGACGGCGAAGCCTGCCAGGGTGGCGAAGAGGCCGGCGGTGATGCCGGGGCGGTCCTTGCCGAACACCTTGACGAGCAGGGTGCGCTCGTCCGCGGTCCGGGGCTGGGCGGCGGGGAGGGGCTCAGCGGCCAGGGGCGATGCGTTCATGGTGCCTCCCACGCTACCCGCCGGCCGGCGGGCCCAGAGCACCCGTCCCACGTCGCGGACGGGTGCCGGGTAGCAGCCTGGTCACAGTCACCCGGGGCGGCTTTTATCGGCGGTCAGCAGGCTGGAATGATTCCCCCCGTCAGTTTCGGAAACATCGCACCCCTGGTCGGGGGCACAATTCGGGGGAACCGAGAGAGCGGGGCAGGCGCGCAGTGCCGCAACTCGTCATCGATATCAACGGACAGCAGCGGACTCTGGAGCCCGGGCGGTCCTACACCATCGGGCGCAACCCGCAGTCGGACTTCCCGTTCGACGACGCCAGGGTCTCCTGGAACCACGGGACCATCACCTTCAACGGCAGCGGCTGGCAGCTGGACGACCACGGCAGCACCAACGGCACCTACACGGCCGGCGCCCGGACGACGCAGGCCCAGCTGTTCCCCGGCGCCGTCGTCAACCTCGGCAACCCGGAGAACGGACCCCGGCTCGGCTTCTCCGCGCCCGCCCACGCTGCCCCGCACGCGGCCGCCCCGCAGGCTCCCGCCTGGCACGAGGCCGCCACCAGCCGCAGCGCCGCGCCGGCGCCCCAGCCGCCGGCCCCGCAGCAGGGCTGGTCGCCGCAGGCCCCCTACCCGCCGCAGCCCGAGCAGGCCTGGGCGGGTCGGCCCCAGCCGCCGTTCCCGCAGCAGCAGCACCCGTACCAGCCCCAGCCCCAGCCCCAGCTGGGCGGCTTCCCGCAGCAGCAGGCCTTCCCGCCCGGCCCGCAGGACGGCGACGGCCCGCAGCCGACGATCATCCGCAACCTGACCGCCGCCATGCGCACCGTCCGGATCGGCCGCGCGCTCGACAACGACGTCGTGGTCTCCGACCTCCAGGTCTCCCGCCACCACGCCGAGCTGCGCCAGCTCCAGGACGGCCGCTACGAGATCGTCGACCTCGGCAGCCACAACGGGATCTTCCTCAACGGCCAGCGGGTGCAGCGCCAGCTGATGGGCCCGCAGGACCGGCTGACCGTCGGCCACTCCAGCTTCGTCCTGGTCGGCGACCAGTTGCAGGAGTTCGTCGACACCGGCGCGGTCTCCTTCTCCGCCCGCCACCTGACCGTCGAGGTCGAGCACAAGGGCGCCAAGAAGATCCTGCTCGACGACGTCAGCTTCGGCGTCCCGGAGAAGTCCCTGGTCGCCGTCATCGGCCCGTCCGGCTCCGGTAAGTCGACCCTGCTGCGCGCCCTCACCGGCTACCGCCCGGCCGACCGCGGCGAGGTCCTGTACGACGGCCGCAACCTCTACAAGCAGTTCGCCGAACTGCGCTCGCGCATCGGCCTGGTGCCGCAGTCCGAGATCCTGCACAAGGAACTCACCGTCCGCACCGGCCTCAAGTACGCGGCCCAGCTGCGCTTCCCCGGCGACACCGAGGCGCGCGAGCGCGCGGCCCGGATCGACGAGGTGCTGTACGAGCTGCGCCTGGACAAGCGCGCCGACAACAAGATCACCGCGCTCTCCGGCGGCCAGCAGAAGCGCGTCTCGGTCGCCCTGGAACTGCTCACCAAGCCGTCGCTGATCTTCCTGGACGAGCCCACCTCGGGCCTCGACCCGGGCATGGACCGCGAGGTCATGCAGATGCTGCGCGGTCTCGCCGACGACGGCCGCACCATCCTGGTCGTCACCCACTCGGTGGCCGAACTCGCGCTCTGCGACCGGCTGCTGGTGATGGCGCCGGGCGGCGCGGTGGCCTACTTCGGCCCGCCGGACGAGGCGCTGCACTTCTTCGGGTACGAGACCTGGGCGGACGTCTTCCAGGCCTTCGAGAACTACCCGGACCACGACTGGGCCGGCCGCTACCGCGGCTCGGTGCACTACCAGCAGTACTCCGCCCCCGACGTGGAGTCGGGCGAGGTGCAGCACGCCCAGGTCGCCCAGGAGGCCGTCCGGCCGCCGAAGCCGCAGAGCTGGGGCTCCCAGCTGTGGACGCTGATGCGCCGCTACATGTCGGTCCTCGCCTCGGACCGCGGCTTCCTGGCGCTGTCGGTGCTGCTGCCCGCCGTCATCGGCGCGGTCAGCGTGCTGGTCCCCAACGGGGCGGGCCTCGCGCCCAATCCGAACACGCAGCTCCACCTCAACAGCGGGGCCGCGACGATCATCATGATCCTGGCGATCGGAGCCTGCTTCTCCGGAGCGGCCAACTCGGTCCGCGAACTGATCAAGGAACGGGCCATCTACGAACGGGAACGGGCCACCGGGCTCTCCCGCTCGGCGTACATGATGTCCAAGATCATCGTGCTGGGCTTCTTCAGCGTGATCCAGGGCGCCATCGTCGCCGCGGTCGGCTTCCTGCCGCGCAAGCTCCCCGAGCACGGTCTGATCGTCAAGGACCTGCCGATCATCGAGATGACCATCGGCATGATCCTGCTCAGCTTCACCGCGATGATGTTCGGCCTGATGATCTCGGCCCTGGTCAAGACCGCCGAGAAGACCATGCCGCTGCTGGTCATGTTCGCCATCATCCAGGTCGTCTTCACCGGCTGCCTGTTCCAGCTCTTCGGCAAGCCCGGCCTGGAGCAGGCCGCCTGGCTGATGCCGGCCCGCTGGGGCACCGGCATCGTGGCCACCACACTGGACCTGTCCAAGCTCATGGGCCCCTGGAACAAGGACTTCCAGAACCCCCAGTACGACCCGCTGTGGACCGCCAGCGTCGCCCAGTGGGCGATCGACGCGGGCGCGCTGATCGCGATCTCGATCGTCATCGGCGTCATCGTCACCCGGCTCCAGCGCCGCCACGAGCCCGAGGTCATGCAGAAGGGCTGACCCCCTTCGCCCCGCCCGACGAGGGGCGGCTCTCCCATCACCCGGAGAGCCGCCCCTCCTCCATTGCGCGGGCCCCGAGACCTAGGTCCCCGGACCTGCGCCCACCCCGGCCGCGGACCGACGCGGCGGCGCCCGCGGCGGCGGTAGTTTGGCGGTATGCCCAGCACGCCCAGCGACCACCGGAGCCCGGCCGGTCCGCACCTCGACCTGCGCGGCCCGGCCCGCCCGATGCCCGGCTGCGACCCCTGCCTGGCCGGCATCGAGGCGGTCAGCCAGGCGCTGCTCGCGATGAGCCGGCACCTGGAGGTCCGCGAGGTGCTGCGCCGCATCACCGCCTCCGCCCGCGACCTGCTCGGCGCCGAGTACGCGGCTCTGGGCGTGCCCGACGACCACGGCGGCTTCGCCCAGTTCGTCGTCGACGGCGTCACCGACGAGCAGTGGCGGGCGATCGGCCCGCTGCCCCGCCAGCACGGCGTCCTCGCCAAGATGCTGCACGAGACCGGCCCCACCCGGCTCGCCGACGTCCGCAGGGCCCCGGCCTTCGGCGGCTGGCCGGCCGCCCACCCCGAGATGGACGCCTTCCTCGGCATGCCCATCCTGGACGCCGAGGCCGCCGAGGACGAACCGCAGGTCACCGGCGTCATCTTCCTCGCCAACAAGCGCGGCGGCGGCCTGTTCACCGACCACGACGAGGAACTGCTGCGGATACTCGCCGCGCACGCCGCCCTCGCCCTCTCCAACGCCCGCCTGTACGAGCGCAGCCGCGAGCTCACCCTGGCCGGCGAACGCGCCCGCATCGCCCACGACCTGCACGACGCCGTCGCGCAGAAGCTCTTCTCGCTGCGGCTCACCGCCAAGGCCGCCGCCACGCTCGTCGACCGCGACCCGGCCCGGGCCCGCGCCGAACTCGCCGAGGTCGCCCGGCTCGCCGCCGAGGCCGCCGACGAACTGCGCGCCGTCGTCGTCGAACTGCGCCCCGCCGCCCTGGAGGAGGACGGGCTGAGCGCCACCCTCGCCTCCCAGGTGCAGGTCCTCGACCGGGCCCACACCGCGGACGTCGCCTTCGCCGCCGACGGCGTCCGCGCCCTGCCGCCCGCGCAGGAGGCCGCGCTGCTGCGGGTCGCCCAGGAGGCGCTGCACAACGCGCTGCGCCACTCCGGAGCCGGCCGCGTCACCGTCACCCTGGCCGGCACGCCCGCGCGCGGCGCCGTGCTGCGGGTGCGCGACGACGGGCACGGCTTCGACCCCGAGTCCGTCCGCCGGGCCGGGCGCCACCTCGGCCTGGCCTCGATGCGCGACCGCGCGGCCGCCGTCGGCGGCACGCTCACCCTGGAGTCCGCCCCCGGCCGGGGGACGCTCGTCGAGATGGAGGTCCCCGGTGCCTGACAACCCGCCTGACAGCACGCCGTCGATCCGCGTCCTGCTGGTCGACGACCACCAGGTGGTCCGCCGCGGGCTGCGCACGTTCCTGGAGGTCCAGGACGACATCGAGGTGGTCGGGGAGGCCGCCGACGGGGCGGAGGGCGTCGAGCGCGCCCGCGAACTCGACCCCGACGTCGTCCTGATGGACCTCAAGATGCCCGGTGTCGACGGCATCGAGGCGCTGCGCACGCTCAAGGGCGAGGGCAGCCGGGCCCGGATCCTGATCGTCACCAGCTTCACCGAGCACCGCACGATGGTCCCCGCGCTGCGGGCCGGCGCCGCCGGGTACGTCTACAAGGACGTCGACCCGGAGGCGCTGGCCGGCGCGATCCGCTCGGTGCACGCCGGCCACGTCCTGCTCCAGCCCGAACTGGCCGAGGCGCTGCTCGCCGACGACGGCCCCCGCGCCCCGCAGGGCCGCGGCGGCACCCTCACCGAACGCGAGCGCGAGGTCCTCGGCCACATCGCCGACGGCCGCTCCAACCGGGAGATCGCCCGCAGCCTGCACCTGTCGGAGAAGACGGTGAAGACCCACGTCTCCAACATCCTGATGAAGCTGGACCTGGCGGACCGCACCCAGGCGGCCCTGTGGGCCGTCCGCAACGGCGAGGCGCGGGACGGCGGCCCGTCCTAGCGGTCCGCGTCCTGAGCGGGCCCCGTGTTCGGCGGGCCCCGTGCTGAGCGGGCCCCGTGTTCAGCGGTCCTCGTGCTGAGCGGCTCCCGTGCTCAGCGGTCCTCGCGCTCGTCGACCAGCGCGTTGTACGCCGCCACCTGCGCCCGCCGGGCGGTGCGCCGCAGCGGCGCCAGCACCGCCTGCCGCGCCGCCATCTCGGAGGCGCTGACCGCCGCGCCGTGCCCGCCCGAGGCGATCGCCAGCAGCGCCGACACCTGCCGGGCCGACTCCAGCACCCGCACCGCACGCGGCGGGTACCCGGGCGCCAGGAGTTCGGCGTGCCCGCGCCGGCGGTACGCCTCCAGCGCCCGCAGCGCCTCCGGTCCGGCGCCCGCCACGTCCAGTCGGGTCAGCAGGAGCGTCGCCTCGCGCAGCCCGTCGGCCAGCTCCCGTTCGGCCTCGTGCAGCGACGGGACGTCGGCCGGCGGTGTGTCGTTGGTCTCAAGGCAGCGCCACAGCACCGTCGCCGAACGGTCCCCGGCCGGGCCGAACACCTCCACCTCCGGCACCAGTCCGAGCGGGACGCCCACCGCCAGCACCGCCTCCCCGACGCCCATCGCCGCTTCGTTGAACGGTGCCGGACCGGTCAGCCCCAGCGGGTGCCCGGCGGACGGCAGAGCCAGTCGCAGGCCCTTGACCCCGAGCACCCGGAGCCGTCCCAGCGCCCAGGTGAGGCCGTGCCGTTCGCCCGGCCCGTCCCCGGGCAGCCCGGTCACCCGGTGGCTCTCGTCGTCGCCCAGCACGGCCGCCGCGGCGTTGTCCGGCGGCACCAGACCGGCCAGCAGGGCGTTGCCCCACGCGGTCAGCCGCCCCGAACGGGGTTCTTCGTACGGATTGTCGGGAGGAGTCGCGAGCATCCGGCCAGCCTACGGAATCGGCGGTCATCCGCGTGGCGTAGGTTTGCCCATGCGTGTGCGGCGCACCCACCCCGTGCCCACCGGCTGCCGGAGTAGGCTCGCCGCCCGCACCGACGGCCGAAATTCTTGTATTGGGGAAGGCGTAGGCATGAGCGACGTGCTGGAGCTGGTGGACGTATCCGTGGTCCGGGAGGGACGCGCGCTGGTCGACCAGGTCTCGTGGTCCATCTCCGAGGGGGAGCGCTGGGTCATCCTGGGCCCCAACGGCGCCGGGAAGACCACCCTGCTGCAGATCGCCGCCACCTACCTGTTCCCGACCGCGGGCAAGGTGTCGGTGCTGGGCGAGAAGCTGGGCGAGGTCGACGTCTTCGAGCTGCGCTCCCGGATCGGCCTGGCCGGCGCCGCCATGTTCGACAAGCTGCCGGCCGAGCAGACGGTGCTGCAGACCGTGCTGACCGCCGCCTACGGCATGACGGTCAGCTGGCAGGAGACCTACGAGCAGTTCGACGAGTCCCGCGCGCTCGCGCTGCTCGACCGGATGGGCATGTCCAACCTCACCGGCCGCAAGTTCGGCACCCTCTCCGAGGGCGAGCGCAAGCGCACCCTGATCGCCCGCGCCCTGATGACCGACCCCGAGCTGCTGCTGCTCGACGAGCCCGCGGCCGGCCTGGACCTCGGCGGACGCGAGGACCTCGTCCGCCGGCTCGGCGCGCTCGCCCAGGACGAGTTCGCCCCGGCCATGGCGATGGTCACCCACCACGTCGAGGAGATCGCGCCGGGCTTCACCCACGTCCTGATGATCCGCCAGGGCAAGGTGCTCACCGCCGGTCCGATCGACACCGAGCTGACCGCCCGCAACCTCTCCAAGTGCTTCGGCCTGCCGCTCACCCTGGAGCGCCACGGGGACCGCTGGTCCGCGCAGGGCCTGCCGCTGGGCTGAGCCCCCGTCCGCGCCTCGCACGCTCCGATGTCGTCGGGTTTCCGGGGACCGGTCGTACGCGCGACCGGTTTCCGCCCCTCGACCTGCGGGAACTGTCCGCCTCGAAGGCCCTTCGCTCCCTAGGATGGACACGTGGACAGCTGGATCTGGTGGCTCCTGGCCGCCGTCGGGCTCGGCATACCGCTGGTGCTGACCGCGATGCCGGAGTTCGCCATGTTCGCGGTCGGTGCGCTGGCGGCCGCCGGCGTGGCCGGGCTGGGCGGAGACGCGGTCTGGCAGACCCTGGTCTTCATCGCGGTCTCGGTCTCGCTGCTGGTCTTCGTCCGCCCGATCGCCTACCGGCAACTGCGGCAGGGCCCGCACATCAAGATGGGCATCGAGGCGCTCCAGGGCGCCACCGCGGTCGTCGCGGAAACCGTCGACGGGGAGGGCGGACGGATCAAGCTGAACGGCGAGATCTGGTCGGCCCGCGCGCTCCACCCGGACAGCGTGTACCAACCGGGGCAGCAGGTCGACGTCGTCGAAATCCAGGGCGCGACCGCCCTGGTCATCTAGGGGAGAGTCCGTGGAACCCGTCCTTATCGTTTTGGTCGTCCTGGTCGTGGTGGCCTTCATCGCGCTGATCAAGACGATCCAGGTCATCCCGCAGGCCAGCGCCGCGATCGTGGAGCGCTTCGGCCGCTACACCCGGACGCTCAACGCAGGCCTGAACATCGTCGTCCCGTTCATCGACCGGGTCCGCAACCGGATCGACCTGCGCGAGCAGGTCGTGCCGTTCCCGCCGCAGCCGGTGATCACCCAGGACAACCTGGTGGTCAACATCGACACGGTGATCTACTACCAGGTCACCGACCCGCGCGCGGCCACCTACGAGGTCGCCAGCTACATCCAGGCCATCGAGCAGCTGACCGTCACCACGCTGCGCAACATCATCGGCTCGATGGACCTCGAATCCACCCTGACCTCGCGCGAGGTCATCAACGCCGGTCTGCGCGGCGTCCTGGACGAGGCCACCGGCAAGTGGGGCATCCGGGTCAACCGCGTCGAGCTGAAGGCGATCGAGCCGCCCACCTCCATCCAGGACTCGATGGAGAAGCAGATGCGCGCCGACCGTGACAAGCGCGCCGCGATCCTCACCGCCGAGGGCCAGCGGCAGGCCCAGATCCTCAAGGCCGAGGGTGAGAAGCAGGCCGACGTGCTCCGGGCCGAAGGTGAGGCGCAGGCCGCGGTGCTGCGCGCCGACGGTGAGGCGGCCGCGATCCGGACGGTCTTCGAGGCCATCCACGACGGCGACGCCGACCAGAAGCTGCTCGCCTACCAGTACCTGCAGACCCTGCCCGAGCTGGCCAAGGGCGACTCCAACAAGCTGTGGATCATCCCCAGCGAGGTCGGCGACGCCCTCAAGGGCCTCGGCGGCGCCTTCGGCGGGCTGACCGGCAACCCCGGCGTCAACGGCGGCGCGGTCGCCGCCCCGAGCGTCCCGCAGGCGGCCCCCGCGGCCACCCAGGTGCCGCTCGACCCGGCGGCCGGCCCGCGCCCGGTGGACACCGAGAAGGGTGCCGCCCGCCCCCGGGTGGACCCGGCCCGCGAGTACCGCAAGATCGACCCGGAGTGACCGGCTGAACCGTCCGGCCCGGGGGCCCGCCACCGCACGGTGGCGGGCCCCCGGCGTGTGGCGGTCGTGGCGGTCGTGGCGTGTGGCGGTCGTGGCGTGTGGCGGTCGTGGTGGTGCGTGTCCCGAATCGTGGGCGGCCCTGGTCCGACCGGTGGGCCGTCCGGCATGATCCCCCCGGACAGGACCGAGAGGAGAGGTGACCCATGACGCTCTGGGAGGGCATCGCCGTCCTGGTGGCGGGCGTCGGTGCCGGGATGATCAACGTGATCGTCGGCTCCGGCACGCTGATCACGTTCCCGGTGCTGCTCGCCATCGGGATTCCGCCGGTCACCGCCAACGTCTCCAACACCTTCGGCCTGGTGCCCGGTTCGCTCAGCGGCGTGATCGGCTACCGCCGCGAGCTGGCCGGCCAGGGCCACCGGCTGCTGCGCCTGGGCACCGCCTCGCTGCTCGGCGGGCTGGTCGGCGCGCTGCTGCTGATCAGACTGCCGAACGGCGCCTTCGACGCGATCGTCCCGGTACTGATCCTGCTCGCCCTCGTCCTGGTGGTGATCCAGCCCAAGGTCGCCAAGGCGGTCGCCGCCCGCCGCCGCCCCGACGGGGACCCGGACGGCGGCCTGCTGCTGTTCGTCGGCGTCTTCCTCACCGGCATCTACGGCGGCTACTTCGGCGCCGCGCAGGGCGTCCTGCTGCTGGCGCTGATGGGCATGCTGCTCCAGGAGGACCTGCAGCGGATCAACGCCGTGAAGAACGCGCTGGCGATGGTCGTCAACGGCGTCGCCGCGCTGTTCTTCCTGTTCACCTCCACCGTCAACTGGGCGGCCGCCGGCCTGATCGCGGCGGGCTCGCTGGTCGGCGGCCTGCTCGGCGCCAAGGTCGGCCGCCGCCTGCCGCCGGCCGCGCTGCGCGGGATCATCGTGGTGGTCGGCCTCGCCGCGGTCACCAAACTGCTGCTGAGCTGATGAGCTGAGCATCCGTCGGGGGACGCCCGCCGGGGGGCTGCCCGTCAGCGGCTGTGTCGTCCGGTGCGGAGGGCCCCGGCTCGGTATGTTCCTCGCAGTGCACGCCTGACCGGACGACGAGACGACGAACGGAAGAGCTTCGATGAGCAGCAGGGCACGGCTGAGCGAGGACGAGATCACGGCGGCCCTGGCCGCACTGCCGCGGTGGACCAGGGAGGGTGACAGCGTCGTCCGCGTGGCCGACGCCCCCGACTTCCCGGCGGCGATCCGGGTGGTCGTCGCCGTCGCCGAACAGGCCGAGGCGCTCGGCCACCACCCCGACGTCGACATCCGCTGGCGCACCCTGCGCTTCGTCCTCTCCACCCACAGCGCGGGCGGGCTGACCGGCCTGGACTTCACCCTGGCCGCCCGCATCGACGAGGCGCTGAAGGCCGAGTCCGCGGGCTGACCTCCCCGACCCCCCGAGGCCGGGGCGGCGCGCTCGAACGGGCGTGAGATGCTGACTGCCGCATCGGCAGGCGGCTCGGGAGGGACGGGAACGGATGGCGCAGGAGCCCTTCGGAGACGCCCAGCAGCAGCCGTGGTACCCCCCGGGCCAGCAGGCCTGGCTGGGCGGCGGGCACCAGGAGCCGCAGCCGCAGGACCACCCGCAGCAGGAGTACTGGCAGACGGCGGCGGGCTACGGGCAGGGCGGGTACGGGCAGGGCTCGCCGTACGGACAGGACCCGCAGCAGGACGGGCAGGGCTCGCCGTACGGACAGGACCCGCAGTACGTCCAGACCGGCTACGTCCAGACCGGGTACGCCGAGACCGGGTACGCCGAGGGCGGCTACGTCCAGGGCGGCTACGCCGAGGGGCAGTACCAGCAGTACCAGCCGTACCCGGACCACGGGCAGCAGCAGTACGCGCCGTACGCCGTCCCGGAGCAGCCTGCGGGGGAGGGGCTGTACGTCCCGGTGGGGGCGGAGTACTCGGCCGACGGGTACGTGCACATCGAGGACGCCGAGCCCGTTCCGGTGGAGCCGTCCACGGCGCCGGAGCCCGAGCCGGACACGACGCCCGAGGCCGCGCCCGTCGCGCCGTCGCGGGCTGTCGCCCGTCGGGGCAGGTCCCCGAAGGCAGGCTCCTCGACGGCGGGCTCTTCGCTCTCGGCCAGGGCCCGCGCCGCCGCCGGGGCGGTGCTCACCGGCGAGCACGTGCCCAGCCGGCGGACCCTGCTGGTGCGCACCGGAGCCGGGGTGGCCGCGCTGGGCGTGCTGGTCGCGGCCGGTCTGATGGTCGGGGCCGAGGGCGGCGGCAGCGCGGCCGCGAGCAGCGGCGGGGAGCCCGGTTTCGCCGTCGCGCACACCAAGGTGTGGTCCGCCCAGCCCGCCGCGTCCGGGTCGTCGGGTGACGACACGCTGGTCGGCAGCTGGCTGCTGGCCGATGCGGTGGTCCGCGCCGACGCCGCCGGTGTGCGGGCCTACGACCTCGCGGCCGGCAAGCCCGTCTGGTCGGTCGAGCCACCGGCCGCCGGGGCCGTCCCGTGCGGGCTGTCGGCGGGGGTCAACCAGGCGGGGCTGGGCGCGGTGCTGTTCCGGGCCCAGGCCGACCCGAAGAGCCCGTGCACGCTGGTCGCCGCCGTGGACACCAAGACCGGCAAGACCGCGTGGACGAAGACCGTCTCGGACGCCAAGGGCGCGTACGGCGCGCGGATCGGCGTCACCGAGGACAAGGTGATCGCGGTCGGCGACGACCGGGCGGTCGCCTGGGAGTCCGCGGACGGCAAGGACGTCTGGCAGTACACCGGGCAGGGCAAGTTCTGCACCCTGTCCGGCGGCGTGACCGGCAAGACCGTGCTGGTCGCCTCCTCCTGCGCCGACTCGACCCCCGCCGACCAGGCCGTCGCGCTGAACACGGCGGACGGCAAGGTCAGTTGGTGGCGCGGCCTGAACAACCGCCCGAAGACGGTGACCGTGTTGTCCGCCGAGCCGTCCGTCGTCCTCACCACGGGCGAGAAGCCGGAGGACGACCGGGTGTTCTCCTGGGGCGCGGGCGGCGACCCGGCCGCCGAGATCCCGGTGGTCGGCGACGGCGGCCGGCTGGACGTCGGCCACGGCACGTTCTCGGCCACGCCCGAGGTGTTCTTCCAGAACCGCACGATGGTCACCACGCTCGTCCCGGCGAACGGCGGCGGACCGGCCGCGGCGGTCGGTTACGACCTCGACACCGGCAAGCAGCGCTGGAAGGCGCCGACCGCCGCCAAGGGCACCGTCCGGGCGGTCGGCGTCGACGGCGGCGCGCTCGTGCTCGCCGCCGACGAACGCCGCGACCAGCCCGCCCGCCTCAGCCGGTTCCCGCTGGCCGGCGGCCAGGAGGCGACCGGCGGCAACTTCCCGCAGGGCACCGGTTCGCTGCTGGTCTCCGGGCGGGTGCTGATCGGCGGCGGGCGGGTGGTCGTGATGCCGGAGCACTCGGCCAACTACGGCACGGCGGCGGGCTACCAGGCGAAGGGTTAGCCCGGGCCCCGTAGGGCGCGGCTCGCGGCGGCGCTCACGCGGCCGGGACGGCTGTCGGAGCGGGCTGGCCCGGCACGGCCGGCAGCCAGTCGGCCAGCTCCCGGGCCTCCGAGCCGCGCAGGCCGAGCGCCAGCATGAGGGTGGCCTGCGGGGTCGGCACGAACGGCCGGCGCAGCAGCCTCATCCCGGCCTGTTCGGGTGTCCGGTCCGCCTTGCGCTGGTTGTCCTCCGGGCACGCGGCCACGGTGTTCAACCAGCTGTCCTCCCCGCCGCGCGACCTGGGCTGCAGGTGGTCCACCGTGGTGGCCCGCCGCCCGCAGTACGCGCACAGGTGCTGGTCCCGGGCCAGGACACCCCGCCGCGACCACGGCGCCTGTTGTCGGAACGGCACTCTCACGTAGCGCTGAAGCCTGATCACCCGGGGCACCGGGATGCTGACGCCCGTCCCCCGGACCGTGCGCAGCGGATGCGCCTGCTCCACCACCGCCTTGTCCTGGAGCACCAGGACGACGGCGCGCTGGAGCGACACCGTCGTCAGGGGCTCGTAGCTCGCGTTCAGAACCAGCGTGTTGCGCACTCGGCACACCCTTCCCGCGGGCGTGCCACGGCGGCACGACCGTCTCCACACACGTCACTGCCGCCGCACGGCGGTGACACCACTCTGAACGGGCCCACAGCCGACGAACAACGGAATTTCCGGTATCGGGCAGGCGCCGGAGCGGCCGGGGGAGGAGTGCGGCACGACGCTCGGGGAAAACCCGCTGGCCCCGACCGCGTAGGCTCTACCACGCTGGAGTCGCACCGACCCGGGGTCCGAGAGAACGGGCCGCCACCGGGCGGGCGCCCGATCGAAGGAGAAGCGTGACCGTGACGGACATCGTCGACGAGCTGCGGTGGCGGGGGCTGATCGCCCTGTCCACCGACGAGGACGCACTGCGCAAGGCGTTCGCGGACGGCCCGGTCACGTTCTATTGCGGCTTCGACCCGACGGCCCCCAGCCTGCACCTCGGCAACCTCGTGCAGATCCTCACCATGCGCCGCATCCAGCAGGCGGGAAACCTCCCGCTCGGCCTGGTCGGCGGCGCCACGGGCCTCATCGGTGACCCGAAGCCCACCGCCGAGCGCGTCCTCAACGACCCCGAGACGGTGGCCGGCTGGGTCGAGCGGCTGCGGGGCCAGATCTCGCGCTTCCTCGATTTCGAGGGCCCCTACGCGGCGCGCATGGTCAACAACCTGGACTGGACGTCCGGGATGTCGGCCATCAGCCTGCTGCGCGACGTGGGCAAGTACTTCCGCGTCAACAACATGATCGCCAAGGAGGCCGTCGCCCGACGGCTCAACTCCGACGCGGGTATCAGCTACACCGAGTTCAGCTACCAGATCCTGCAAGGCATGGACTACCTGGAGCTGAACCGCCGCTACGGCTGCACCCTGCAGACCGGTGGCAGTGACCAGTGGGGCAACCTGACCGCCGGCACGGACCTGATCCGCAAGGCCGACGCCAAGTCCGTGCACGCGCTGGCCACGCCGCTGATCGTCAAGGCCGACGGCACCAAGTTCGGCAAGACCGAGTCCGGCACGGTCTGGCTCGACCCCGAGCTGACCACCCCGTACGCCTTCTACCAGTTCTGGCTGAACGCGGACGACCGGGACGTCCCCAACTTCCTGCGGATCTTCAGCTTCCGCTCGAAGGAGGAGATCGAGGAGCTGGAGCGCGAGACCACCGAGCGCCCCGCCGCCCGCCTCGCCCAGCGAGCCCTCGCCGAGGAGCTCACCACCCTCGTCCACGGCGCCGAGCAGTACGAGCGCGCGGTCGCCGCGTCCAAGGCGCTGTTCGGCCAGGGCGACCTCGCCGACCTGGAGGCGCCGACCCTGGCCGCCGCCCTGGCCGAGGTCCCGAAGGCCGAGGTGGCCGAACTCCAGTCGGTGGTCGACCTGTTGGTCGCCGTCGGCCTCGCACCGAGCCGTTCGGCCGCCCGCCGCACGGTCAAGGAGGGCGGCGCCTACCTCAACAACGTCAAGGTGACGGACGAGGAAGCGGTGCCGGCCGAGGCCGACCTGCTGCACGGTCGCTGGCTCGTGCTGCGCCGCGGCAAGCGCAACCTGGCGGCGGCGGAGCTGGTTCCGGCTACGGCGTGACCGAAACACGACGCCGCTGAGCTGCGGCTTCGACATACGAGGGCGGGATCCAGCCGGATCCCGCCCTCGGTGTTTGACGATGTCGTCCGGGTGGCCTAGTGTTGAACGAGTCGCTGATGCGGCCATCCCACTCTGCAGGACCCACCCTCACCTCGATACCCATTCACATGGGTTTGTTGGCGTTCCCGTCAACCGTGGTGAGTGTGAATTTCGGGTGACAACCGAAATGCGCTAATGTGGAGGCCGTCGCGGAAAGCGGCCCGGCCAGTTCGGGAAATCGGATGAATGAAACTCCGGAAAACGGAGCGGAAAACATCTGGTAAGCTGGAAACACGAAAGAACGAAGCGCCCGGAGGGCCCGCTGGAAGGCGGTCCGAAGGAAGTGTCCGTTCCTTGAGAACTCAACAGCGTGCCAAAAGTCAACGCCAGATATGTTGACATCCCCGGCCTCAGAATCTTCTGGGGTTGGAGATTCCTTTTGAAGTAAAACACTAGCGAGGACGCAGTGCGCGGGACCGCCCTATTCCGGTGGTTGCCGTGCCGCTCAACGCGAGTG